>CAKZLZ010000124.1 GCA_937127435.1 uncultured Verrucomicrobiota bacterium | reverse complement strand
GGGCGACCATTTGCAAAGGGTTCTGGCGTGAGTCCCCGTTAAACCCGGACCCCTCCGGGGCCCGTATGTCGTTATCTATTTTCCCAGAGCTGCACGCCTTCGTCGTTTGCCCTGGGCTAAACGCGTTAGCCCCTCCGGGGCTGCTACATGGCCTTAAGTTAGTGCCATTCGGGACAGCTCTTGCCTCTCGTCCTTTTTAAGGAAGGGCAGACTCCTTTTGTAGATTCTTTTTGAAGCCTGAAGGATGTATAGATCTCATTCCTTTTTTCCTGTTCGGGGATGAAGCTGACCAATACAAATAAGAGTATGGATCAAATATTTTTCATCGTTTATAGGGCTTTGGTTGTTCTTTCGGAATGGACGGGTCAGTCATACAATGAAATCAATATAATCGTTTATTACGTGCTGACTCCCTTTGTGTTTTTTGCACTCATCGATAAAATACTCAAAAAACCGATTACCACGGTCGGGTGGACGGTCATTCTGATATTTTCGGCTCTGATCATAGATGATTTCAGTACGTTTTCTGATCAGTTGTTTGATGGATCAGTTTTATTTTTAAGGTGGTTTTCCATCATTGGGATCGACTACGTCGCGGCATCGGTTTTGATATGTGTATTCCTTCCGGCATGCCTGTTTGTCTTTTTGGTCTATTGGGCCTTTCCCGGCGTTTTCAAAAAAAGTTCCTTGCGAAAAGGGAGAATTCCAGAAGGGTAGGTTTTCTCTGAGCTATGAAAAATTTACTTTTAATGATTCTGACTCTTCTCCTGGTGGGAGGATGCTGTACGCCAAAGGGGCAATGGGAAGCGAATCAAGTGGCGATGTATCGTCCGAAAGCTGCGGAGAGGAATGAATACATTCATGCCTCGATGTTTCCACGGACCGCGTCGCGATGTATGTTTTTCGAAACCCGCATAAATGCAAAAGATCCTTTGATAAGAGAACGGGTTCTCATTGTGGTGGGGTATTTCTACTCACTCCCTGATGATGACTATGTCGCTTTTCTGAAAAGGATGACTTACGATTCAGATCCTTTGGTCCGTGGCCGGGCGATTAAAAAACTTTATTCCATGTGGGTGCCGCAGGATCCGGAATCGCTTCCGCTTGTTTTCGCTGGATATCACAAGGATCAGATGATTGACCGCGCGGAGGAATCGACTCTGCAGAATCTTATCCAGCATTGTGAGCACGGCGGTTTGGGCGGTGGTTACGCGGCCTATGTCCTCGGTTTGTTAAAAATGGAAGAGGCCATACCGGCTTTGCAGGAGCTCACAAATGACCCGAACATCTTCGTCCGTTTTACCGCCGCCAGAGCATTGCTGGATTGCGGAGACCGGGAAACGGCGGTCGCCGTTTTTGATATAATGTCTTCGCAACAACTGGAACTCTATGCGTCGATTGCCTCTCTGAACGCTGAAGAACGTCGGGATATCCGGAATCAGATACACCCTTTTTATGCAACCAACGCATGCCGGGGGCTTATAGAGGTCGGTGGTGAAGAGGAGCGCGAGGGTTATATGCGGATGATAAAACTATTTGAATATTTTGAGGATTCCGAAGATATCAATGATCAGAGTCATATCCACGATATTCGGGGAATCCTTGCGGTCAAAAGCGGTATTTACTTCGACACCTCGAATGAAGCCGCAGTGTGGCTGAAAAAATCGAAGCTTAAAAAAATCTAAATCTCAGTTGATGGCCTAACGGACGGCATTCCGGTTCGGTTTGCCATAATAATCACGGAGCACATGGGCTGCGGGTTTCCCGTCAAGGGTAAAGCCCTTATCCCCGGCGGGATCATTCCGAAACCAGGGGCGGTCATTTTGTTCATCCCATTTCCACCAGTACATGCCCATCCACCAGGGTTCCTCCCAGAACGTTCGCAGTATTGCCTCCAGAAACAAAGCCTGTTCATTGCCGTCAAAGCCTCCGGGGTTGTTCCAGCCGGCCGGTTTGCGGGTAGCTCCGGCGGTGGAACAGCATCCGACCTCACCAAAATAATAGGGTTTTCCATACAGTTCCGCAATTTTCCGGTGGTGATTTCGCCAGCTTTCCAGATGTTTTACCATGTCATCCAAACTGCTTCCGGGTTGTTCTGATACCGGATGGTAGAAGCTGGTGCCCAGAGAATCCAGATCATACCACCAGTGCCCGGGTGTGGAAAGTTGCCTTTCAAAATCCGCGACGGGCGTGTGGCTGGAAGTCAGGTGGCCGCTGAACACGCTGCGGGCGGCGGCCACGACTTCTTTCCAGGGTTTGTTGAAGTGGGCAATTAAGTCGAGTTCACTATCCAGCCCGTAGGCTTCGCAGCCGGCCCGGGTGGCCAGACTGGCGTAATGCAGGGTGCGTTGCGTCATGCTTTCAAACCAGTCCGCACAATAGGTGAAGGGTTTGCCGGGAATGATTTCCCCGTCTCCTGGAAACTGGATGTGGATACGTTGGGTGCCATCCCAACATTCAAGCATGGGCCGGAGCTGGACTTTCATCCCTTTTTCGTGGATGAAATCAATAATTTCTCGAATCTCGTCATCCGCAGGTGTAATTTCAAAGTCACGGAACTGGCGTCCGGAGGCATAGCTCTCCTGCAGCACTGTCACCACCAGACAGATCCACTCGATATTGAGGGCTTTCATCTTTTCGACCTGGGCCCGGGCATCCGCACTGCTGTAATATCCGTTACGGGCGTAAAAGCCAAAAGTCATACCTCGGTGTACAGGATATGGGTTCGTATATTTCATTGTTTAACTCTTTCACTCACGGGGATTATTACAAGAGTTTATTAAACAGGGATAGGTTCAGCTTCCTGTATGTGCCGGTCCTTGCATCTGAATTTGGCGCTTACACCGTTTCCGGCCAGTCGTGTTTGGGGTAGCGGCCTTTCAGATCTTTGCGGACCAGGAGATAGCCGTTTTTCCAAAAGCCGGCGAGGTCGTCGGTGAGGGCGGCGGGCCGTCGGTTGGGGGCAAGCAATTCCACTTTGCAGGCGATGGTGCCGCCTCCGACTTTGGGGCTTTGGTTCATCCCGAAAAAGTCCTGGAGCTTTGAGGAGACCACCGGGGCGGATCCTCTTTCATATCGTACCCGTGCATCCCGTCCGTTGGGAAGTTTGATGCGGGTGGGACAGTGTTCTTTGACCAGTTTCCGTTGCATGGGATTCAGCCAGTTTTCCACCTGAGAGCGGATGTCCAAATTTTTGACATCTTTGCGGGTTCTGCATCCGCAAAGCATATGCTCCAACAACAAGTGCCGGTCCTCTTCTTCCAAGGGCGGGAGGCCCCAGTCCGGTTGCCATTCCGCGAGGCAGTTGAGGCGGGTGATCCAGGCGTCGACACCGTCATCCCATCCGGGGAGAGGCACTTTGCCTGCGGTTACGGCTTCCATGAGCAGACGTCCGGCATCGTCATCGCTTACTTCATGACTGAGTTTGCTTTCCAGAATCAATTCTCCCAACTGCTTTCGGGATTCGCATAGCACCCGCTTGGCCTGCTCGTCGTAGCGGAGATCTTTTCTTTCCTCAAACTGATCCGGCCACAGTTCGCGCAGCCAATCTTCCTCCACCCGGGTGAGGCCGGTCAGGAACGGAGTTTTGGCGCGCTCGGGATCACGGATTTCTGCCGCCACCATGAGTTCCGCCTCTTCACAAATACTGTCTTTATCGATTTCCGCCACCCGGCCGTCCATCAGATCGCAGCGCCGGGTATGTGGACGTCGCAAAGCGAGGTGGTCGGCGAAGGCCACCGCCAAACATTTCCGCAATTCGGTGGCGGGATCTTTTGCAGTTTTACTTGAACTTCGGTTACGCAAAAAAAGTTTGGCACTTTGGATGGCCTGCCGGGCGGTGAGGGCGTGGATGCCCAGTTCCTGACACTGATTTCGATCGAAGCGCACGGCCGCCGCCCATTCGCAGGCCTGCAGTTGCATCAGCAGATCCGAAGCGCCGTCTCCGGAGAACAGATCCAGTTGCTGTTGACGGGCGGAAGAGGATATTTTTCTAAGCAGCAGGGGGCGTCCCTGGAGCAGGGCCGCAATCAGGGCTGCGGATTCGGCGACGCCCCGGGATTCCGCTTCCAGCATCAAGCGGCCAATCCGCGGATGGGCGGGATAGTCCAAAAGATTTCGGCCCAAAGGAGTGAGATCGCCTTCCCGGTTGAGAGCGCCCAGTTGATGGAGGAATTTTTCGGTGGCCTCCAGTACACTTGCCTCCGGGGGATCGGGCAGGGCGAGGGTCGACCAGTCTTTGACGCCCAGGGCGCGGAACGTCAGCACGGATTCGGAGAGATCCACCCGGTGGATTTCCGGGGTTTCGCGAATTGGGCGGCTGCGGTTTCCGGCTTCGGTCCACAGGCGCACGCAGATGCCCGGAGCGGTGCGACCTGCCCGTCCGGCGCGTTGATCCGCAGAGGCGCGGGAAATGGATTCGACATTCAGTTGATCCACCCCGCGCACGGGATCGAAGCGGGCCACCCGGGCCAATCCGCTGTCGATGACACCGGTGACACCGTCGATGGTGAGGGAAGTTTCCGCAATGTTGGTGGAGACGATGATGCGCCTTTGAGAGGCGGGAGCTACGGCCAAATCCTGTTGGTCGGGCGTTAAGGATCCGTGGAGAGGCAAACAAAGGGAGGCTTTGCCGACCGGGCTTCGTTTTAATGCATCAAGCGTCCGGTCAATCTCAAATCCCCCGGGCATAAAGATCAGAATGTCGCCGTCGGTTTTTTCGGCCAGGCGGTTTGCGGTGTCGGCCGCTGACTGCCAAATATCGACCCGGTTGGCCCGCGGATCACGATCCAAATAATGAATGTCTACCGGGAAGCTGCGCCCTTCGGATTTTAACAATTGCGCATCCGGAAGGAAGGCTTGCAGCGGTTCGGTGTCCAGGGTGGCAGACATCAAAATAATCTTCAAATCCGGCCGGTCCGTGGCCTGCAAGTGCAAGGCGTGTGCGAGCGAAAGATCTCCGTAGAGGTGACGTTCATGAAACTCGTCAAAGATGAGGCAACCCACATGATCCAGTTGGGGACGGTTCAGCCATTCTCTCAGCAGTATTCCTTCGGTCACATACCGGATCCGGGTTTCGGGTCCAACTTTACGGTCCAGCCTTACCTGATATCCGACTTCTCCGCCCAAAGATCCTTTACGTTCAAAAGCCACCCGTTTGGCCAACATGCGGGCCGCCAATCGGCGGGGTTGCATGACCGCGATTTCTTTTTGCGAATCAATCAGGCCCGCATCTAAAACCATTTGCGGCACCTGGGTGGATTTTCCTGATCCGGTGGGGGCCTGCAAAATGATCCGGTTGCCCCGGGTCAAGGCATCGGTCAGTTCGGATTGAATGTCGTAGATGGGGAGCATGAGAGAGGATCGGTTGGAACGTTGGGTTTTGTTCATATCCGTTCCGGATGAAAGTCGAAAGGAGTTTGTATGATTTTTCCAGACGGGTTGTCGGGCAGGGGGCATCCCTGCCCGATGAATTTTAGTATAAAAAAATCCTGAATGCGGAAGCACGTGCGGGTTCTTATAAATATTCGGGTGATTTATCATGTACCCGGAGGCATCCCCGTGGCTATAAACAGATATGGCCCCGCCTTATAAGATTAAATTATCAGAACATCCCCGATGGAACTTGGCGGTGTATGATACGGACACGCCTCTGTATCGGAAACTCCGTTGGGCCTGTTTGGGGTTGGCGTTGTTTTTCTTGTTGCTGGGAATCCTGATCAGTGTGATTCTGGGAAAATCGTATCCTTTACGCGGGGCAGGGGCTGCCAGTTTTCTGTTTGCGATATTGAGCGACCGGCTTCAGCCCGGCTACAAAGAATTTTGGAAAGCGATGGGGCTGGGGTTGTTTTTCTTTGTAGGCTATATGCTCCTGAAAAGTTATGTGGAGGCGCTGATCCTGTTTGGGTTGTGGTGTGTTTTTCTGTTAAGTCGCTGGCGCGGATTGCGGCAACTTTGGATTGAAGAAACCCGAGGCTACCGAATCCTGATGGTCGGAGGGTTGATTGTTGTTTCGGCCCTGCTGTTTACGATGTTGTGGACTGCGGCGGAGACAGGGACGGTCAGGGATTTCGATCCCGTGATCCCCTCATCCGAGGGCAACTTTATTGAAATCACCCCGGTCTATTATTAAGGATTAGATATGTAGAGAGATACGTTGTCTCTGGACCTTGAGTTCGATCAACCCCGGGCGCGAGAGGTCGGGTTCAATATCCGGTATGGTGTAATTTGCCTGCGGTTGGGGCAATGCATGCTGATAAAGCACCAAAGGTTCCCGGGCATTGATCTCTTGGATTTCCATTTCTATCCAGGCTGCATTTCCTCCGAAGAGGTGAGCGTGTTCAGCTTCCGGATTCGCTTTCAGGGTTTGAACTCGGGTCTGATCTACAGAACCCTTCAGTACTTTTAGAACTGAACTCATGGTGGAGGTGCGTAAAATGATACCGTTCGGAATTTGCTCACTTTGGATCTCGGTATCGGGAAGCCTCTGCAGGCCGGCGGCTCCCCAGCGAAGTTGTAAAGGAATGTCGGCGTTGTGGCTGAGGACAAAAACTTCCCCTTCATCCAGGGCGATGACATCCAGAGCAACCGGGCCGTGAGCGGTGGGGAATATGCTCCGGGCGTTTCGTTGATTGAGGGAATGGGAAAGGGCTTCAGGGAGGTCTTCCCATTTTGCGCTGTCTTGCCAACGGATTTGAAAGCGATTGGCGGTGGGATTTTTTTCCGGGTCGAGGACGTATCCGATGTCTGTATCGTAAACCCGCCCATAATATTTGGCGGGAATCTGCCAGCCCGGCCAGTCCGGACGGGGGCTGCGGATGGGGTAGAGTTTCACATTGCCGGCTGCGGGCCGGCTGAGGAGCCATTGCGGGCCGGCGAGCGGATGGACGGTTTGGGTTTCCGGAGGTGCAGGTTCCGGTGCGGTCCAGAAATCATGATCTTCGGGGAGGAGCAAATGGGCAAAGGAGGTGAGGGCCCAGTGGCCGGAGGCGGGGGAGAGGTAAGGTTCGGTGAGGGCGGGATTGGCCTGATGGTAGCCGCTTTCCATGCGTCCGGCCGCGTCCAGACATCCGTGGCTGCGGTGATAGTGAAAGTTTGCGGAGATGATGCGGCGGGCGTCCGCTGGTTCTTCCGGCCAGAAGTCTTCATCCAGCAGGACGGCCCAGGGGATGGGATCCACGGCGCCGAAGCGGTAGGACAGAGAGCGTCCGTAGGGAACCGCGGCGCCGTCGTTGGCAAACATCAGTCGGTAGTCCCTGAAAAACTGCCGGGCAATTTCGCGGATTTGATCGCCCAGCCGATCCCGCCATGGTTGATGAAAGTAGATTAAGTTGAGCAGATAATACTGAAAGCCCCAGGCGTTATAATAATCGTAGGAGAGGGTGCTGCCATCCTGAAACCAGCCGCCTCCGGAATAAAAGGCCATGATTTGATCCAACAGTTGGTCCGCATGTTCTTTGTCGTAAGCATAACCACATCGGTCCAAAAGCGGGATGGCTTGGAGGTGGAACAAATAATGATTGTTGTGGTGGCTGGGGTGATTCAAACTTTTCGCTAACCAGCTGAGGACGTTTTCCTGTTCTGGGGCATTCATGGGATCCCACAACTGTTCGGGGGCGACCAGCAATGCCAGGGGAACGTATGCGCCGGTTTGACGTCCGGGAGGTACGGGACCGAAATTGTCGGGGTGGCCGGGTGTACAGCCGTTGATGAGCCGGTGACGGAAAAGTTCTCCGAGATTCCCGGCTTGGGGGTGATGTATTGGTTCTCCGGAACCTTTGAGGTAGTGGGCGAGTCCCACGATGACCCGTTCCCATGCTTCGGTGGTATAAAAGGCGGCATCTGAAGTGCCGGGTTGATTGGGGTCAGTCGCGGTTTTCCAGGTGCGGGATTGCTGCCAGGAGGGAGGAGGAATGAATTTGCCACTGTTCGGATCCAGATCCTGCGCAAAACCGGTGAGGCATTCCCTGAGGAAGGCCAGGTGATGTTGACGTTGCCAATCTGAGGCGGTGGTGGGAAAGAGGAGTGGGGCAGTCATTACGGTTAAATGAACTACAGGAATGTTGAATTTTCAACGGCGAAGAAGGGATTTATTGGCAGTGCATTGCGGTGAAGGGAATTAGATTTCTTATTGACATATTCTGCTGTGTGGAACAATTTTGCTTCATGAAGTTCTCATTTCTTATAGTCACTTTTACTCTGGTTCTGAGTGTGCGTAGTCAGGCAGCCTTGATCGTTTCTTATGATTTGGATGGTCCGGGTACGGGTGTGGTTCAAGCTGGCTTCTCGGGAAAGGTTACCGCTGATAACTATGATCCCCGCACGGGCTCGATTGGAAAGGACGGTGCCGGATTTGACGAAAACACAATCTCCGGCTTTTCCACCGGGAATGACAATGTCTATATGCGCACGACCGGCACCACGACCAGTAGTTTGCCCGGCGATGGAACAAATGCTTATCATACTTTTGGACTTTCGGTTTCCGGTTTAGGAGTCAATGAAGTCTTGAATTTAACCAATATCACCTTTGACTATATTGGAACGGGATCATGGGCATCGAACGCCACAGCTTATTTCAGTTTCTTTTCAGATGCCGTGGGCTTTGATGATTTTAATGATCGACTGGGGAACAAAACCTTAAACGGTAACGGGGCTATAACCACGGGTGTGGCGATTGATATCGATTTGACCTCCAGTAACAGTAATGCCGGTTCTGCATTTACGGGTTTGACCAATGGTACGGATTTAGAATTCCGCATCTATTTCGGTGATACGGTGAGTGGCTCGGAGTATTCAGTAACCAATGTGATCCAACGGATTTATCAGGACCTTGAAATCAATGGAACCCTGCAGACGATTCCTGAACCCAGCAGCCTGTTACTTTTACTCTCTGCTGTGACCGGGTTGGTTTGGCTGCGCCGCCGCTAAGATTGACGCTTTGGGGGTTTAATGGAAATGGGTGTGCGGTATGGGTTGTCGGTGCTTTAAGCGACGGACCTCCGGTCGAAAATTCGTCCGGGAAACAAAAACCTTAGCTTGCCTCGGGCTGTGGAGTATCTGTTGAAATGAAGTCGAAAGAAGATAGCGGACAGATGTGTCCGCGCTCCACCAGATCTCAATGTTCGATGTTCGTATTCCTACTAAACGTCTTTATGCCTTAAAATTCGGATCTCTAAATCAATATCGGACTTTTAAGGTGTTCAGAATACGAGTGTGTTTCACCGCTGCGAGCGGGGAAGCATAGAGGAGAATGTCATTTAACCTTTCGTACCGATTTCCACGCTCGGAGAGCGTGGACTACTCCCCATCGTCATACAAATAGCGTCCGCAAAAGTTGCAATTGGTCCATTTCTGTTGGGAATGGGCGTCATGCAGGGTTTGGGGTGTGAGTTTCATATGACAGCCGTTGCAGGAATCCTGACGGATGGGCACGACCACTGCATCCTGTTTTTTGTTCAGCAACTGCATGTAGCGGTCAGAGATTTCTTTATCAATTTCGGCTACCAGATCTTCCCGCCCTTCTTTGACTTCCGCAAAAGTGCTGCGAATCACATTCAGCCGTTCTTCCAATTCCTGAATTTCAGTGGCGACTTGGGCTTCTGCGGCGGCTTCAACTTCCCGGGCTTTGACTAAATCGGCTTTGACCTCATCCAAACGGGTCATCTCCAGCAATTCTTTGTCTTCCAATTCGCCGATTTTTTCTCCGGCGTTGGCAATTTCCTTTTCGAAGGCTTTGTATTCCTCGTTGGTGCGGGCCTGCATTTGCTGGGTTTTGTATTTGTTGATCTGCTCTTTGGCGGTTTCAACTTCCAGTTCAATTTGCTTGATGGCGCTTTCGCAGGCTTTCACCGCATCCTGGGCGGCGGTGGCCTGGTCCCGGGCGGATTGGGCGTTCTTTTTGATTTGCGCCTGTCTTTCAGGAACGCTTTGCGCCTCTTTTTTCAGTTGAATCAGGGTTAAATCGTTTTTTTGCAGTTTCAGCAGGGACTTAAGTTGGGGTACGTTCACGTGGATTCCTTTCCTGATTGATATTGCCAGTTCGGATTCGTCTTACTATGTCGAACCCCTCTTGGCAATGGCAACATCCCCCAATTGAGGGTACATTTATGAAAAACACTGATTTGTTAAAACCGGCACTGGCCGCAGTATGGGAAGCTTCCCGTTGCTGTGAAGCCATCGCGTCCGAATTATTGCAGTCCGATTCCCAAACAAAATCAGACCGTTCTCCGGTTACGATTGCGGATTATGCCAGTCAGGCGCTTATTCTTCACCGGCTCAAAGCCCTGACTCCCGATTTAGGGATTGTGGCCGAAGAGGGCGCGGAAGGATTGCGTGATGAGCCCGAGCTGGTGGCCCGTATTGCCTCTTTCACCAAGCGGTTTTCACCGGAAGTGAATGAAGACACCTTGTTGGACCTGCTGGAATGCGGCAATCATGAAGGGGGAAACGGTACCTTTTGGACGTTGGACCCGATTGACGGCACCAAAGGCTTCCTGCGTGGAGGACAATATGCCGTGGCTTTGGCCCTGGTCGAGAAAGGTCAACCCACCCTGGGCGTGCTGGGTTGCCCGCGTTATGAATGGATCGAGGATGCCGCCGGCATCGTGTTCAGTGGCGGGGAAGGCATCCCCGGCGAGTTTTGGACCAGTGAAAGTGCGGCCCCCCGGAAACTGCGTTCCTGCTCCGAGATCCAGGTGACTTCCGCCCGTTTGTGTGAATCGGTTGAGAGCGCCCACACCGCCCATGATCTTTCCGCCAAAGTGATTAAAGATTTAGGCATCTCCACAGATATTCTGCGGATGGATTCTCAAGCCAAATACGCAGCGGTGGCCGCCGGAAATGCGGCTTTGTATTTACGTTTGCCGGTGAAAAAAGGCTATCGGGAAAAAATTTGGGATCATGCGGCCGGATTGGCGGTGATCGAAGCGGCCGGCGGACGGGTGACCGATCTGAATGGCAAGAAACTGGATTTCAGTCAGGGGGAGACGTTGAAGAACAATCGGGGGGTGATCGCATCCAATGGGACCTTGCATCACCCGGCCTTGGCTGCGCTATTGGTACATACCCCTGAGGCTTCCCGCTGGGAGTAGACGGTGGATTTTGACGAAATGTATATGCGGATGGCGATCCGCGAAGCCCAGGCCGCAGCCTCCGAAGGGGAAGTGCCGATCGGGGCGATGATTGTGCACCCGGAACGGGGGGTGGTCGGTAAAGCTTTTAATCAGGTGGAAAAACTCCACGATGCCACCGCCCATGCGGAAATTCTGGCCATTACCCAGGCCTGCCAGGTATTGGAGAACTGGCGTCTGGAAGGTTGTGTGCTTTATGTTACCAAAGAGCCCTGTCCCATGTGCGCGGGTGCCATCGTTTTCAGCCGCATTGCCAAGGTGGTATGGGGCGTCTCCGATCCGGTCCGGGGAGGGGAAAGTGTTTTTCACATTCTGAATTCCCCCTCATTGGTGCACCGGGTCGAATGCGTTCCCGGGTTGATGGAGGAGGTCTGCCGGGAAGATCTGGTAGGATTCTTCCGCGAGCTTAGGGCCACTCGACGCGAAAAATCTGATGGGGAGGACTGAAGCCGTTCACGGCCTGGATCTGCGGGGCACCGGCCTCCAGGGCCAACATGTCCACCAAGGGATCTTCCACATCGGAAAGATGAATCATCCGTATCCCGCGCTTGCGCATGTATTCGAGTAGTTTGTCGGATTGAAATTCTCCGTTCGCATATTTTGCGGTGAGGATTTCCCAGTCGGTTTCGCCTTTGATACCAATCACATTCGACTTTCCGGCGGTCAGGAATGAACCCGGCATATCGCTCAACAACATGGGGCTGAGCTGATGGGTATCCAGAGCGCTGAATTCTTCGATCAGGAGGGTACGTTGTTTTTCCCGTTCCAGATTTCCGGATGTGCCGCTGCGGAGGAAATGGGGCAGTTGAATCATACACAGAAGTACCAATCCGCAGGTCAACCAGGTGAGCCGGCAGGTGGATTCCTCCCGAAAGTCTGACTGCATCCAGTAATGTACGCCATACGCTGCGGGAAGAATTGCAAAGGGAAAGATCAGGGGAGTGAGGATCAGCAGAGATTCCCGAAAGCTTTGAAATCCGGTCACATAACTGAGCGCCGACAGGCAAATCAGCATGCTGATGATCACGGGAAGCCAGAAGTAGGGGAGGTGCTTGTGTCGTCCCATGAACAGACAAATTACGATGCCCACCGGCCAGAGCAGTCCGGCGAAAACGCCGGGGCCTCTGAAGCTCAACAAGATCAATGAGAGTCCCTGGGTGATGCGGGTGAAGAAAGGTTCTGCACCGGATGGGCCCAACAATGCGGGGGCGCCCAATACGATTTCGGAATCAAAGCCCGGCAGAATGGGGGAGCCGGAGAGGCGTAAATTGTGGTTGAGCATGGGCCAGAGTACAATCAGAACCGTGATCAATCCTCCCAGCGCCATGGGGAAATAGGAGGCATCCCCTTTTTCTTTCCGGGATTGAAAAATACTGAGTGCCACCAGATAGACTGCCAGAAAAACCCACATCATACTGAGTTCGATG
The DNA here is from genome assembly GCA_937127435.1 of uncultured Verrucomicrobiota bacterium. Lineage (GTDB taxonomy): Bacteria > Verrucomicrobiota > Kiritimatiellia > SS1-B-03-39 > UBA6053 > UBA6053. The sequence continues at coordinate 80,048 of CAKZLZ010000124.1, read as the reverse complement.
CGAATGTATCCGGCCAACCCGAACAACAGTCCGGAAGCGAAGACATCATAGGGATTTCTGCGGGTGATGGCCGTCAGGAAAAAGACCATGCCCCAAACCACCAGGGCCATGCCCAATGCGGCGGAGGGGTCGGGTGAAAGCGAAAACTGAATAGCCCCCAGTGCGCCCGCGCAAACCAGGGTGATGACCCCGAATCCCCGAAGTGGAAAAATACGTTGGGTTAAGGGATAGAGTCCGCAAAGGGTTAAGGTGATTCCCAGCAGACTCAACCACAGGCCCGCCCGGCCGCTGTCTCCGGTCATGGGAGAGATGGCAGCTCTTAAATATTGAGGAAGGGTATGTGCCCCGAGGGTTTGAGGGATATCAGGGACAATCTCGTAGTGCCAGCTTTGGCTGCGAAGGCTATGTACGATGGCCTGATCGAGGACGGACTGCTCAGAGGGAAAGGCGTCCCAATTGAGGCCCGGCATGATGCGGTTAAAAGAAAATGTAAGCATCGCCAAGCTGACTGCCACCCAAAACATGGGGGCCTGATCGAGAAGGGAGAGCGTGCGCTTCAGCATTAGGGGGTCTCCTCAAGAAGTTCCACTTTTTCCACTTTGGTGACGGGGAGGCGTTGACCGGTGATCCAAAAATCATGACCACTTACGGTCAGGGCTTTTCCGGTAACTTCTTTCAACATTTCTTCATCCCCCAGCAGGTAACAGAGGGTTTGTTTATCCCCATCCTGGCGAACCAGGGAAAAGCGGCTGGGGCTGCTTCCGGATAATAGGTAGGCACGAACCACACCGCGGCGTTTGGAAAGGGTACCCTGACCTTTCAGAGGAACCAGGTTCAAGCCTTCCGGCGCATCGACTTTGGGCATCGGGGTCGGGGTCACCTGAACTTCAACGATTTTTTCGATGGTTTGGATTTCCACAATGGTGACCGGGGTGGGAACCGGCGTCGGTAGCGGCGCGGGAACCGGGGTGGGCAAAGGAAGGGGTTCGGGTTCTTTTTCCGGTATCAATGCTGACTCGGGAATCTGTACAAAATCCCGGCTAATCCAGAGGGTGACGGCTTCCGGCGGTTCAATTTTCCGCCATTCTTCCATGCTTTGAAGCACGGTTACGGCATCTCCACGTTTTAATTCGCCCAGAATAATGAATTGGGTGCCCGGTCCGGAGCGTACATTCAATTCCGGCGCGCGGACTTCTTTGTCTTCAAACAGCAAAGGGGAATACACCCAAGCGGCCAAATCTGCGGGGGGACGGACTTGCACCCATTTCTCGTCGATAGAAATGGCCTGCATTTTCTGGCCGTAATTGGCCTGTCCCACGACATCGCTTTCTGTGCTTGCGGCATTCCGCAGATTGACGCGGTCTCCTAAAACAGTAACCTCAATGGGCTCTTCCGCAGACAAGCAGAGACTGAGACCAACGAACAGGAAGAGAGTTTGCAAAATTTTCATAGCTTGCAACCTAAACAGGATGTGTTCAAATGTCAGCCCCTTTCAGGCGGAGAATTATGTAAAATCTCACTCCAAGTGCTTGATAAAGCGATTTGAAGGCGTATAAGCTGTCCCTTCCAAGCCGGCATAGCTCAGTTGGCCAGAGCAGCTGATTTGTAATCAGCGGGTCGGGGGTTCGAATCCCTCTGCCGGCTCCATTTTAAAAATGGAGGCAAAGGGGATGAGAACCGCCGAAGGGGTGTTCGAAACGAAGCAAAGCGGAGTAAGCCCGTGTATTCCCACGGGAGGGCAAAGCCCGTCAATCCCTCTGCCGGCTCCATTTTAAAAATGGAGACAAAGGGGGTCAACACCATAAAGTGGGGCATGTTGGCAATAGACTAAGAACACATGACTCTCACGCGCAATCTGTAGTTTTCAAAATTCCGGAACCCATAGGCATTTCTTGAGAGGGTTTCCATTTTATTGTGAAAGCCTTCGGTGATTCCATTGTTTTTGGTAAACCGCGGGCCGTTGCCAATACCGCAATTGAAAAGGGTTATTATACTCTCAAAATATAGCTTGCTTCATGAGGGTTCTTATTATTTAATATTATCACACGTTTGATATATTAATCGCTATCGAGGCTTCCTTATGACGAAAATTCCAACTCTCATCTTTACAGTATTTCTTGTCGTTTCTAGCGCCAGTGGGGCAAACCTTCTCAGTAACCCTGGCTTTGAAAGTTTTGCGAGTTCCATAAACGACGCAGTGTTGAGCGGTTCCGGCTATTATGCCCCCGCCGATTATACCTCACCGGTAACCGTCGACAGTGGCGATGCCAATTTCACCGGGTTTATCGGCACCTGGGCAGGAACTATAGCCGGAGATGGTATGACGTCCGCTGTTGTTGGGACTGGCAATGACTCCAACCGCGTAACTGCTAATCGGAAAGGAGGGCGGTACATCCAAATTCTTGCATTGGACACCATCTCGAATGGGGATACCCTGCAAGTCGACTGGCGCTATGGCGTCGATGCCGCTTATGTTCAAGATTTAAGCTTTCAGATTGAAGTATTTGCGTTGAATCAAGCCACCGGAGGGGAAGCAGCCACCACCTTTACCGGAGGGTTATCCTTTGGAGGGGAGACCTTCAACAGCTCAATTCTCACCACTCAAGTCGTCTCGCTTGATTATGATGCCGGTGATACCGCAAATGATGATATCGATGGTATCTGGCATGCTGCTCCCACCACATTCGTAAATATTACCGAGGACTGGGATTACGTCGGCATCGCTATTAAGCGGACCGGCGGCCAGGGGAATGTCACGAATGCTCAGACCGATGACGTCTCTATCCAAATCGTACCCGAGCCGTCCACCTTGGTGATGTTTTCCGGTGCCCTGGTGCTGTTTGGCCTGAGGTTCCGCCGTCGGCGTGGTTGAGGTGGCGGCGTTATTTAGCGGGATTTTTAAAAGGCGTAAGGCCGAGCCTGATTCCGGGTAAACCGTCGGGTAGAGTTGCCGAACCTATTCTTCGCCATCATCTCCAATCACGCCTTCGGATTCTTCTCTGGGAGGACCGTATGAAAAGAGTGAATTGCACGGGAATCCATAGTTTTCCAACAGGAATTCTGGTTCCCCATGGTTGTTAAAATTACGGGACAGGTAAATTTCAAAAAAAAGATTGATTGATTCGTGTAAGAAAATACGGCAGGAAACGTCACACTCACATGATGAAAGACGACATTGAAATCATAGCTAAATTATTATCCGCGGAAGAGCATCCCCATTTGCGGGATGAGCCTGACTTTGCGGAGGCGGAAAAAATTCTGTCTGCTTCCCCGGAGCTGCAAAGCAAATATGCGGAAAGCAAAACCTTTTATAAGGCACATCCCGTGTTGACGCATATTGAGGGAATGCCGGCAGACTGCCGTGAAAGGATTGAGCAGGTGTTGCGCAAAGCTCAGGAGAAGAAACCTGAGGGCAAAATGGTGGAATTGACGCCATGGGGGATACGCAAAAATTTCGCATGGGCCGCAGTGTTAGCCCTTTTGCTGGCGGGAATGTCCGTACTTTCCACGAACATTATTGATCAGAAGAATCGTAAAGAAGCGCGTTTGGCCGCCATTCAGGATGAGTCCCCCTCGGATGCCTTTTATCATTATGCCGGAGAATTGGCGGATGGACGCTTGCCGCTTCAGTATCGTGAAAATGGCAGTACCCAACTGGTCTCATGGTTGGAAGGCCAAGGGGCACAACCTTTTTCCGCGCCCCCCAAATTACTGGGAGAGGATACCATGGGTTGTGCTTATTTAGACGGTCCTAACGGTAAAGTTTCGGTAATCTGCTTTAATTCGGATGAGGGGACCGTGCACTTGTTTGTTACCACTTCGGCCAGTGTGAAATTAAAAGGCGTGGCTTCACCCGAAAAGGCGCTGGTCAATGAGCGCAAGGCTATAAAATGGCATGATGAAGAGAATGCGTATTTGTTGATTGCACACGACAAAGAACAGAACTTGCCGGAAGTGTTTCTTTAGGAGTCCACGATCTCCGAGCGTGGAAATATCAGCTTATGCTTTTGTTTCATTTCCACGCTCGGAGATCGTGGACTACGATTTGCTAAATCGGCTTTTGTCCCGGAATCCCCACCGCGCGGGGATACTTGTTCATGGTGGGTTTTCTTTTTTTGAACCACAACAATTGACCGCCGCCGGGTTGATCCTGTTTCCGCATCAGCTTTACAGAGAGCCGTTCGATGGCCCGTCGCGATTCTTTCAGCTCTTTGGCGGCCTGTTCACCCTTCATGGCGGCGAAATATCCGTTCACCCTTAAGAAGGGAATGGTGTATTCCAGTAAGACCGGCAGGCGGGCAACCGCACGGGCGGTGACCAGATGATAGCTTTCGCGGTGTTCCGGTTGATGGGCGAGAGTTTCCGCCCGTTCAGACAGGGCGGTTACATTTTTGAGGCCCAACTCGGCGGATACTTCATTCAGAAAGCGGACTTTTTTGCTGACGGAATCTACCAGGGTCCATTGCATATCCGGCCGGACAATGGCCAGGGGGATACCGGGAAAGCCGCCGCCGCTTCCCAAATCCAATGCCCGTTGATCCGGATCTGCTTTAAGATCGGGGAGCAGCAGCAGGCTGTCAAAGATATGACGCATCCACATGCCGTCCCAATCGCGCACGGCGGTGAGGTTCATATGCTGATTTACCTCCATCAATTTCTCCACGTAAAGCCGGAGGGTTTCCAGGGAGGCATCCTCAATGGACAGATTGTGATCGCGACAGGATTGGGTGAAAAGTTCCGGAATTTGATTCATGATGCATTCATAGGGGTTTTATTGCAGAAGCCAACTCCCCAAATTAAGTAATTTGCCCCCTGAAAAATTGAATATTCTTACCATGATTCAAAGAAAGTCGATTGACAGAATCTATGTGTATGGTGTAGCTTTAAATATAGGCCTGCATTCATTGATGAATTCAGGGATTTAACTGTAGAACAACCGGAGACACTTTATGAAAACCAAACAAACCCAAAAAACAGGTTTTACCCTGATCGAAATGTTGGTGGTTATTGCCATCATCGCCCTGCTGGCATCCATCCTTATCCCGGCTGTTACAGGTGCTTTAAAGAAAGCGGAACGGCTCAAAGTCATGACGAGCGGAAAAGGTATTTACACAAACATATTTGCTACCGTTACGGACGTGAGCGGATACAATACTGTGAACTACTATGCGGAAGAAACAAACGCAAATTACAGCAACAGTACGGAGTATTTTGCTTGGTTGATGCGTGATTATGACGACAACAATGGTGCAGGTCAGATTTTACCCGAAGACCTTTCTGTTTTTGCGGTCTCCGGAGTGACGCGTGCCGAAAGCCTGACTGATTTAGAAGGGGAAGACAATCCCTGGTCCGTAGTGACCGGCATCACCGCCGAATCTGAAGCGGCATTACCTTTTATCGTAACCCGTAACTTAAATGAAGATGCTCTGGTGGATTGGGGGACCGATACAACCTTGCGTCCTCAAAATGTAGGGAACGGAACTGTTAACACCACGGCCGGTGCTTACAAAGACCCCTATGGCGAAGATGCAATTATTGTGATTCGTGCAGGTGGTGGCGGAGAAGTCGTGGTGCGTCGTAACATGACTTGGGAAGCGATTAACCCCGGATCAAAAAATAACTCCGGTGTGCGTCCCACAAACCCGATTCTGCAACCTCACTGATCTTAGAGTTGCATTCAACCCTCCCGGTTGTTCCCGGGAGGCGTTTATACATAAGAGCCCCGCAAAATTGCGGGGTTCTTTTTTTGTACCCGATGAGGCTTACGACTTGCGCTTAAACCGCAGCGTCTTGATTTCGAAGGGGGGAAGGCTGAGGGGGACGGAGCCATCCTCCAGGGTAAGGACTTCCTGATCACGCTCCAGAAGGTCAGTCAATACACAGCCGCCGACCGGGAGGGTTGTGTGAAGGCGGGTTGGGCCTCTGCCTCCCCGGCTTCTCTGCCTCCAAAAAAAATGATCACCGGGCAACGCTTTCCCGTTCGATCAGTTGATAGTCGAGCACCGTATCGCGGATGACAGCTTCTCCCCTTAGCGAGGCGTCAATTGCATCCACCGCAATCGAGGCCATGCGTCCGTAATCCTGGGTGATGGTGGTTTGGGGCGGCAAGCTGTAGCGGGAGACCACTGCGCGCTCGGAAGCGATCAGTGAGACGTCCCCGGGTACGCGTTTTCCAAGCAGATTCAGCGCATAAGCCGTAATGATCCCGCCCATTCCACCGGGAGCAAAAAGTCCATCCACCTTCTGCCGTAGCAGTTTGGCAACTTCTTCCAAATAATCTTCCTCACGGACCAGACGGACAAAGGCGTCACTCGCAGGCAGGCCGTGTTGCTGCAGGGCCTTCTGCAAATGCAGCAGCCTCTTTTCGGGGTTGCCCATTTTGGTATTGCTGACCAGGCAGCCGATGCGTCGGCAGTTTCGTTGGACCAAATATTCGATGGCCAGATTCATTCCCTGCTCTTCGTTGGAACGTACCGAGATTACCTTTCGCTGATTTTTCGGCGCTTCACGGTCGATCAGGATCAGCGGAACCTGAAAATGCCGCTCCCAATTTTCCAGGGCAGGACTTTCTGTACTGATCCGGACGGCCGCACAGAAGGGGGTGTTGGCCAAAGGATCCAGACTGTCCTCGGTGAGAATTTCAATCCGGTAGCCGCGTTGTCCGGCGGTTTCCACCAGATGGGTAAGTACCATGTCCACGTAACTTTGCACCGGATGTTCGGTGCGCGAAGGGGTGATGAGCATCACCGTACGGCGGCGGCCGGACAATCGGGGCGCATAATTGTGCCGGCGGGCAATCGTGAGCACCTGCTCCCGAAGCGTAGGTTTAACGTTGGGATGGTTGCTGAAAACGCGGGAGACGGTAGCGGTCGATACCCCGGCTTCGCGGGCGATATCCTGAATGGTAGGCATAAAATATTGTAAATGGATTGTAAATAAGAATTATTTACATGCCTAGTTTCATAAATATTACAAGTTTGTTCTTGCCACGAATGCCAAAAAACTGACAGCATTGCATAAGATAACTTAAAAAAGGAACGAACCATGAAAAAAATATTAACCGCTGCATGCTACCTCATTGGATTCGGAGCTTTGTCCCTACAAGCCTCTCTTTTGATTTACGAGGGATGGGATTATGGTTTGGCCGACAATGCATCTATGGATAGTGTAACGACCTCTGCGACTGGATTGACCGGAGACTATTACGATGCCATTTCTGGTGGCGCCACGATATACAAAACTGCTGGACTGACCTTTGGCGCGAATTTCCTTCCGACCACCGGTGGCTCGCTGTACCAGAGCGCAAGTGGAGCTAATAGTTATACGGTCCTTAAAGGTGATCTAACCTCTACCGCCCGGGCACATACTGGTGATCTTTACCACAGCGCTCTGGTTAAGTTGACCTCGCTTTCTAATGAGGGTGCGGTGAGAATAAGGACGTATAACAACGGAGCCAGTACCGCTCGGTATATGTCCGTTATGGATGAAACAGGTGCTCCCTCAAATCCCGGTGTTGCTTATGATGACGTTACCACGGCTTCTAGCGACGGCAGTTTGAGTCTGAATACAACCTATCTGGCTTTATCTCGCTTTACCAATGTAGGTCTTCCCGGAGGGGGGACGGCTGACCAATTTATATTCGATCTGGCCGGTTATGACAACTGGTTGAGCGCTGGAGGAGGCTTGGAAGCTAATCTGGCGACGTATGCATCCTTCACCGCTACAGAGACCTTTAACTCTCAAAGAAATTTTGAGCATGAGTTGCATTTCGTATTGGGGGGCAACAGTTCTTCAGGCTCAGAAACTGAATCGGCCTTTATCGACGAAGTACGCTACGGAACCACGCTGGGTGATGTAGTTGCCGTCGCGATTCCGGAACCTTCTTCCTTTCTGCTGATGGCGGGCGGAATGCTTTTGGTGGCTTTGGGAGCTTTTAAGGATCGTCGCTCTCACTCTTGATTTTACCGTTGTTTGAATAAGTCTAAAAAATGGAGGGGGAATCATCTCCCTCCGCCCCAAAACTACCATGAGATTCAACGAAAAAGTTGCAGTTGTAACCGGAGCGGGCTCTGGCCTCGGCCTCCTTAGCGCCCAACAATACGCCGGCGAAGGTGCAAAAGTCGTACTGGTGGATGTGAATGCCCAAGCCATTGAAACAGCGGCGGAAGAAATCCGTCAATCCGGTGGCGAGGCCCTGGCGGTCCCCACCGACATCCGCTCCTATGAAGCCATCACCCAGGTCGTGACCCGCACGGTGGAAAGCTATGGCCGCATCGACATCCTGGCCAACATTGCCGGAGGAAATCCCCATCGGGTCTGCAATTGTCCGGGTGGCTTCGAAGAGATGTCGCTGGAGGCGATGGATTGGGGGATTGACGTCAACTTTACCGGCCCGATCTATTTCAGCCGGGCGGTGATGCCGACCATGATGCAGCAGAAAAGCGGGGTCATCATCAATCTCGGCTCCGTGGGCGGCGTGGTGGGCGGGTCCGGTGCGGTGATCTACGGTGCCGCCAAAAGCGGTCTCATCGGTCTGACCAAATCTCTGGCGCTGGCCGGGGCTCCCCACGGTATCCGCGCGGTTTGTGTTTCCCCGGGGCCGGTGCTCACCCGTGAGGCCATGGCGGGAATCAAAACCCCTTTGGGACGTGCTGCCACTCCTGAGGAAGTAACCAAATTTATCCTCTACCTGAGCTCCGAAGATGCCGCCATGATCAGTGGGAGCAATCATCTCATCGACGGCGCCCGCGCCTGTGGTGGATATCGCTGATCCAAGCGTAGAAGAAAGTTTCAACCACTGATACACACAGATGAATACCAATAACATCTATTCCCAAAATACTCAGAACCAAGACCAGAACATCAGTGTCGATCAGTGTTCATCAGTGGTTAAAAAAAATAGCGCTGATAAAATTTGGCGGGTTGCCATTTATTACGACACCAGCAAACCCAGCCTCGGTGGACACCTCACCCACTTGGCCTTTAAAGGACTTCCGCGTTGCGAGGTGGTGGCTTTGGTGGATTCCAATTTAGACCAAATTGATCATCGCCGACAGGAAGTCGGTGCTGCCCGGCATTATACTGACCTCCAGGAACTTTTGGGCGCAGAGACAATCGATATCCTCGCGGTCTGTTCACGTCTGCCCGGAGATCACATCGAACCTATTGCGCTCGCAATCTCCCGCGGTATTCACGTGTTCTGCGAAAAGCCCCTCAGCGCCAGTCTGGAGGAGGCGGATGACATCGTTAAACAGGCAGAACAAAAAGGCGTTCATATTGCGGTCGCCCATCTGGGGCGGTATGCGGGTGTATTCCAAGCCGCCAAATGGATGATCGAGAACGGCGAAATCGGTGAGGTGAAATCTTTCTACGGAAGGGGCAAAGAGGATCACCGGGGTGGGGGAGAGGATCTGCTGGTGCTGGGCACACATATTCTGGATTTGGCCTGTTATTTTTTCGGGGAGCCGTCCGCTGTATTTGCGGAGTTCACCATGCAGGGAAAACCCATTCAGGTGGGGGATGCCATCGAAACCGATGAACCCATCGGGACGGTGGCCGGCGACGAGGTGGTGGCGTTTTACACCTTTCCAGGCGGAGTGCGTGCCTGGTTTGAAAGTCGTCGGGGTATGGCCGACTCCGGCCTGCGCATGGGCATTACCATTGTCGGAACTGCCGGGTCGCTGGCGGTCCGCTTTGACGATGAACGTAAGTTGCGAATCAGCCGTTCTTCTATGCCTCCCGAAGATGATACCCATTTTGAAGACCTGACCCTTCCGGCAGATGCTGAAATTCCCGGAGCGGCCCCTTTGGACTTTGGTCCCTACCAAGGGTACATGCGGTATTTTATCCGCAATAACCGCCGGGCCGCCTGGGAGTTTATCTGTGCCCTGGAGGCGCAAAGAGAACCGCTGGCGAGTGCCCGGGATGCCCGAACGGTTTTAGAAATGATTTACGGCGCGTACCGATCCCAGTTGAGCGGCAAACGCGTGTCTTTCCCTTTACCTAAACGAACACACCCCTTGGAGAATCTTTGATGAAAGTTACGAAAATACATGCAGATGAAACGTTGGAATGGATAGAGGTCCCGGACCCGGTTTGTGCTGACGGAGAGGCCCTGATCGAAATTCATGCCGCCGCCGTGAACCGTGCGGATCTTCTGCAGCGCGCAGGCAAGTATCCGCCCCCTCCAGGTTGGCCCGAGTGGCCGGGTTTGGAAGTCGCCGGTAAAATTCTGGAAGCGCCGGCGGATTCCGGTTGGAAGCCGGGAGACTGCGTTTGCGCTCTGCTGGGAGGCGGTGGCTACGCGGAGAAAGTCGCGGTGCCGGTAGAACTGCTGATGCCGGTGCCGGCGGGACTCTCGTTTGCGGAGGCGGCAGCCCTTCCTGAAGTTTTTGCCACGGCCTGGCTGAATCTGGTGGGCGAAGCCCATACCCAATCCGGGGAAACCGTGTTTGTTCATGCCGGTGCCAGTGGCGTGGGAACGGCCGCCATACAAATCGCAAAGCATCTCGGGGCCCGAACGGTTGCATCGGTTGGTTCTGCAGACAAAGTGACCTTGATGCAGGATCTGGGAGTGGACCGGGTCATTCATCATCAGCAAGAAGATGTGGGAGCGGTGTTCGACGAATGTGCCGAAGCCGGCCATCCGGTCAACGTGGCTCTGGACTGTGTGGGCGGTGCCGGTCTTGGCGAACACATCGCGAAACTCGCGATCAGTGGACGCTGGGTACTGATTGCGACGCTGGGTGGTCCAACCACGGAACTGAATCTGCGGGCGGTGCTTACCCGGAAGTTACGTTTGATTGGCAGTACATTGCGTTCCCGTTCCCTGGCTGAAAAAAAGCAGATCCTTTCCGACCTGGTAACAGAGCTTTGGCCTAAGTTTGAATCCGGTGAGATTCGTCCGGTTATTCACCGGGTGTTACCGATTCAGGAAGCGGACGAGGCCCACCGTATTCTCCAGTCCAGAGAGAATCTCGGGAAAGTGGTGCTGACGATCCGGGACGGAGCCGAGTCTCCGGTTTCCACATAAGGTTATGACACCCTACCACCTCACGGGCAGTATCAGCGCACTGTTGTCCATTCTGGCTTCGGCCGGATTGGCCACGCAGGTGCGTCTGCTGTGGAAACGGCACCGTGAGGGGGTTGAGGGTCGTCAAATTTCAGAAGGGCTTTCTCTGAACCGTTTTGTGACCAGCTTTATTATGTTTTTGGCTTTGTTCACTTATGGCGGAATGCTCAGGCCTTTTAATCATTATTTGGCCTGGCCCCGGGTTTTGGGAATGTCTCTGGTGCTGCTGATTCTGTTTATGATGGCGCAAGACCGAAGATGCCGTCATTCGAAAGCGGCGTTTTTAAGCTGTCTTGCGGCATGCCTGATCTCCGTGGGGGTGGTCCTGTTTTTTCCTTCGACAGAAGATCCGAATCCCCTGCTTTTTCCTCTATTGGTCGTGGGGGCCAGTCTTCTCTATTTACAGGGCGGGGTGATCCAAATCCGCATGATCCGCCGCCTGGGCAGCACCGGAGGATTGTCCCGCGGTATGCATCAGCTTTTTGTGCTCAAAGACCTTTCCCTGGCCACCTTTGCTTTGGTCATGGGAAGCAGTACAGGCTGGCCGATTTACTTTATCTGCGCGGTGGGATTGACGATTAATGTAGGAACCCTCTGGTGTTTTAGATGGGTGCGACGGGGTAATTTCCAGACAGGGAATACGCCCGGCGAGTTACCCGTGGACTTTCAAACTGTGATACAAAAATCCTCATGACAAAACCGCGCATCAAAATCGCTCAAATCGGTATCGGCCATAACCATGCATCCGCCAACATGTACTCCCTCCGCAAATTGCCGGAGATATTTGAAATCGTAGGTGTGGTGGAATCCAACCCGGAGTGGATAAAAAAACGCGGGAACGATAAAGCGTATCAAGGACTTCAATGGATGAGTGAAGACGAACTCTTCGCGATCCCTGACCTGGATGCAGTCGCGGTTGAAACGGCTGGATTTGATTTAGTTCCCACTGCCCAACGTTGCGCAGAGCGGGGGCTGCATCTTCACCTGGATAAACCTGCAGGCGAATCCCTGCCTGATTTCAAAAAATTGCTGACCACCTGCAAAGAAAATGAACTGGCCCTGCAACTGGCCTACGTCTATCGCTACAATCCGGCGATTTGCTTTGCGGTTCAAGCGGCAAAAAAGGGATGGTTGGGAGACATTTTCGAAATCCATGCCAGCATGTGCCGTTACGATGGTGACAATGAAGAGTACCGCCAATGGCTGAGCCAATTCAAGGGCGGGGCGATGTATATCTTTGCCGGATATCTGATTGATATTGTTATCCAACTCTTAGGACGCGCGGACAAAATTACCCCCTACATGAAGCAAACGCGTGGAGACGGATTGGTTGACAATGGACTGGCGGTAATGGAGTACCCTGTCGCCAGCGCCACCGTAAGAGTCTCCGTTGCGGAGATCGACGGGATGAAACACCGCCGCCTCATCATCTGCGGCACCAAAGGGAGCGTGGAAATCTGTCCATTGGAAATGCCTGCGGATCGTTACTATTCCGATGCGCTGTCTGCGCGTTTAACCCTGAAGGAAGATGTGCCGGGATTCAGTGCCGGTACGCATCAGGTGGATTGCGGTCCCCTGGGTGATCGCTACGCCGGACAGTTGGAAGAGTTTGCGCAAATTATCCGCAAAGAAAAAGACAATCCCTTTGACTATAATCATGAATTTCTCGTACAAGAGTCCCTGCTGCGGGCCTGTGGATACACGATAAATATATAAAGGTAACCCTATGATGATCTTAGAGGATAAAATCGTAATTGTGAGTGGTGGCGGTGGCGCGATTGGACGTGCGGTCTGCCTTAAATTGGCGGAAGCCGGTGCCAAAATTGCCGTATTTGATCTGATGCAGGAAAGCGCAGGCAAGGTTGTCGAAGAACTGACAGACAAAGGAGCTGAGGCCCTGCCTTATGCGGTAGATGTCGGTAAGTATGAAGACGTCTGTGAAGCGGTAAAACATGTACATGATCACTATGGCAAAATTGATATTCTGGTGAACTGTGCCGGAGGGAGTGCCCGTGAAAAGATGGCTGAATTTCATGAGCAGACCATCGAAGTCATTCACGCAATGCTGCAGGTGAATTTGTTTGGCGCCCTGCATTGCATCCGTGCCGTTAGCCCCTATATGGTGGAAGCCAAACAGGGAAACATCGTGAGCATCACCTCCATCGTGGCCCGGGGGGGCGCCAGAAAATGTGCGGAATACGGTGCTGCGAAAGGGGGATTGATCGCCGCAACCAAGTCACTGGCAATTGAGTTGGGTGCCCATAATATCAATATTAATTGTGTCTCCCCAGGTTTAGTGGAGCGAACCGCCCCGGAGGATGAACGGGCCTTTGCGCAACGCCATTCCGTGCTCAACCGTATTTGCACGCAGGATGATATCGCGGAGACGGTACTCTTTATGGTGCAACCGGGAGCCAGTTACATTACCGGACAGGATTTGGCCGTGGACGGCGGACGCAGCCTTGGTTTAAGAGGCAGTGCTTAAGTAGCATTGTCCGTGGAGCAGCCCCACCCTCAGACACGAAATTCACCCAGAGAGAAGAGGCGTTAAATGAAAGGTCACATCATTGTTTTCGAATCCGTCGGCAAGGCGGTCTTAAAAGAGTTTCAAATTCCGGAACTGAAAAAAGATGAAGTGTTGCTGGAAAGCGACTTCAGTGCGGTCAGTGCGGGGACGGAAAGAGCAAATTTAATGCAGATGCCCAATACCATTACCACGGATGGTTTTCCGATGACCCCGGGTTACAGTTCGGCCGGACGGGTGTTTGCGGCCGGGAGTGAGGTTTCAAACCTGAAAGTCGGAGACCGGGTTTTGATTGTGAAGGGGGGGCATCGTTCCTACACGGTTCAAAAAGCCGAGAAGGTGTTTAAAATCGAGGACGATACCATCGATTTGTTGGATGCCTCGTTTGCTTACATCGCCATTTTTCCTCTGCTGGGTGTTCGTAAACTGAAAGTCGAACTGGGTGAATCAGTGATGGTGGCCGGCATGGGATTGCTGGGTGCTTTTGCGGTCCAGATCGCAAATTTGTCCGGTGCGGTTCCGGTATTGGTTTCCGATTTTGATCCGGCAAGACGTGAGCTGGCTTTACAGCTGGGCGCCACCGCCGCTTTTGCGCCCGATGAAGAGGGTTTGGTTGAGAAAGTAAAAAATGCGACCGGTGGCAAAGGTCCGGATGCGGTGGTGGAAGTGAGTGGCAGTGCGGCCGCCATGCAACAGGCGTTGGAAGTTATTAATTGGGAAGGAAGAATTTCGTTGCTGGGCTGCACCCGGATATCTGATGTACCTATAGATTATTATAAATATGTGCATAAACGGGGGATTACCCTGGTGGGATCCCATAACCATACCCGTCCCGGCACCGATTCCAAACCGGGTGCCTGGACCGAACATGATGACTTCCGGACTTTTATGAAACTGGTCGCTGCGGGTAAACTTAAAGTCCGCCCGCTGATTTCCGAGATCGTCTCTCCGGAAGCTGCGCCGGAGGTGTACAATCGACTTGCGGAAAATCAAAACCCACCGCTGGGTATCGTATTTGACTGGCGGAAATTGCGTTAAACATACGCAAAAAATGAGAACCACATCATGAACTCAGAATACAACCATCCACGCATGCTTCGGTTGTGTATGATTAAGTTTTGTTCGATTCCTCTGCAAGGCACCCTGAAAAAGGTTTTAACCACCCGCTACGCTGGAGAGCACGGAGAGAACACGGAGGCATCCAGTGGGCGGTTGACGTTTGCGAGCCCCGAAAGAACCCCCGTTTGCAAACGCTCAACCGATTGGTTTCCCGAGGGCCGCACCATCGGTGATACACGGAAGGAGATGCCGCAGGTTTGGGGTGAATTCCGGGGCTTGCGGCATTCCTTCCCCGGGCGACTTGCCTCCGTGTCCTCCAGCGTAGCGGGTGGTTGAAAATGAGTTTTTTTATGTCTTACATCAATATGAAATCAAACTTCAACGAAATGAAACCAACTTATGGAACCGTAGGGTTCAGGGCGAAGGGATATTTATGAAAACAGAAAATAGAACTGCATTGATTACCGGCGGGGGGCGTGGCATCGGACGCGCGATTTCATTACGCTTGGCTGCCGCAGGCATGGAGGTCGCTGTAACCGATGTCAGTCTGGAGAATGCAAATAAGGTCGTTGCGGAAATCCGGAATGCCGGCGGGAAAGCCAAAGGGTATAAAGCCGATGTGCTCAACAGTGCGGAAGTGAAAGAAGTTACCGCCCGGGTGCTGGAGGATTTCGGGAAGGTTGATGTGCTGGTGAACAATGCCGGGGGCAGTGCCGGTTTAATCAACAAGCTCAGTAACTTCAAAGATACCACCGAAGAAATTTGGAGTTGGGTGCTTGATCTGAACATCAACGGTACCCTGCGTTTCACCCATGCGGTCCTCAACCAAATGGTGGCGCGCAAAACCGGTAAAATTATCAACATTGCCTCCATTGCGGCAGAAGTCGGCATCGTGGACCGCGTTGATTATTCGGCTGCCAAAGGCGCGGTGGTGTCCATGAGTAAAGCCCTCGCCATGGAAGTGGGCCCCCATGGGATCACCGTCAACTGTATTTCTCCGGGACTGATTTCCAGAACCGAAGATATCAGCCCAAGCCAGGGTACTTGTTTGGGAAGAAATGGTGCGCCGGCAGAAGTGGCGTCTCTGGTCGCTTTTCTTGCTTCACCGGAGGCTGATTTTATTACCGGTGTAAATTATACTATTGATGGAGGCCGGACGCTGGGGCCTAAAGGAGCTTGAATGATCTAAATCGATATCGTGGTTGATATTGTAATCGCAAACGGAATGGCGGATTACCGCTTAGAGCCATTTAATTTCATCGATAGCCCATTTTCCGGAAACCATTCGCGGTAAAAACATTTTCTCCTCCAAACCCCATTCCGGGTTTTTGCGAAGTAGCACTCTTTATAAATTGCTAAAACTTATTACAATAATGCGCGAGCATGATGGTATCTGTTCCCGGAGTTGCATGTTCTGCATGATGCAACAACATGCTGATCCTGTGTTCGAATTTATGTAGTCCGCCCCGTGGATGGTAGGGAGGAGAGTCGCTTGACCCGGGGCTGATTTTCCGATACCGCAAGGTCCTTATGAAATTTGAAACCACGCCTCACGAATTCGACTTTGATCCCACTTACGGACACTCGGTACCTGATTTACAGCGCATTCGTTATGTGGATCCCGAACCTGAAGATTTTGCCGACTTTTGGCAGGACCTCTATCAAAAGGCCATGGACGTTCCCCTGGATTTGAAAATCGAGGAAGAGCAATCCCTTGAAAACGGATTCCGTTGTCAACGGGTGAGCTATCGGGTCTGGCCGGATTACCGGGTGGGGGCCTGGGTAATCTTTCATGAAGACCATCCCCAACCGGATTTGGGGGTGGTGTTGGGTCATGGCTATGGTGGAAGGGAAGCGCCGGATGTGGGTTTTGCCCGCAAGGACCGGATCTTGATTTTTACAATCGCCCCCGGATTTCATATTTCACAGGATTCCCGTTTGCCGGTGAATGATGCCGGGAAACACGTGGTCTACGGAATTGAATCCCGGGAGAGTTATCTGTTAGCTTCCTGTGCGGCCACCATTTGGAGGGGAGTGGATGTGCTGCTGGAGCTTACAGAATCATCGGTGAAAAAATTTCATTATCACGGATGGAGTTTCGGCGGCGGGATGGGGGCCTTATCGGTGCCTTGGGAGCCACGATTTCAGAGTGCCGAACTTGGACACGTGACATTTGCAAACCATCCTTTCCGCCTTCGGAATGAGTGTGTCGGCAGCGGCGCTTCGGTGAGGCAATATTGGTTGAAAGATCGGTCGATTGAGGAGACGCTTCGGTATTACGATGCCGCCTTTTCGGTCCGGCACCTGAAAATTCCCACCTTGTTCGGTTGTTCCTGTTTCGATCCGGCGGTACCCCCTCCGGGTCAATGGTCCGCGGCCAACTCCCATCCCGGCCCCAGCCGTGCAACCGCCTTTCCGGTTGGGCATTTTGATTATGCCCATCCTCAAACGGCGGAAGCGGAAAAAACGCATGCCGAAAATCTGCTGGCGTTGATGCCCTGGGTTGCAGGGGCATAAATCACTTAAGGCCAGGGGAGCCAGGGTAAACCTTCGCGGAGTCCCTGGCGCATTCGGTCTTCGGACTTTTTCTGGTAGCCGTAAACCCTGATGCCGAAAATGTGCAGCATAATGCTGGTGGCCCGCCGCTGGCTGATTTCCGGGGTAAACTCTTTTTCGAGATAGCTTGCGAACAGTGCTTCCATCATCTCCAGTTTTTCGGAGGCGAGGTTGTGAAGGTCGTTTCCTTCCGCTGCCAGTTCCAGTCGGGTCTTCACCAGAAAGCAACTGCAGTAATCTTCTTTGGATGACTGTTGGATGTTGTCTTCGAAAAGCTGACAGATCCCTGCCTGCACACTGGGAGCGCTATCCAGTATTTTCCGGGTGCGGGCGATAGATTTCTGGGCATACCGCTCCAGTGCTTCACGGAAGAGTCCCTCTTTATTTTCGAAGGCCAGATAGATCGATCCCGGCTTCAGACCGGTGGCCTGGACCACCTGTTGCATGGAAGATGCACTGTATCCGTGTTGCCAGAACAGATCGATCGCCTTGTCGATGACTTCTTCCCGATTAAATTTTGCTTTGGCCATGGGGATTCCTGGGTCGTTGTTTTACTGACTGAACTCTACTATACAGCTTTATTTTGAATAGTCATTCAAAATATTATTTGAATAATCGTTCAACATGCAATAGGTTCTGAATCCGGAACGAAAGGTTTCGGGTAAAATCGAAAATAAAACCATAGGAGAAACCATGAACCCCTTTAAAATTCATAACCTCGAAAGCGCCCCTAAAGGCAGTAAACCCATTTTAGAAAAATCCCTGAAAGAAACAGGCATGATTGCCAACCTGCACGGAGTGATGGCAGAATCCCCTGCGTTGTTGGAGGGCTATCAAAAGATCCATGCCCTGGCGCAGGAAACTTCCTTTTCGGATGAAGAGGTGACCGTAGTCTGGCAAACCTTTAATGTGGAGCATGCCTGCCATTACTGTGTGCCGGCCCATACCGTGATCGCCAACATGATGAAGGTTGATCCGGCCATCACCGGGGCACTGCGCAGCCGCAGCAAACTCCCCACGGAAAAATTGCAGGTTTTGCATGAAACGGCATTGCTGATGGGACGGAACCGCGGCGTGCTTGCCGATGAGGACGTGGAAAAATTTTATGCTGCAGGTTACGAAAACCGCCAGCTCTTGGAAATCGTGCTGATCCTGTCCCAGAAAATCATGAGCAATTATGTCAACCATTTGGCTGACACCCCCCTGGATG
Organism: uncultured Verrucomicrobiota bacterium; assembly: GCA_937127435.1. Lineage (GTDB taxonomy): Bacteria > Verrucomicrobiota > Kiritimatiellia > SS1-B-03-39 > UBA6053 > UBA6053. Next base: position 61,628 of record CAKZLZ010000124.1, on the reverse strand, counting down.
CACCTTTTCAGCCTTTCGTGTGGGAGAAAGTATCATGAGAAATTTCTGTTCAAAATACTTACGCACGGCCGCACGGTTTTCCGCTACAATCCTATTCTCAACGGGCCTTAGCGCCCAAATTGTTCAACCCAATATGGAGGCGGCTATGCCTGCACCTAAAGCCATCATTTTTGATGTAAATGAAACCTTGCTCAGCCTTGCACCCCTCAAAGTTTCTGTGGGAGAGGCCCTTGGCGGACGGGAAGACCTGTTGCCTTTGTGGTTCTCGACCATGTTACATTATTCCCTGGTGGAAACCTTGAGCGGTTCCTATCATAGCTTCGGGGAAATTGGTACCGCCGCACTGGTGATGGTGGCCGAAACCCAGGGCATTGAAATGACCCTTGAGGATGCCCGCGAGGTGATTCTTCCTCCTTTGCGTTCTTTACCGGCCCACGCGGATGTATTGGCCGGCCTGACGGCCTTGAGGGAAGACGGACGCTTTCAAATGGTTACCTTGACCAACTCGAATGATGCGGGGGTAACCTCCCAACTGACCAAGGCCGGATTAATCGAATTGTTTGACAAAGTTTATACGATCGAATCCCTCAAGAAATACAAACCGCACCCGGACACCTACGGCAAGGTGTTGGAGGATCTGAATCTGAAGCCGGAAGAGGTGCTCATGGTTGCCGCCCATGCCTGGGATTTGGCCGGTGCCAAAAATGTCGGCCTGCAGACCGCTTTTGTTGCCCGTCCCGGGAAAACCCTTTATCCGAATATTGCCCGTCCGGATTATGTTGTAGAAGATTTGTTGGAACTGGTGAAGCTTCTCCAAAATGAAACCATCAAAGATTAAAAATATTGGAGCTCTTTCCATGACACAGCCCTCACCGCAAAACGCGCTGTCCGGATTGGGAATATTTAATAAGTACAGGAATTAATTATGAAGAATGAACATACAAATACAGCCCTAAAGCAACAGCTCGATCACCGGAAACAAACCTTTAATGAAAGTGCTCCGGAAGGGATGAAGGTCACCTATGCAGAAGGAATTCAAGCGGTGGCGGAAAGTGGCGTGGTGAAAAGGGCAAAACAGGTGGGCGCATCCGCACCGGATTTTGAACTGAAAAATGCTGCCGGTGAATGCGTACGCTTATCTGATGCGCTTAAACATGGACCGGTGGTTCTCACCTGGTACCGGGGAGGCTGGTGTCCTTATTGCAATTTGACTTTGCGGGCCCTGCAGGAAAAATTACCGGCGTTTCAAGCCGAGGGTGCCTCTTTGATGGCCCTGAGCCCTGAAAAGCCGGATCAATCTTTATCGACCAGGGAAAAATCCGAATTGGAATTCGAAGTTCTCAGCGATCTCAACAACCACGTCGCCCGTGAGTACGGGATCGTTTACAAGCTTACAGAGGGGGTGGCTTCGATTTATGAAGAGAAGTTCTCTATGGCGTCCCACAATGGAAATGATTCAAATGAACTCCCTTTGGCCGCCACCTATGTTATCAACCGTGAAGGCAAGGTCGTGTATGCATTTTTAGATGCGGATTATCGAAATCGTGCCGAACCTTCTGAAATTGTTGACGCTTTGAAGCAGCTTAATTCCTGACCCAATGGTTACGAAGGCAAGTTCATGCCTGTACTAAGTTTTTATGAAAAATCCGGATAAGATAAAAATGTTATGGGTGTTAGGTCTGATGTTGTTTCTGGCCAACGGGGACAATTATGCGGCGGCATCTTTACTGAGTGATATTGCTTCGGATTTGAATCTCACTTTAAGCCGCGCCGCCTGGTCGGTAATTGCTTATATGCTCTCCTTTGGCATTTTTACGCTGGTATTCGGGCCTTTGTCCGACCGCTTTGGAAAAGTGAAGGTGTTTATTGCCGCTTCTCTGGGAACAGCGGTTTTCAGTATATTGGGTGCTTTCGCTTTCAACCTGTCTTCGCTGGTATTTTTCCGTGCCATGAACGGTATGTTCGGAGCGGGAATATTTCCAGTGGCCTTTGCATTGATTGGGGATGCATTTGAAGCGGAAGACCGGCAGGTTGCGATTGCCAAGACCATGGGGATGGCTTTTCTGGGTGCCGCGACCGCCACGGCCATCGGAGGGGCTTTTGCATATTTGGGTTCCTGGCGTTTTGTGTATTTGGTTTATGGGATCGCGGAACTGATTTTGGCGTTGCTGATGACGCGGTTGTTGAAAAAAGATCAACCGTCGGAGCAGAAAATTTCTTCTCTGGCCGCCTACCGGAGGGTTTGGAGCAACCCACGCTTCATGCGGCTTACTTTTTTGATTTTCGGGGTAGGGTTTAGTGTGTTCGGGACCTTCACTTATTCCGGTATTTTAATTCAACAGTCGACATCGTATACTGTACTTACGGTCGGTCTGATCCTTTCCGTTTTCGGAGTAGGGACCGTAGCCGGAGGACGCTTGGCGCCAAAGTTAAGACGTAAAACGAAAAATGTATTTTTAGTGATTACCGGTTTTCTTGGATTTTTTTCGATGCTTCTTTTATCCGCAGGCTTGCCGATAGGTTTTATGCTTGTGGGCTTGTTGGGATTCGGAATGTCCTTTGTACTTTTGCAATCCACTCTGGTGGCCACCATCATCGAAAAACATCCTGAAATTAAAGGGACGGTAATGTCCATGTCCGGGTTTAATCTGTTTTTGGGCGGGGCCTGTGGCACCGCCCTCAACGCAAGCCTTATGAAAGGACAGGGGCCGGAGATGCTCTTTGCCTATTCAGCCTTTGTATTTTTGACGACGAGTCTTTTGGCCGCAGTGTTTGTCGCACGATTTGAAAAAAGAAAACAGGTGGAGCTGCGGGCCTGTGTCTGTAACTGAGGGGGAGTGAATATCCGGATTTCAGGGGAAGGACTGACAGGGAAACTCTCGATGGACCGATGCGGACCTTCAACCTCTCACACTGCAGATATTTACTGGAGCTTCAGTAGCATCCGGGTGTAGGGTGCGATGTATATTTGGGTGGTTTGGAAGCGAAGATGGTCTGTACTAGACATTTAACTGGATGATTTAATCTGATAGAGTGAAAAGATCATTCAGCCGATACTGGATTCTCCGGTGTCGGTTTTTTATAAAAACTGGTGATGTTTTTTGTAAATCGATCAGGAGAAAGGTTATGTGGTTTTTGGTATTTTTAGGAACAGTTTTTCATATTTTGGGTATTTTGTCGGCAATCGAAGCTGTCTATAAAACCCGCACGTCTCAAGGGACTATTGCCTGGGGGATTTCCCTGTTAACATTTCCGGTCGTGTCGGTCCCTTTGTATTGGGTGTTGGGGCGCAGCCGGTTCAAAGGTTATTCCGCAGCGCGGAAACAGGAAGATGAAGAGGTGTTGGCGGGATTGGATAAATTTAATCAAGGTCTTGAACCCTATATGTTGAATGAAGCAGAAATAGGGGGGGCAGGACATGCGGCTGAAAAATTGGCGGAGTTGCCTTTTCTGAAAGGGAACAAAGTGGACTTGTTGGTGGATGGAGATGCGACTTTTGAGAGTATTGAAGAGGGGATTTCTTCTGCGAAGGCCTATGTCCTGTTTCAATTCTTTATCATTAATGATGATGAATTGGGGCGCCGGATGAAAAAGGCCTTGGAAATCAAAGCCAAAGAAGGCGTTCGGGTGTACGTGCTTTATGATGAAGTCGGGAGTCATACCATGCCGCAGAGCTATCGTGATGATTTAATCGGCGCTGGCGCGGAGATCCTGCCTTTTAATACCCGGAAAGGGAAAGGGAACCGCTTTCAGCTTAACTTCCGCAACCACCGGAAAAATGTGGTGGTCGATGGGAAAGTCACCTGGATTGGCGGACATAATGTTGGCGATGAATATATGGGCAAAGATCCCAAATTCGGTCACTGGCGCGATACCCATGTACGCATTCAGGGACCGTCAGTGCTTGGAGCCCAACTTGCATTTTGCGAAGATTGGAATTGGGCGGCAGATGAAATGTTATCCGACCTGAACTGGAAACCTGAAATCACAGAGGGTGCCAGTGCGGTTTTAGTGGTGCCCACCAGTCCGGCAGATGAGTTGGAATCCGCCGCTCTGATGTTCCATCACGCCATTAATTCCGCAAAGAAACGTATCTGGATTGCCAGTCCCTATTTTGTGCCGGATGACTCCATTGTGGCTGCATTGCAGTTGGCCGGTCTCCGCGGGGTGGATGTGCGCATTCTGATTCCCGATCAACCCGATCATCTGCTGGTGTATCTGGCCGCGTTTACCTACTTTGAAGATGCCAGTAAAACCGGTTGCCGTGTCTTTCGTTACACCGACGGATTTTTGCATCAGAAAACCATGCTGATCGATGATGTTGTATCGGGCGTGGGTACAGCGAATTTTGACAACCGCTCCTTTCGCTTGAATTTTGAGATCACATCCCTGATTGCGGATCCGGACTTTGCCAAAAAAATGGAAGCGATGTTTGAAAATGACTTCGCCCATTCCCGTGAAATGACCATGGCGGATGTGAACGACAAAAAGTTCCTCTTCAAATTGATGACCCGCTTTGCGCGATTGACCTCTCCTGTGCAGTAAGTGCAAAAATTTACCGGATGAAGGGAATGGTTATACAAACTCGAATCTCTTGGGATGAATGGAGTTTGGGTGATTCCGGGAATTAGATGGTCGGAGCGACAGGATTGGCGTTTCGCTGCGCTTCACTCGCAATGGGAATACATTGCGCTTACTCCGCTACGCTTCGTTTCGACCTGCTTCGCAGGTTCGACTCCTGTCGCTGGTATACAGGGGTAAAAAGATGGTCGGAGCGACAGGATTCGAACCTGCGACCCCTTGCCCCCCAGGCAAGTGCTCTACCAGGCTGAGCCACGCTCCGACCGAGGAAGGACGTTGATACGGAGTTTTTGACTAAAATCAAACATTGATTTTGAAAAAAGAACCCCCGTTCTCTTTCGCAACCGAAAAAAAACGGGGGTTCTGCTGGTTTGGGGGGTATTTTACCAGTTGATACGGGTGCTCAAGGTGAAACTCCGGCCGGGTGCCGGTACTTCATCCCCGGCAGCCAGATCGCCTAAGGGCATCAGCGCTTCGCGGGTGAGATGTTCATGATATTCCCTGTCCAACAGGTTCTCTATGCCTGCTTCAATGATCCATCCGGGAACGATTTCCATGCCTCCCCGCAGGTGAAGTACGGCAAATGAAGGGGTTTCGTCTTCGCCGAATGCCGGATCGATGTGGTCTTGCTTGTAGGCAAAACGCATGCCCAGCTCTCCATAGGGGCGGCTTTCCTGTGAGCCTTCCCAGCGCAGAGCGGCATCGAATTCCAAGGGAGGGATTTCCGGCAGGTCGTCCCCGTCAGTCGTTTGCCCCCGCACCCAGCCGAGGTTCATCGGGACGGAGAGTCCTTGTCCCAGTTGCATGCGCAAGGAGGCTTCAAGGCCCCACATTTCCGCATCCTGGTTTACGGTGCCTTTGACCCGGTCCACGGTTCCGTCTCCGTTGACATCTGTCATCGCCACCGTGGTGGGGAGCAGATAGTCATAAATTCGGGATGCGAAGGCCGCAAAACCCAAGCGGTGGGGCCCGATTTGACCTTCGCTGCGAAGTTCGATCTCGTATTTTGTTTCGGGATCTAGAGAGGGGGTGCCGATTCCGTATCCGCCCGGTACCGGTCCAAAGGACAAATAGCGTTGGGTCAGATTGGGCCCGGCTTCGGTACGGCTGAATCCGATCTGTCCCAACCAATTTTCACTCAGGTTTTGTGACAGTACCAGATTTGCGGAAACCAGCGTGTCATCCTGTGCCGGGTCGGCGCTGGTAGAACCTCCTACGGTCTGCCAGGCATCGTTGACCGTGGTTTTTCCAATGCCGGGGCCGGGGACAATCACGGCGTCGGCTTTTCCGGCATCGGATTGGATCTGATCTAAACGGGCACCCGCCCGCAAGGTGAGCTTGTCGGATATGTCGCCTTCCCATTCACCGAAAAAGCCAACTTGCTCACGGGTGAGATCGGGCCAGATGGGATCCTGAAAAGTCATACCTGTCGCCGTGATTGTCCGGGTCCGGAGTGCATCGCGGTCGAGAATCGATCCGTCGATTCCGGAACGGAGTTCTCCGCCTTTGAAGGCCCACTTGCCCAAAATTCCCGCGTCAACACTGTCTGCGGTTGAGGGGGTGGAAGCCTGCATCATCATCCGGTTGGGTTTCTCCCGGTTGTCCATAAGGTGATCCACGGTACCTGCCCCGGCCCGGAAACTGAGTTCGGTCAGGTCTTTTCCTTCAGGGTTCCAGGTGAGTTTTCCAGTATACAGGTTGGTCTTGGAATGCCGGCTGTCCATGGGGAGGGAAAGATAAATGATATCCTGATCATAAATCCAGCGGGTACTCAGGTCCAGGGTCCACTCGTCACCGATTTTGCTCTTAAATTGAGCGGAGGCTTCCTGAGAACTCCCGCCGGCAGGAATTTTCTGATTATCACCGGAGGTGTAATCCTCCGCTTCGTCGGCACCAAAATCGACCTGCCAGGCCTGGTGGTCATTGGCGCCACCGCTGGTGATGGATCCCGCCCGGTTTTTTCCATTGCTCCCGTAGCTGGCCAAGGCCGATCCGGCATAGATTTTTTCTCCAGGATCGGCAAAATCCAATTCATCCGAAAGCATGATGCGTCCACCCGTAGACAGGGGGCCGTGAATGACGGATGCAGGTCCCAATTCGATCAATGCGGATTGCAAGCTGTCGGCGTTAAACATACTGACGGGAGGATCCATACGCGAAGGACAGGCACCATAGAGGCAAAGTCCATTGTATTGGGTCGTGACCCGTTCCCAGCCGAGTCCGCGCAACACGGGTTCTCCGCCGTGGGCACCTTGTTGCCGCAGGGAAACGCCGGGGAGGCTGCTAAGAGTTTTTCCCAGTTCCTGCTGTTGTTCAGGAAGAGAAAGGGTGGACGAAATTTCGGATGCGGGCAAAGCCCGGTTGCTCACCTGCAGGGGTGAGAGGGTGTGGGTCTCAAGGGTTTGAGCGGATACGGCTGACACCACGCAAGCCACACCGACATATAAAAATCGATACATAATTTTTCTTAAAGTTGGGTAAAAGTTTCGCACCTTTCGGTGACAGGAAAGTTAACTTAAGAAAAATCGGGGAGGGGGTGTGGGGGGACGCAGATTGAGTGTTTTCGCGTTCAGGAAGGATTCAATAGAAAACCGGTTTCTCCCCTGAGGCGGAGGGGGGAGGCGTAATGGAGCAAGAAACTCTACTTCGGGGGGGACGGAGGAGGACGCCGTAATTTCGGAAGGGTTGGAGCTGCCGGTTTGGTTTCGGGTGAGTTGCATGCATTTTTCACAAGGCCTTTCCCCGCTAAAGGTATCTGCTACCGCCAACTTGAGGCTGCTCCCTTCTGAATAGTCACGTATCATGGTGGCCCATGCACCCATTTGTACGATCTCCAATTGTAGTGCAAAGACCACAAAGAGTAGAGGCATCGAATTGCGTATAAAATGGAAGAGATGGGTGGGCATGTTTGATAGCGGAGCTACAATGCTGAATCTTTAATCAAAATTTATTAAATTGACAAGAAATGACAGGTGTTTTGCGTACATTGATTTCCGATTTCTTCGGGAGTACAATCACGAACCTTGGCGAGGACTTCTGCAACATGGGGCACGAAAGCGGGTTCGTTTCGTTTGCCGCGGTGGGGGACGGGTGCAAGGTAGGGGCTGTCAGTTTCAATGAGAATTCTGTCGGCCGGGACGATGGCGGCCGCTTCGCGAATCGAGGCGGCATTGTTGAAACTTACAATGCCGCTGAAGCTGATCATGAGATTGAGATTCAAAATCTTTTTTGCAAAATCCACATCGCCGGTGAAACAATGTAAAACAGCGCAGCAACGTGAGGAATCGGGCCAATTCCGGCTCAGTTCGGTGAGCATGTTCAAAGTGTCTTCGTCAGCTTCACGGCTGTGGACTACCACCGGTTTTTTAAATTCGCATGCGAGTTCTATCATGGAACCAAACAGTCGTTTCTGCTCTTCGGGGGTTCCGATGTTATGAAAATAATCGATGCCACATTCGCCCACGGCCACGACTTTTTCTTCGCCCAGCAATGGACGCAGACGGCTCAGATCTCCATCCCAGCCCGGTGCCAGGTCACGGTCATACCCGGCGCTGCACCACATGTGCTCCGGATGTTGCTTTGCGGTTTCAAAGGCAAGTTGATTGGCCGGATCACTTCCTCCAATTGCCAACATTTGATTCACGCCCGCCTCTTTGGCGTTCCCGAGCATTTCGGGAATACATTCTTTCAGGGCAAAATGATCTAAATGAAAATGGGAGTCGAAATACATGGGTTATAAGGATTGAGGGGGTTGAAGATGGAATATTTTACCCATCGGGGTGATGTCTGGCGCCGGATGCAATTTCGCGATCATTATCCAATAAGGGGCCAGAAGAGTTTCGCGCTGACCGGATCCAGTTTGTCCAATGACGAAATCACATACAGGTCTCCGAATAAATCCTCAATCAAAAAAGAACCGTCCGGTAATGCCCGCGGCCATTCATCCAATTCGGTCTGAAAGCTGCGGGGGCCGCGTGAAGTGGTCACTTCCCAACAGCGTAATTCGATTTCTTTTTTCAACGTTTGAATAGATGTAATCAGGAAAGTACCTGTGCTTTGGGCGATCTCCTGCTCCAGGAGTTTTCGGGAAGCTTCATCCAAAACTTCGGGGCTCTCCAGAAAGCACAACTCTTCGCCCTCACTATTCCGTAAGGAGAGAAATTTCCCGGGGGCCGTCCATGGAAAGCAGGGGGAGATCTGCACAGCTTCGGGACCATGTTCAGTTTGCAGGGCCAATTGGCCGTCCGGGAGGTGAATGAGTGTCGGTTTTGACATGATTTAAATCACAAAGGTTTGGTGGAGTTCCTGTTGCATGTCGTAAAGTCCTTTGAAGACGCCAGCTTCTTTTTTCAAGAGTTCCTCATGGCTACCGCTTTCTACAAGTTTGCCATCTTTGAGCACCAGAAGCCGGTCCGCCCGGCGGAGGGTGGAGAGGCGGTGGGCGATGGCAATGACGGTGCGGCCGGAAATGAGTTGGTCGAGCGCGTCTTGAATTTTACGTTCGGTTTCGGTGTCCACATTGGAAGTGGCTTCGTCCAGAATGAGGATGCGCGGATTATGCAGGATGGCTCTGGCAATAGAAATTCGTTGACGTTCTCCGCCGGACAGCGTTTGTCCCCGTTCTCCGATGACGGTTTCATAGGCCTGAGGCAGTTTGCAGATAAATTCGTGGGCATGGGCGGCCCTGGCGGCTTCGACGATAGATCCGGGGCTGGCATCCTCCATGCCGTAGGCGATGTTTTCACGAATCGAGCCATGGAAAAGGTAAGGTTCCTGAAGCACCATGCCCACCTGCGTCCGGTAGCTCCCCATATCGAGTTCGCGAAGTTCATGACCGTCAATAAGGATACGTCCTGCGCTGGGGTCATAAAAGCGGACCATCAACTGAATCAGGGTGCTTTTTCCCGCGCCGGAAGGACCGACCAGGCCCACCATTTCCCCGGGTTGAAGTTCGAAGGAGATGTCTTTAATGACCTGTCGAACCCCGTCGTATGAAAACCGCACATTTTCGAATTGAATTTTACCATCAAGGCGGGGGATTTTTAACTGATTCACATTTTCAGGGATATGCGGTTCGGTATCCAGAATCTCAAAGATGCGGTGGGCGGAACTGACCGCGCGGTTCATCATGCGGGTCATTTGTCCGATGGTTTGCAGGGGCTGCATGAACATCCCGGCATACAGCAGAAAGGTGACAAAAGTTCCAATGCTGATGGCGGGTACGGCTTCTCCGGTCAGGCGGGGAAGTGCAAAAAAGTAAACAGCGAGGGTGATGACATGAAAACAGAAGGTGAGTGAAGGCCAGAATTTGGTCCATACCTTGTGCACCTGGGTGAAGCTATGCAAACAGTCATCGTTGCAGTGCAGAAAACGTTTGGTTTCCCGTTCTTCCTGATGAAAGGCTTTGACCACCCGAATGCCCGGAATGGTGCCGGAGAGCACCGAAGTGAGATCCGACCATTTCCGGAATGCTTTGAGGTAAATGTGCTGCATTTTTCTTCCGTGTACCACGAAGGAAAACAGGATGAAGGGGACGGGCAAGGTGAGTAAAAGGCCTAAGCGCCAGTCCAGCATCATGAGCACGGTTCCCAGTCCCAGGAGCATAAGAACCGAAAGGGCGACTTCAATCACCCCGAAGGCGATGAAATCCCAGAGGCGGTCGGTGTCGGAAGAGCAGCGGGAAATGATGGACCCGGTTTGCTTGCGGGTGAAGAAGCGTAAACTCAGGGTTTGTAGATGGGCGTAAACCTGGGTGCGGATGTCATGGGCCACCCGTTCGCCCATGTAGGCCATACGGCTCAGGCGTACCCAGACAAAAAAGGTGTGGAGAATATAAGCTCCGGTAAGGAATCCAATATACTTCCAGAGCGCATTGGTGGAGGTCCGGGACTCGATGCCATCGATCAGCAGTCCGGAAATTCTGGGCGGGACCAGGCTTAAGGCGGTTAGAAAAACGGCTGCCATTCCCCCAATCCATACATCCTTTTTGTAGGGCTTCAGGTAGGTAAGCAGGCGCCAGATGACGGCTTTTTGATCTCCACGTATGGTCGCCTGGGCATCCCGAATGGGTTCTGAGAGAGAGCTGCTGTATGCCCGGTCGGCCAATTCCGAATCGGTCGTTGAAGGGGCATCGGCCTCCAACATCAGGCGAATATTTTCCAAGCAACGTTGTTGCCGCCGGCTAAAATGGATTTCAATGAGGGGAGGACGGGTTTTATCTTTCCCCATAATCCGCCAACGGTATCCGCTGATGTCCGCGGTTTCATGGATGGTGGAAATTTCAGACCGGGGGATTTTGCACCGGGTTTCCGCAGAGGATTCCATCCGGATAAAGCAAAGATCCCGGCTGCCTAAAACCACCCACTGTTCCTGTAAATGTAGCTCCGCATCCAGGTCCGCCATTGCGTAGAGAACCAAATCCTGTTCGCCCCAGATTTCCGTTAAGTTCTTTCGGATCTGATCGGGTAGACGGGAAGGTTGAGACGTATAACTCTCGATGAGTCTCTGGTTTAGAGAAAGGGGCATGGGAAATACCTAGCGGAATTTCCAAGGAAATGAACAAAGAAATAGGCTAATTTAGTTGGTGCCCAAATCCGTAATCGCACTTTGCGTTTGCATCTCCATTCACTTCAATGGTGTAGGTGCCGTGGTCGGGACACTCGGGCCGATGATTGTTTGAGTAATAGTCATCCAGATCTGCGGGAACGATCTCCGTCAACCCGGGCCGCTCAAACAAGTAGCGGTCGGCGGCGTGTTGAAGGATTCGAAGGTTGTTGATGCAAACCGTTCGCCGGGCATTGTCCCTGGCTTTTTTGTATGAAGGAAAGCTGAGGGTCGCAAGCATCCCCAAGATCATGACCACGATCATGATCTCCAACAGGGTGAAGCCTTCCTTTAGATTTTTCATACTCTTCTATTATTTTGGTAAAAACCCAAAAGATCAAGGGAAGAATATGACGAATATTACATGTTATTTACCCTGAATAGGGTAAGAGGCCTTTAATCTGCAAGGATATCTTTCTCTTTTGACGCCAAAGCATCGTCAATTTCTTTGACGTATTTGTCAGTGAGTTTTTGAACTTCACCCAGACTCAGGTCCCGATCATCTTCGGTAATATCGCCTGATTTTTCGAGGCCTTTCACGGTGTCATTTGCATCTCTCCGGATATTTCGAATGGCGATGCGCTGTTCTTCGGCATTTCTACTGGCGATTTTAACCATTTCTTTCCGTCGCTCTTCACTGAGCTCAGGAACCGGAATCCGGATGATGCGACCGTCGTTCATGGGGGTGACGCCAATATTTGCCGCCAAAATCGCTTTGTTGATTTCACCCAGACTGGAGGGGTCGAAAGGAGTGATGACCAACATACGGGGTTCGGGAATGGAAATATTACCCAGTTGTTGAATGCGGGTGGGGGAGCCGTAGTAGTCCACCGTAATTTTATCCACCATGGCCGGACTGGCTTTGCCTGTACTCAGGCCGGAGAGTTCCTCTTTGAGGAATCCCAGTGCTTTCTGCATTTTTTCTTCAGCTTCCAAGCCGATCATTTCTAAATCATCCATATCTATCTCCTGAGTACTTATTCTTGAATTCGGGTGCCTACATTTTCACCGTCGATGACTCTTTTGAGTTCATCCTGCTTAAAAAAGTCAAATACGACAATGGGAATGTGGTTTTCCTGACACAGGGAAAAAGCCGCGGTGTCCATGACTTTCAGCTGTCTGGAGATGGCTTCCTGGTAGGTGAGATTGTCATAGCGTTTTGCGTCGGGGTATTCTACCGGATCTTTATCGTAGATGCCGTCAACTTTGGTGCCTTTCATGAGGCAGTCCGCACCGATTTCTGAGGCCCGCAGGGCGGCAGCACTGTCAGTGGTGAAAAAGGGATTTCCCGTACCGGCTGCGAAAATTACCACCCGGCCTTTACTCAGATGTCGGGTGGCGCGCCGTAAAATAAAAGGTTCCGCTACCCGGGGCATGGTAATGGCGGACATCACGCGGGTTTCGACACCGATTTGTTCTAAACTGGCTTGGAGGGCCAGAGAGTTGATACAGGTGGCAAGCATCCCCATGTAATCTCCCTGGGAGCGGCTGATCCCGTGTTTTTCACCGGAAAGACCCCGATAAATGTTTCCGCCACCCACCACCAGGGCTATTTCAACCCCCCGGTCACGTACGGCTTGGATTTGGAGGGCCACTTTACGGATTACATCCGCATCCAGGTTCATGTGGGTAATGGGATTGAGTAGCGTTTCACCACTCAATTTTAGTAAAATACGTTTATAGCGGGTGGGTGCATCTGTCATATGCGCGCTATCATAACGGGCGGGGGGAATTGGAGCAAATCAAAACGGAATGAAAGAGCAGACGGGCCTTATGTCTGCTGGTGAGTGGCCCATGGAATAATGGAGGATGACGTCGAGTCATTTAAATCATAATCAGCCAGGCGGTCATGCCGACGGCTCCACAGCCCGCAAGTACAGACCGGCGGCTGGGGACGTTGCCATCGAGGATCCACGCCACAGGAATCATGAACACCGGTAAGGTGGAAATAACGGCTTGCACCAATCCTGAGGGGGTGGTTTCCAATGCTTTCATTAAACAGGTAATGCCCAAAACCGGCCCCAGGCCAACGGAAACCGTCATCCAGATTGCCGGATGTCCGGCGATTTTTTTATGGGGGACCAGTTCTTCAGGTTTTCGGAGAGGGTTGTGGCCTTTGAGTTGTAAGAATAGAATCCAGCATCCTACCCCCAGCGTTGCGGTGCTTACTCTGGAGAATGCGGCGGACCAGGGACTGATGGCGATATCACTAAGACTGTAGGCATAACGGCTGACGACCGCTGACAGTCCTTGCATTACGGCAGCAAAGAACCCTGCGAGAATCCCGATTTTTAATTCCCGTCGACTGAGATGGCTTCGTTCTCTGGGGGCCACCGCGAAAATGACCAAAGCGAGAATAACCCCAATCATAAAGAGTTGTTGAAGTTTCAGGGTGGTGCCCAGGAGTACCCACTCACCCAGCAAGGCGGTGGCCGGCGCAAGGCTGCTCACCATAAGCACGCCGATCCGTGGACCTAAGCGGCGGTACACGGCAAACAGTCCAATGTCTCCGAGGGTAAGGTGAATGACCCCTGCCAGCATAAACCAGGGTTGACCCGGCAGCCATAAACTGATGCCGCTAAAGACACAGATGAGCAGGAGGACGATGGTTGAAAAGAACAGCCGTAATCCGTTTCCAACCGCCGTGCCGTAGGCCCGTGAGATCCGCGACGAAGAAAATCCTGCAAAAGACCAGCAAATCGCAGTGAGCAGGGCGAAGATCATAGGGAATCAATCGCCCTGCTACAGGAATTTAGCTGTCTGCGGATTTTTCTTTGGCTTTCGCTTCTTTTGCCTCGGTGACTTCCTGATTTTTATAAACCGATTTGTCATAACCGGTCGCAAAATCTTTGTAATGGACATCGAGGGGTTCAGCGGCTTTCTTCATGTTGAAGTCATTCACAATAATACCGATGACATTCGAGCCCACCCCTTTAAACTGGAGAAGCACGTGACGCAGAGCGCGGTGACGGGTTTGTCCCGCCCGGCATACGGCGACCACGCCGTCGGAGAGGGCAGAGATCACCAAACCGTCAGAGATCAGACCAATCGGAGGCGTATCGATAATTACCCGGTCGTAATTTTTACGGGCCCAGGCCAATAGATTCCGGATGTCTTTTCCACCCAGCAGGTCAGCGGGGTTGATATCACTGGAAGCCAGTGATGCCATCAGGTCTAAATGATCCGTCGGGCCGGGAAGGATGATCTTTTCGAAATCTTTTCCGCCGTGGGTAGAGAGATGGTGAAGCAGGCTGTACTGATATTCATCTTCGCCTTCTTTGGCTTCGATACCATCAGCAAAAACTTTTGCCAATCGCGGACGGCGCATATCGCAGTCGATGAGAAGTGTTTTCTGACCTGCCCGGGCGGAAGTGATCGCCACGTTGGTCGCACTGACCGTTTTACCTTCACTGGGAGACGCGGAACAGAACATGACCACGTGTCCACCGGGGTGGGAGTGACCTTTGTCCCGGATTTCACGCAGGCGGTTGTTGTTTACATGATCGAGAATTACCCGGACCGCATTAAAGGATTCCGCGACCTGACCAAATTTCTGGTTCAAAGAAATCATGGCCAAATCCGCACGTTTGCCGCCACTGATATGGGGAACAATTCCGATAATCCGGCTGGAAATTTCCGCTTCCAATTCGGCAATGGAGAAGATCCGGTCTTCCACCGCTTCCAAGGTGAGGGCCAGCATGAATCCAAGCGCGAGACCGCCGAAGACGCCTAAGGGCATCATGGTGATCAATTTGGGGTGTACGGGCTCCTTTTCCTGAGTGGCGCGTTCCACCAACCGTAAGGTGGCGGTGTCTTCATCCGCAGCCAGGCGGGCCTGTTCAATCTGAGCCAAAACATTGTTGTATTGTGCTTCGGCCGCATCGCGTTCACGCATCATGGATTTTAACTGCGAATTTTTTTCAACCAAGTGCAGTTCTTGACGGGTGACTTTTTCCGTTAACTCTTCAATTTTGTCCCCCACAGCTTTCCGTTGACCTTCAAGCACCGCAATCTGTTGGGCAAAGCTACTTTGGGAAAGTTCAACTTCCTGGCGGATGTTGTGGGAGATTTCCGCGATATGTAGATCCAGTTTTTCCACATCCGGGTGACGTTCAGTTCGGGTTTCCAACAGCAACTCCCGCTGGGCCAAGGCGGCACGGTAGCGTTGAACCTCCATCATGATGATGTCACGATTGGGCAAGGTGTTTGGAAGTTTCACACCCTCGTCTAAATTAATCGTAAGACTATCGATGGATTTGAGGAATTCTTTCGCGCCTAACAGGTCATTGTCATATGAAATGAGGATACTGTTCAAGGTCATCAGCGACTGACGGTCTGCATCCTGTTGGGCTTGCAGGGTGTCGAGTTTGTTTTCTTTCCGGAAGTTCAGCAGGGCATTTTCGGTTTGTTGCAATTGGTCTTTTTGCACCGCGGCGGAGCGGTTCAACCATTGGACCGCATTGTCGGACAACTGACGGTTTTCCTCTTCAAAGAAAATTTCCGCAGCTTCCGCGGCCGCATTGGCGGAGACAGCCGCCACCAAAGAGTCATTGCTTTCCGCAGTGATTTGTACCAGCCGGGACTGGCGCATCATATTATAACTGATTTTACCAAAGGAAGGCATTTCATCCAAAGCGGTAGGTCTTCCGAAGGTGTTCCAGAGGCTTTTAAAGCGCTCTGCAGCCTGCATTTCAAAGAACGTTCCCCGCAAGCGTCCCAGTCGGGTATTAAACACTTCTTCACTTTTACCAAACTCCTGATTTACCACCCCGGACATGATTTTGGAACCACGTACGCTCATTTCAATCAAGGCGGTTGAACGGTAAACCCGCTCGGCTTTCCAGAAGTAAAGCGTGGCGGAGGCGGCGCCCAATGCCAACATGAGCAGGATTAAAAACCAACGGCGGCGTAAAACTTTAATTAAACGGCGGGGAGACAGGAATTCCGCGGCTTGGTTCCCGTAATCATACCCACCGTATTTGTTGTAGCCGGAGTACCCATAATTGGCCTGTCCGGGGCTGTAAGGGTTGCCGCTATAGCCGTAACCTGAATAGGGGCCGTATGACGCGGGTCCTATACTTTGGGGTGGGGGTGGGGGGGGCGTGGCGTTTGGGTATTCGCCATAAGGGGATAAGTTTGAGTTAGGGTCCATAAGTGTCCAACATCCTACCTAGCAAATCTTAAAAGACCAGAAGGAAAAAAGGGAATGTTCTTTAGGACCGGACCGGAGATTCCGCTTCGGAAATCACCCAGCTTTCCAACATATCCACGAGTCGTTTGGGGACCGTGGCATCCACGAAAACCGCTTCGTCTTCATAGCGGCTGCTGTTTACCTTGGCCTGCTCGTGTAACAGGGCGACCACATCCCCCCGGGCATGTGGAATTTCGAGGTGAAGATGGGATACCTGATCCGCCAGTTGATCGCTTAACCTTTCTTCAAGGGTTTGAAGTCCCTCCCGGCTGTGGGTGGAGAGAAAAATGGCGTCCGGATGCCTTTGCAATATGGAAAGTTTTCGGGCGTTGTCCGGCAACAGATCGATTTTATTAAATACGGTAATCATCCGTTTTTGATCCGCACCCAGTTCCCCCAGGACCTTGAGGGTGGTATCATGGAAGGCTTCAACTTGCGGTGCGGTCACATCCAGTACATGAATCAGGAAATCGGCGAGAATGGCTTCCTCCAACGTGGCTTTAAAGGCATCTACCAGTCCGTGGGGCAAATTTCTGACAAATCCGACCGTATCCGTGACCAGTAAAGGCCGGCCATTGGGCAATTCGATTCGCCGGGTAGTGGTGTCCAATGTGGCAAAAAGTTTATTGGCGACATATATTTTGGAGCCGGAAAGGGCCTGTAACAGAGAGCTTTTTCCCGCATTGGTGTATCCGACCACCGCTGCATGCGGGAGGGGTACGCGGCTCCGCTCTTTGCGTTGGACCGCGCGGTTGGCCCGTACGATCTTTAATTCTTTTTTAAGCGACGAAATGCGGTCCCGGACCATGCGGCGGTCGAGCTCGATTTGCTGCTCACCTTCCCCTTTTTGGGCCGCACCCCCTCCGCCTCCGCCACCGGATTGGCGTCCCAGATGGCTCCATGCCTTTTTTAAACGGGGTAAATTATACTCCATGCGGGCCAGTTCGACCTGCAATTTGGCCTCTTTGGTTTGGGCGCGGCTCCCAAAAATATCCAAAATCACTTCCTGACGGTCAATACAGGTGCATTTACTGAAAGCTTCCCAGTTCCGTTGCTGTGCCGGGGACAATTCATTGTCGATCACCAGGCAGTCGGCATCGACTTCTTTCATTTTTTCAAGAATTTCGTCCGCTTTTCCCGTCCCAATCAGCAAGCGGGCCTTCCATTCCCGCACTTCCACCACCGCGGAGCCGACAATACCGATTCCCAAGGTTTTCACCAGTTCTTCAAGCTCTTCGAGTAAATCTTCTGCTTCGGCTTTGGACTCTCCTTTCAGGTGAACACTTAATAAAAAAGCCTTTTCCACCATGCGGGGCTTTTCTTGTACATCAATCATTCACGTTTCCAGAGTTGCAATTCATTAGAGTTCCTATACGCTTCCTCAACTCATAATTCAATTCAGAAGGAACCTCATGTCAGATTTACTCAATGCCCAAGAAACACCCGTAATCAGTAAAACCAAAGAACTTTGTGCCAGCCTGCTCGAACTCGAGAGCTACAAACGCATGAAAGCGCAATTGGACGCATTCGTTGAGGATGCCGATGCCCAGAAATTATATCAGGACCTCAGCCAGAAACAATCCGAGCTGGTTCAGAAGCAGGAAACTTCCGGTGATTTAACCGAAGAAGAAATCCAAGCCTTTGAAGATCAACGCGAACGCCTGTTGATGCACCCCGTTGCCGGCGGATTTGTGGAAGCCCAGCAGGGATTCGAAGAACTCCGGGATACCGTTGTTCGTTATGTCACCAAAACTTTTGAACTCGGTCGCGTGCCGACGGAAGAAGAAGTGACCCCCAAACAGGGTGGATGCTGCGGTGGTGGTTGCGGTGGCGGAAGCTGTGGAAGCGAAGGCGGTTGCAGCTAAAACGCTTTTTCATCCAGAAAGTGAAAACCCCCGGAAGATTCCGGGGGTTTTGTTTTATGCAAGAAAGTTCAGGGGACTGATTATTCTTCCACCATGTCATTTGCTTTTTCTTTTGCTTTTTCTTTCGCATCTTTGGCGGCTTGTTTCGCTTCCATTTTCGCCTTCTTCATTTCGGCTTTTTCATCCATGGAGAGTTTTCCGTCTCCGTCTGTGTCATACTTCTTCATGAATTCTGCTTTTTGCGCTTTTTTGTCTTCCTTCATGGCCGCTTTTTCATCGGCAGAAATCGTACCGTCTTTGTCGACGTCATATTTCTCGAGCATGTCTTTGTTGGGTTTCTTTTTTTGATGCTCTTTTTTTTCACCGGATTCTTCCGCCATAGACGTCATGGGTAATACCCATCCCGTTAAAACGACAGCCATTAAAATTTTTGCGATTGTGGATTTTTGCATTCTCATTTACCTTTCGGTTGGGGTTAGTTCCTTTGATCCGAATTGGATCTGAGGATAATGTATTTTAGAGTCTGAACCTGAAAATTTGCAACAGTTAACTTTCAGATATGAATAATAAAAATCCCCCCTGAAAAATCAGGGGGGAAGTGCTTTTCAGATGGAAGAAAGGTTATTCCTGCGGGGGACCTTTCCGCTCACCTTTGGGGCCTTTGCGCTTCTGCATTTCTGCCCGGGCGGTGGCACGTTCCTCTTCTGAGAGTTCTCCGTCACCATCGGCGTCGAATTTTTCCAGAGCTTTTTCGCGCATTTCTTTGCGTTTTTCCGGAGGCGGGCCTAATTCTTCACGTACTTTTGCACGTTCTTCTTCGGAGAGCTTTCCATCTCCGTCCGCATCATATTTTTCCAGAATTTCCGCTTGCCGTTTTTCACGGTTATCTTCGATCATCACCTGACGTTCTTCTTTGCTGAGCTTGCCGTCACCATCTTTGTCGTAATTTTTCAGGGCTTCGGCACGGCGGGCTTCCCCGGCGGCTTTGGCGGTGGCACGTTCCTCTTCGGAAAGTTTTCCATCCCCATCCGCATCGAACATTTCTATAATGCGGTCGCGGCGGGGACCTTCCTGGGGCGGACCTTTACGGCGGCCTTCAGGTTTTTCCTGGTCGGCGTCGGCGAATCCTGCGAGGGGAATTATCAGGCCTGCGATCAGGCAAGGAATCAATTTTTTACTAATCTGTACTTTGTTCATTTCATCAACCTTTAGGTTAGGGGTTTGGTTACAATGAACATAAACGCAGGGTTTTCGGATTTATTGTTTCGAGTGAAACTTTTTTTTAACCCGGCATTTTTCCCCTCTGCCGTCCGGACGGAATTTATCGGTTATATGTCTTCGCCCGGTCCCGCTGACGCTGCATGCGACGGGCCGCCCGGGTTTCTTTGGGCAATTCTTTCCCCTGCGTAATTTTTGCCAGCACGCATTCCGCCATCCATGGAGCCATCAACACGCCTTTGCTCCCAAAGCCATTAAAAATCCATTGGGATATCTCTTCAGGATGCGGTCCGGCCACCGGGACCCGGGCGACTGCGACCGGCCGAATGCCTGCCCGGTGATCCAACACTTCAAAAGGAAGTTTCAAAAACGAACGTACTTCGGCTTCAAGTTCCTGTCGTCCTTGCGCCCTGGGTGCCGGAGAACATTCGTCCCAGGCATAGGTTGCGCCACAACGGAATTTCTGATTTCCGAGGGGGACCAAAAACTTTCCGAAATTATAAATACAGTCTTCAGGCAAATCCGGAATTTTGAGGGTGAGAATGTCCCCGTGCGCATTCCGCCAGCCCACATCTTTCCACAACGGATTTTCAGAAGCCCGGACACCTTCGGCCCAAACCGTGATGTCGGCCGCTTCGAGTTTTCCCCATTCCTGTTTCTCTTTGCGCCTTTGGGTGAGCCCTTCCAGCATCAGGGGGAGATCCACCCATCCGCCGCCCACGATTTCACAGCCTCCGAAAGATGATTGAAAGGGAAGGGCATCGCCGCTCAGTGGTTTTGTGAATCCGTTCTCCCGGTTTTTTATCCATTCAGCCTGTTCGTCCAAACTTCGGAAAATCCGCAGGGTGGAACAGGGATGGAAAAAGGTGGAGCCCAATTTTTTTTCCAATGACGGATAAAACTGTTCCACTGCCGGCATGGCATGTTCAAGCGACCAACTGGGAATGAGGCGCCTGCCGGTGAGCGGCGTGAACATTCCCGCCGCCACCTGGCTGGAAGAAACACCGCCATCGTCATAGACCGAAACCCGCAAACCTGCTTGGGAAAGTGTTTCCGCCAGAATGGCTCCCGCCAGTCCGTGACCGATGATTTGAATGGAAGGGGATGGAAAGTTGTGGGGGATCATAAATGAATCATCTAAAACGATTTCTTTGAAATTCGATCTGCATGAGACCAATCCATATGAAACAGGAAAAGAAGTTTGCCATCCTCTGCATCGAAATAAGCCCAAAACCCTTTTTGCCCGGTACCGGTATCTGAGCTCCAGAGAATTTCAGTGAATTTTTCATGATCATTCAGCGCGTTGAGGTCACCATATAATGTGAAGGTTTCAATTTCATCTTTTGAATATCGTTCTCTATAATATTGGACCGTGTTTCCGTCGTTGGGGCGGTTTGTGAGGTTAAAGGGCATTTTATACGTTGAGAGCCACTCGTTCACCGGTTGTCCCAATGCTTTCTTTTCGGGCTTCAGGTTTACAAATGCTTCATTCCATTGTGCCTCAAAGTCTATTCGGAGCTGCTGGTGTTGTTTTTGTTTTTCGGAAGGTTCGTAGTCGCAAATCTCCCCATTTTTATTGTACTGGATTTTCTGACCATATGACTCATATACTCTACAGGCCAAACTTGATCCATCGTCGGTGCCCAGCAGAGCTGTTTGTTTCAAAAGAGGAATCAATTTTTCTAAATACGTTTTCGCAAGTTCCTCTGCCAATACGTCGTTTTCAGATGGAACGATCATGTGTGCTCGAAACTCTTTCAGCGATTGACAACTTGTACTTGTCGTCTCCCCTGTCTGTTGATTTAAATTGCGTTCAAGGCGGGTTTGCAACCAGGTGATGGCCTCGGGAGAACCTATCAGCGCAATTTTCCTTATGGTTGCATTTCGCTCTGTCGGGTCAGCCAGGTCCAAATCTTGGGCCAAAACCTCTAGCGGTGTCCCTTTGAACTCTGCTTTCTCTTCTCCGTATAAAGGGTAGGTTCTACAAAACCAAAGTATGATAACCAGAGCTGAAAAATTAATATATTTCATGGGGGTACCTGGAAACAAAGCAGGGAATGCCGGGGTGACGAAATTTTGAATTCTACCCTTCCTTTTCATCTTTACCGCATCGCCCACAGCAACCCTTTTACCGTCATGTCCTTCACCCGTGGAAAGTCACTGAATTCCTGCGCCTGATGGCCGAGCGCAGAGAAAAACACCCGGCCTTTCCCCAGGGAACGGGTCCACACCACCGGCATCACCGCCCGGCGGCCATCGTGGTCGTAGAGAGTGTCTGCAAGCACGTGGATACTTGGATCCACCAACATATAATACTGCTCGGAGTTGTAAGGAAATTCCAAGGGGAGTCCGTTGGTGATCTCGTGCTGATTCGCCGTCAGCCGAACGGTATAGTCTCCAATATGCGGGTGTCCCACGAAGATCCCCCCCACGGCCCATTCGTAATCGATATTACCGCGAAAGGCGTCGCCCATGCCCCCATGAAATCCGGCCAGCCCGGTACCTTCCTTTACGGCATTCAACAGGTTGTCAGATTGCGCTTTGCTGATTTCACCCATGGTCCAGATCGGGGTGATTAAGTCATAACTTTTCACCTGTTCCGGATCATTCAAGGCATCCAGACTGTCGGAAACCGTAACTTTTACGCCATGCGCTTCCAGTTCCTTCGCGAAAATATCCGCACATTCAACCGGTTGATGACCATCCCAGCCACCATGAAATATTAAAGCCGTGCTCATCATTTACCTTGGGTTCAATTCAATCTCCGAAAAGCTTCATCTGATCCGGGTCTTCTTTTTTGCGCCGGGGTTTGGGTTGCAACAACTGGGGTTGACCTTTGCCGTGTTGTCCCGCTTCCAGACCAAATAAAATCTCTCTTGCGCGGTTGACCACGGGTTCGGGTAATCCTGCAAGGCGGCCCACCTGAATGCCGTAACTGCGGTCTGCCGCGCCTTCGACGATCTTGCGCAGGAACACAATTTGTTCCCCCCGCTCTCTCACCGCGACCGAAAAGTTTTTGGCGCCACTGAGGGTTTCCGGTAACTGGGTGAGTTCGTGATAATGGGTGGCGAACAGGGTTTTGGCTTTGCTCTCGGGGCGGTTGTGCAGATGCTCCGCCACCGCCCAGGCAATACTGATCCCGTCGTAAGTCGAAGTGCCGCGTCCGATTTCATCCAGAATGACCAGGCTTTTCGGGGTGGCGTTGTTCAGGATATTTGCCGTCTCCTGCATCTCCACCATAAAAGTACTGCGGCCGCGGGCCAGATCATCACTGGCACCCACCCGGGTGAACACCCGGTCGACGACACTCAGTTTGGCTTCGGATGCCGGTACATAGCTTCCCATTTGCGCCAGAATGGTAATCAGCGCCACCTGACGAATATAGGTCGATTTACCGGCCATATTGGGTCCGGTGAGAATGTGTAGCTGATAGTCCTGATCATTCAGGTAACTGTCGTTGGGTACAAAACGTTCGGCATCTTCCAGGGTTTCAATCACCGGATGACGTCCGTCGCGGATGTCGAGCACCCCGTCCTCCGTCATCTGCGGTTTGCAATAACTCAAGCGCAAAGCCCGCTCGGCAAACCCGGTGAGAACGTCGATCTCCGCCAGTGCGCCCGCACTTTGTTGAATTTCTAAAGTATACTTCAACACTTCCTCGCGCAGGGCGGAAAAGAGCTCCTGCTCCAGGGCGACGGAACGGTCCTGGGCGCCGAGGATTTTGTTTTCCACTTCTTTGAGAGCAGGGGTAATGAAGCGCTCCGCATTGACCAGGGTCTGTTTGCGTTGGTAGTCTTCCGGCACCAACTCAAGATTGGATTTGCTGACTTCGATATAATATCCGAAAACTTTATTGTGCCGGATCTTAAGACTTTTAATTCCGGTGCGTTCCTGCTCTTCGACTTGAAAGTTGGCCAGCCATTTCCGGCCTTCGGTAGAGGCCGCCCGCAGTTCGTCCAACTCGGAATGCACCCCCTCCCGGATGACCCCGCCATCTTTCAGATTGGCCGGTGGTTCATCCACCAACGAGGCTTCAATATGGGCAGTAAGTTCGGGCAGAGGTTGCAGTTCCCCTCCCAATTGATGAAGGCGGGGGGAAGGAGAGGAGGCCAACAAAGATTTTAAACCCGGGAGGGCACGCAACGATTGCGCCATGGCTTGCACTTCCCGCGGATTTCCACTGCTGCTGTGCAGTCGGGCCAACAACCGTTCCAAATCTTTTACATCCCCCAGGCCTTCGCGGATGCCGCGGTAATCCGCCTGTTGCGTCAATAAAGTTTCCACCGCCTGGTGTCGTGCTTCAATGGCGGCTTTGTTGGTGAGGGGACGGGCAATCCACTGACGCAACAATCGGGCACCCATGGCGGTGCAGGTGGCATCCATGACTTTAAGCAAAGTGGGGCCGCGATGACCGGGACGCGGATCCCGGGATTCCAAAAGTTCCAGATTGGAAACCGTGGCTTCGTCCAGTACCAAAAAATCTTCCGGATTCCGAACCTGCAGAGAGCGGATGTGGTCGATTTTGTTGTGAAGGTTGTGGTGCACATAATGCAGTACCGCGGCCGCGGCGCCCAGGGCGGGGCCCAGGTTCTGACAACCAAATCCTTCCAGCGATTGTACGGAAAAATGGCGGATCAACAGGTCTTCGGCCGCATCGCCTTCGAAGACCCAGTCGTCGTAAGGGGTGAGCACCCGCGCCACCAATTTTAAATCGGCCGGCCACTGATCTTTTTCCTCTTCCGCCACCAGCAATTCGGCCGGTCCGGCGGCCACAAAACTGTCCAGCAGCGCACCCAGATCTTTGGATTCTTCAATGCGGAAATCTCCGGTGGAAATATCCAGAAGCGCCAGTCCATAACCGTTTTTCTCCCGATGCAACCCCGCCAGATAATTCGGGCGGGCGGAATCCAGCACGTTATCTTCCAGTACTGTTCCCGGGGTGATAATGCGGACAACTTCCCGTTGCACGATCCCCTTGGTTTGGGCAGGATCCTCCACCTGGTCGCAAATCGCCACCTTTTTGCCGGCTTTAATCAGTTTGGCCAAATAGCCGTCCGCAGAATGAAAAGGGATGCCGCACATGGGCACTTTCTGACGTTTGGTGAGGGTGATTTCCAAAATTTTCGAGGCGGTGACCGCATCATCGAAGAACATTTCATAAAAGTCACCCAACCTGAAAAATAAGATAATCTCTTCAGGCAGACTGTTCCGGATTTTACGGAACTGCTTCATCATGGGGGTTGCTTCATTAACCATGGCGGACTCTTAACCAGCAGAGCGCAGGGGGCAAGAAATAAAGCGGTTTCAACCTTAAAGACCTTTCGGTTTTAAACCATAACGCAAGCGGCAAGAGGAGGGGATTATTCTTCAGGAAGGTAGAAAAAAGGTGGGTATCCGCGTAAATATCGATTTGGGGGCGCATAGTATGCGAAAGGCGTTTGAGTTTCCAAATCCAGGCAGACCGCAAAATCGATTTTTTCTGAACCGGGATGTTCCTCCGGAAAATAATAAGATTCTTCAAAGCGGAGGATGAGGCACCTTTCCCGGTAAATCGAGGCGGTAATTTTAAGTTCAGTTTCGTTGTCTTCAAAAAAACCACTAAGCAGAAAACCTCTGTAGAGGATCGCATTAGGGAAAAAGGTTCCCAGTTGATAGCTGCGATTGCGCATCACGACTTTACCCAACTTGAAGTCTTCCGGGGATATGGACATTCCTTTTTCGCTCAAAGCGAACGCTTCCTCTTTTGTGGGGTAGGGGCCATCGTAGGATTTGGACGGGGGACCGAAGATAAAAGACATTATTTTCAGAGCAGAATTGTGGGGGGCGATATAGACCCATTCATTTCCGGAAACCATACAGCCTCCACTGCTCCTGAAGCATCGGGTTTTTCTATCAATATTGTAACCTTCTAAATTGTAAAGTCCCATCCCCCGAAGGGTGGGTGCCCCTTTTGCATAACTCACGACCCCACTCATAAATGCGACGGAGAGGGGATTGAGCAGAAACAAACACAGAAAAGCTTTCCAATGTACCGATCCCGCATAGCGAAGAAGATAAAATCCCAGGATGGGGAGCATCGCGACTGACAACACACTCATATAAGACAATACCCAACAGGTCGCCAATAGCATGAGGGTTAAGAAAGTTACCGGCTGGCAAATGGATTTTAATGAAGGCTTCATGTTCTTCATTTATTATCCTTAAGTTCGGCGGGGATGTATAGCTGAAACTTCCGTCCTCTGTGTAAGCTTTAAATCTACCTGTCGGGAATCTATTTTTCTTTTTGTAAGTCCCGGGCGTGATATTCGGTTTAACTGTGGAAGGAGAATAAAGACGGAGGCCGAATATCGGGCAGGATGATTTTGGGCAGGATGATTTTGGGCAGGATGATTTTGGGCAGGATGATTTTGGAGGAAAGGTCAAAGACGACTGGTTTCCGAGCCATCATCTTGCCAAAAAATGATCTTGCCCCTTTTCCGAGCCATCATCGTGCTCAAAAATGATCTTGCCCGTTTCCGAGCCATCATCTTGCCCAAAAATGATCTTGCCCGTTTCCGAGCCATCATCTTGCCTACATCTCCCGTTCCAGCAACCAGCGGGTCAGGGCTTCCAGCATTTCGGTGGGTTGATCGAGGGCTTCTAAATCCTCTAAAGCTTTTTGAGTGTAGGCGGCGGCTTTGGCCCGGCTGCCTTCCAGTCCCCATAGACTGACCGAGGTCATTTTGCCGTGTCCTTCATCACTTTTGGCCGGTTTGCCGAGGATTTCGGTGCTTTGGGTGCAATCGAGAATGTCGTCCAAAATTTGAAAGGCCATGCCGAGATTCATGCCGAAGCTTCCCGCCCGATCCACTTTGGAGGCACAGCCCCCTCCGCAAATGACTCCGCTTCTGCAGGCGCAAGCAATCAACCGCGCGGTTTTTTCAGTATGAATGTAGATAAGTCTTTCTTCATCCGGCGGCGCGGTTTCGGCTTCGAGATCCTCAATTTGTCCGCCGATCACGCCTTCACTTCCGCCAGCGCGGGCCAATTCGCTCACCAGCATTCCCGGTGGATGCGGCAGCGGGACAGGCGTTTCAGCCATCCATCCCAAAGCCAGGGTAAGCAGGGCATTTCCGGCTAACAGGGCATTGGCTTCACCAAATTGAATATGGGTCGAGGGTTTCCCCCGGCGTAAATCGTCATCGTCCATACAGGGCAGGTCATCATGGATGAGGGTGGAGGCATGAAAGATCTCCAGAGCAGCGGCCGCTTTGACGGCCCGCGTTTTCGGGGCCCCGAAGCATTCACAAAATCCCAACGCCAAAATTCCCCGCAGACGTTTTCCGCCATTCAAACAGGCGTAGCGCATGGCTTCATGCACCACAGAGGGACGGGTATCGGCCGGAGGCAGAAATTCCAAAAGGGATTGGTCCAGTTCCTGTTTGCGGATTTGCATCCACTCCTGGAATGCGGTGGAGATTTGCGGGTCATTGACATTCATGCGGTCATCGATATAGTTTAGATCCCAATTTTTCAATCACGGAACAGGAACCGGAGGATTTAGATGCCTACTTACGATTATGAATGTCAGAAATGTCACCATCAGCTGGAAGCGTTTCACGCCATGAGCGCGGAACCTTTAAAGGACTGCCCGGCTTGTGGAAAACCCGCGTTAAAACGCCTGATCGGTACCGGTGCCGGCTTGCTGTTTAAGGGAAGTGGTTTTTATCAAACGGATTACCGCAGCGATAATTATAAAAAATCCGCGGCTGCCGATTCGTCTAAATCTGCCCCGAGTCCTAAAAAAGAAAGCAAAGCCAACCCCGCAGCCAAAAAAGCATGAGCCGTAAAAAAAATACTGAACCGATGATCCCTTGTCCCTCATGTGGGGTCTTAAACCGAATTGCCTCACCTTTCTGCAAAGATTGTGGAGACCGTATTTATAAAAACGGTGCGTCTCCCACGCCTGAAAATAGTGCGAAAGAGCCCGCCAAAGGGGCCAAAGCTTTTCGTAATTCTATCAACTCCTTGCTGTTTTTGGCGATCGTGTCGGTGGTGGGACTGGCATTTTGGCCTTACGCATCCTTGACGGTTCCGATTGCCAGCGATCCCGGCAAGCAGGTCGAGCGATATTTACAAATCGTGGAAAACACCATTGGTTCTGAAACCGAGTTGCCGGTTTCCAAAATTTCCCAACGCAATCTCAATGCTTTTATCGGGCAGAACAATGAACCGGACAACAACAAATTGTTGGGAGTGGTGATCTCCGGCTCCGAGATGGAATTGATTGCCAATGAACCGATCGGCCCCTTTAACTTAAGCACCCGGGTGGTGGTCGACCCCCAAGCTGGGGATGCTGAAAACATGGTGAGCATTTTCTGGGTTGGACATCTCCCGCTTCCCGGATTCTGGGCCACTCCCTGGACCCGTTCACTGGCGGATCGTTTTGATCTGGATCTGGAACCGGAACTTTGGAACCACCTTAAAATTTCCGGAGTGAGTGGCGGTATCGTGTCTGTGACCTATACCCCTTAAACCCATGAAAGTTGTCCTGCAGCGGGTTCGGGAAGCGCGGGTCGAAGTGGACGCGAAAGTCGTGGGCCGCATCGATCGGGGCTTTCTGCTCCTGGTGGGGGTCGGTCGCGAAGACGTTCCTGCCGATGGACAATGGCTGGCCCGGAAAATTGCCGGCCTGCGGATTTTTCCGGATGCGGAAGGGCGCATGAATCTCTCTCTGGCGGAAGTGGAAGGAAAATGTTTGGTGGTCAGCCAGTTTACCCTGTTCGGCGATTGCAAAAAAGGCTTCCGTCCGGGTTTCACTTCCGCCGCTCCCGCAGAGAAAGGGAAGCAGGATTTTGATGACTTTGTGGGGTACTTGCGCGGGGAGGGGGTTGAGGTGGAAACCGGCATCTTTCAGGCGGACATGCAGGTGCATTTGCTGAATGACGGACCGGTCACGCTGATCCTTGAACGCGAGGCCGGCAAGTGAAACGGAGATGGGGCTGGCTGTGTCTCTTCGGAGCCTTGCTCTCGGCACAGGAACCGGTGGATTTTTGGATGACGTCCCTCAGTGCCAAAGGGAAAATCAAGGTGATGGCTACCGATGCGGCACAAGTGCAGAAACTTTCCTTTTGGGGGGAGCGCAGTCTCAAACAGTTGGAAGCGGATTGGCAGGTCATCGTTCCGTTTCAGCAGGGACAGCCTTTACTTATTGCGGTGGATTCACGGGCAAAGAAGGTGGCGCTTTCCCAAAACTGGCAACAGGGCGTGCTTAAACAAACACTCATTCTTTCCGAAAAATCTTTAAAGGAAGAGCCCCGGGAATTGGCTGAAGCGTTTACCCGGGCGCTGGCCTACCGGGTGGGCCTGGCCGCCATGCCGCCCGGCCAGAAAAAACGCGACTGGCAAGTGCCGGATTGGCTGGTGAAGGGTTCTGCCCATGCTTTGCTGGCCGGACGCAGCCGGATGTTGTTTGAAGGTTTGGTGGTCGATTTTGATCAGGGATCCCCCGCGTATCCGGAACAAATAGTGTTGAACCAACTGTCAGATGAAAGAAGCGAAGCGCTGCTTTGCCGATGGTTGTTTGCTTCCGGACAGAAAAACCTGTGGACCTGGATCGGTCAGGGGGATTTCCGGGAGCCGGAAGTTTGGATAAAACGGATTCCGTCCATCGGAAATCTGCGGGAGTTACATCAACAATGGGATGTGTGGTGGATGGAGGAACGGAACCGGTTGATTTCGGAATATGGCTTGGAGCAACCTGCCCGTGACAGATTAAAAGCGGAATGCGTTTTTATTCCCGCCTGTTATGGATTGTCTGTGGAAGGGGAAAACCGCTTTCAGCCCATCCCTTTCCGCAATTTGGAAGCCTACCTGGATGATCCCCGGTTTGGCGGGGCCATGCAGGATTGGATTGTGCGGTTGCAACGCTTGCGGTTCCGGCAGACGCCGGCGTTTAATCAGCAAGTGGAAAAGCTGCAGGAGGCCGGACGACTGGCAATCCGCGCATCCCAGAAAAAAGGGAAGAAACGTGACCGCTTGTGGTCAGAGGCGTTGGTTATGTATTCCGGTCAGTCCTGACCCGGGGAAGGCTTTTCCTTATCTTCCTTTTCTTTTTTGACCGGGGTCAGGGGGAAAGTAATGATTTTGGATCCGATATTCAGAGAGCCGGGGAATCGGGGAGGGAAGAGGACCAAAAGGATACGGTCATCTTCGCTGCAGGTAATGTTCTCTTCGTAGACTCTCAATATCCCATCCTTTTTGGATTCAAGGGTGAGGAGGAGCGTGGCCTGCGGGTGAAAGCTGATGGGCGGATTTAAGCCGGGTTGGGCATTGATCACTTTTCCCTTCTGTCCTTTTTTCCCCACCGCACCTTTGAAATTTATGGGCAGGGTATTAAAAATGGTCACGTGACCGGGGGGAATGTTGTCTCCTGAAATATCCATCCATTGGATGTCATATTTGTAGCCCTTTTTTGGGGCGGGCTTTATTTCTGAAAACAGAAAAAGGGCATCTGTCACATTCTCCGGCACCTGGGAAACCCCTACAATGCTGCGGGATACCGCTTGTGGATTTGCGGCGGTGGGGGCTGCTTTTTCTTCAAAAAAGATGATTTTGGAAGGCCCTTTATAAGTGTATTTCAGGGATCTGCCCGAGGAACGGAATCCTGTTTGTTTGGAGCCGACCAGATTGCCTTCGTCGTCGTATACTCCGAACCGTACATTGTGAATCCGCGAACCGGACACCACATGGAAGTTTAGTTCCCGAAGTGGGGGTGGCTCTTGGGCTTGCAGCAGCAACGCGCAGCAGATTCCCCCAATGCTCAAGGTTAAATTTCTGATTGTGAAAGCCATTTGAATGAAATGATTTTGAAGTGTCGGCCGAATGCGGAGTCTAAAGGATTGGCCATTTCGCTTAGAGAGAGTCCGGATTCAACCGGGGTAATGGTTCTTTGAACGGTGGCTTCGCACCAGGCCTGTGAGGAGATATCGCCATTGGGCGCTTCCACATTTCCATACGCCCGGATGGTGAAGGTGTCTGACCGGGTCGAAAGGAAAGGGGCGAGGGTCGAAATAACGTCCGCTTGTGAAAGCCAGCCGGGGGTTCGTTCTTCAGGCGTAATGGAGCCACTGGGGGTAGCCCTCCTGCGTAATCCGGCGGTTTCTATCACGTATTCTAATATGGGATCTCCATTGTCATAAGGTTCGGTGAGAAATTCATTGAGCGTGAAGTAGGGTCGACCTACATTCTGCATGCGCTGCTTGATCGCGTCAACTATTTCTTCCGCCATGGAATCAATTTTGCTTTCGTCCGAAATATCGTAATCGGTATCATCTTCGTTAAAGGTATCCCGGTCCACCAAAAAAGTGATCCCCGGTTTTAAGTTTAACATCAAGCTGTCATAGCTGGTGTCAAAGCTGATGTTATCCACATCGAACAATTCCTGAATCGATTGCGGGAAGCGGGTGAAACCTGCAGGGTAATCGTTGGCAGTATCGATGAGAACATTGCTGTGGGTGGCATCATGCAGATTGGTATCGCGGAGGGTGTGCTTAAAGTTGACGAAGCGGGAGCCGGCCAGCACGGTTTTCCACGCCTGGGTGGATACGGAATTCAGATTGAACTGTCCTCTCACTTTTAATGCCAGTGCGGAATCTTCGTCTAAAGTGGAGAGGGTATTGTTGTCGAAGGAGGCCAGCCCCAGATCCCGGGGATCTGCGAGTTCCAGGCGGGGGTGGGGGAGTTGCGGATAGGACGACGAACTGAAGTCCGGTTCTGAAATATCCCGCTGAATGCCGGAGAGAAAGTAGTCGTCAAAAAGTTGGTTCCAGGTGCTGCCCCCCCAGGGGTTGCCAATGCTGTAAGGGGGCATGCCGTGAATGTAGAGTTGCTGAAGTTGCCCCACGGAAATCAAGGGCTGGCGGGGAAGTTCAAACAGGGAGATGTCCCGCCGGGTGTCCCGGCTATACTCACTGTTACTTAAGGTGCGGTCGAAATAATAAATGGTTGAATCCTGGTCGACGCTTAAGTTGTTTTTCAACCCTGAATCATCCGGGGCGTAAGAGGTCGCCGATTCATGCAGGGTGTGGGCATCGGTGCTGATGTCGTCCCCAAATCTCGGATTCGGGGTGCGTTTGTCCACATTTTTAAGCCATGCACTCCGATCCCCCAGATACGTGGTCCCCCGCTCAATCATCCTGAATCTGTAGGTCAACCATCGATTTTGCCAGTAGCTGAGGGTGCCGTGATCGATATTGTCCACGTCATCATATTGCAGGTTCTGATGTTCGACTAAAATCTCTCCGCCGTTTTCAGGTGCGCGCCTTAATCGGACGGTAAGTTCCGTAGGATCCATGGTGTATCCGACTTTGTAGGTGCCGGTCCCCGTGCCGGTGGGGAAGGTGATGCCGGGGCTGATGCTTCCCTGTAAACGGGAAAGATTGGAGCGGCGGCTCGCAAAGCTCGCCTGGTCGGGGTGGTCCTGGTCCGGACCTGTCCAGTAGAGCAGTCTTCCCGGTCCGTGCAATTCCATATCATAGGCGCCGTCTTCCAGAAAGACATAGGTCGCACTGTGAAACTGTTCCTGACCCAAGCGGATACTAATGGTATTGCTGAAGATGGAATTCGGGTCAAAAGTATCAGACCACATCACGGTATCTGCGGCGTCCCTGAGGGTCATCTCAAAGGGTTGAAGTCCGGTGATCTCCAGGATGAGATCTTCCTGCTCCAAGGCCGTGGTATAGGGGTTCCAAAGTTCCAGCATGATCGCCATCATGAGGGTTGCCTCCCCATCGGTTGAGGATTCCCTCCGGGGACTGAACTGCAGTCCGAAGTCTGTGATAATGGGGGTTACGGAATGGACGATGTCGCCATTGGAAGGGGTGAGGGTGGTGGGGGGCGTGATATAGTGGGCGCGTCGGAGATCATCCGCGGTTTTAATCACCGGATGGGTGGTGGAGGGTTCAACCAGATAGGTGGTGAAATCCATGTATTCTTCAAAGCCCGTGCCCAAAAGTTGCGGGGCCAAGGACAGATCTTTTTTTACGCCGCCGGTGAGGGGCTGGGTCAGCAATCCGGTGGCGCGGTGGGTGTAGTGGTGAATGCCTCCGTTTTCACGGGGATTGTCCAAATTGGCGTAAAAGGGATACTGATCCAAGTTCACAACTGAATCGAAAAAGGCGTTGGAAGCGGTATCTTCAAAATCTGTGGACGGGGTCAGGGCCATTTCCTGGGCGTTTCGAACCGGAACGCCATAGCGCAAACGTGTCAGTTCAGTGGCGTCAAGGGTGTCTATATCCGCAGCGGATTCAAAAGGATCATTCAGGCTTAAACTCGCTTTCACGCCCTCGTCGGAAATCCACCAGGCGTAGTTCCCCTGGCGGTTGGAAGTATCTAATTCCACCAGCTCTGCAAAGATCCGGTCGTTTAAGTCCGGGCTGCTGCCAAGCACGCCGGTGTCGACCAGTGCAATACTGTTCGCGGTGTTGGGGGCGGCCAGAGGGTCGATGGCATTTCCAGAGGTCGATGAAATCAGCCAAACGGGATCGTCGCCGGGATTTTCTGTATCCCATACCCCTGTGATATAACGGTTCAGCAGCGGAACCGATGCACCCAAAATTTCCGCATTGGCGGTGACCCGCTGATCGGCGCCGGCGGTTTTTTGTAACTGGGCCAGGGCAAGATGCATGGCGAGTTTCGCATTTTGACGGGATTGAAGGTTTTCCATCCGGTTTGTTACCGTACGAAACTCCAAGCGCACATACACCGTGAACGACAAGACGATCACCAGCAACAAACTGACAACCAATAGGGTCAGAAGTAAAGCGGAACCGGATTTCTGTGTGTTCAGGGTTTTCATAGTCACTCTGAACAATTTAAGCAGTCTTTGTCTTTCAACAAATTCTTTTGAGTTAGAAATATGCTAATGATGTTAAATAAGTACAAAATCGTATCTTCAAGGGTTGTACTTATAGTTTACCCTAAAATGGGAGAGGGGTTAATGCGGAACCCGGTTTATTTTGCCCACAACCCTTTTTGCTTCGATTTGGCTTCCGCTTGTGCCTCGGCATACTTATCTGAAAAGGCGTGCGGACGTGACGTATCGTGCAGGGCGAGGCCGCTTCTGATCTGCTTCAGGTTGGCGTGGGAGCCGGCCACAAACACATGCACATAACTGCCGGGTTCTAGATTTTCCGATCCGCGGCTGCCGTCTTCCCGGTACAGAAACAGATTTTGTTTCCGAATAAAGGCCTGAAGGTTTTTAAAGGCGGATTCGTTCAGTTTCGCCACCAACTCCGGTGAAATACCGCGGCTTTCCGCCCAGGCGATTACGACGGGATCCTCCGCATCTCCCAGGGGAGGGGCATCCAGGCCTGCGAGTTTAACTTCAAAAACCGGATTTTCATTGGGGCGTTCCCAGGCACGCATTTGTACTTCGATATGGTTGCCATCCAAAACGCTCTGGCATTTAAACAGGATTTTGTCTTGGGCTACCTGATCCCGCTTCTCCATGAGGATGGGGCCCACCACAAAAGTCATGATCCCGGTAAAAACAAACATACCAAGGAGAAAAAGGGTGACGAAGAGCTGATTTTTTTTACGGGAGTTCATGCATGCATGAATAGAAGAAGGAACCGCAGATGCACGTAGATTCACACAGATATTTCAGGGGATCCAACTCTCGTCTTGAATGATCCTGCGGACCGCGGCCGGGGATGCCGACAGCGAGTGACACGGAATCGCTGCACCCAGGCAATTCTTTTTGAGGTCTTCGACTTGACACCACCCCTGTTTTCCCCTATTTCCACCCCCACTTCGGCGGTGTAGCTCAGTGGCAGAGCAGAGGAATCATAATCCTTTTGTCGGGGGTTCAACTCCCTCCACCGCCACCATTTTAATCCCTTTTAATTAAAGGGTTTGCGATTCAAAAAGCCGCTCGGCATGACTCCCGTCATACGAGCGGCTTATTGCGTAAATGGGCGGGTAATTTGTCAACAGGGAGCGGTAATGAAAATATGTCCATTGTTCAAAAGGTATATTCGTATGTCCTGTTAGTTCGTGAGCTGAAGTTGATTTGGGTCAACTTAAATATATGGGGTACCAGCTATTACTGAGAAGGGTACATGACTTATATTCCGGGTCGAAAGTTTTCAAAATTCTCAAATAATATGGGTTAGATGAGAGACCACTCCATTTTCTCGTGGGTTTCCTCTGCATTCCGTTCGGAGATATTCGGCATTGTTAAAATGGAACTTTCCTTCATTATATCTATACCGAGGTGGTGACGGTTGGACAAACGTTTGCTGCAGACCTCGTCGAGGTGCCCGAAAATTTCTGCTTACAATGGCTATCGGTGCTCTAGTTGCGCTGATTAAAATAGCACCCACGCATTAGGCATAAGAATTTTCGTCAGGTCATGTACTAACGCTTTAAGCGTAACCCCATAACTCAAAGCGCAGCATGCGTACATATCGGTCTGTGATTCGCAATCATCATTCTTTCAATTCGGACAGATGATTCCTCCTGTCTACAAGTTTTCTGGGATTGGGTATTTTAGGATTGACAGTAAACAGAGTTTTAGAGGAGGATATACCTATCTGATATATTTTAAGTATAGTTAATTCCTAAACTAAGTGCTCTACAATTTCCACAAACTTTCAACTGTAATTGAAATTATATAAGTTCACCTGAAAAGGAGCAATAATGGGTAGTAAAGAAACTGTTGTAATTTGTGTTCACGGAGCAAACCAAGAGGACAAAACTGAAGCTGAAAATCATCGAGTCTGGAGTCAGGCATTAGAACTTGAAAAAGAATCACGACAAGTTCGAGGTGTGTTATCAGGTGAAAATAATGAAGAAATATCTGAATATCACATAAAGAAACATATTGGTTGTGAATTCCCTCAGTATGTGGGATGGACTTCTGCTTGGTATGGAGGTGTCTGGCAACGACTGAAAAAGCTTCCGAAGTCCAATCGATTTTCGGGGATACTGAACCCCTCCCAAGATGGAGAAGTCGATGAGCGCAGGTACCTATTAGACATCATCGAGCGGACCGCAATGCGGAATCATTTCGATGAACTTGTGCCTTTTTATGAGCTTGCAGTTTGCAACGATACAGGAAAAACTCTGTACGAGGAAGTATGTCGCAAAGTACTGGACCAAATTATTGTTGCAACTGAAAATGGAAGTAAAGACTATATCTTGATTGGCCATAGTATGGGGTGTGCGGTTACATATAATGTGCTTAGTCATATGTCTAAGATTGCTGAAGGAGAGGATCCTGTCGACATACCTAGTGCATTGAGTTCAGAATATTTGGACAAATTATCCCAGTTTATTTCCAAGCCGGGAAAACCCTTTGGGTTGTTAACTTTTGGGAATTATATTGGGTATAATTGGAGCCAAAAGGCAAACACACGATTGCTGTATGGCGAGAGAAAACGACATTACGTATATCCAGATATTATTCCAAGGTGGTACAATTTTTACACTATTCTGGGAGGAGACCCATATATCTTGGATGATAAAATGGAGGATACGATTATCAGTGACGAAAAGGATGGATACGAAGATGTGAGAGTTTGGAGGGTACCGCCTTTTAATATTGGGCATGGACGGCATGCTTGGTTTAGGCGCGATAGCTTTTCAAAACAATTATTGAAAAAGTTGAAGTGGCATATTTATAGGTAAACAAAATCATAACTATTTAAGGAATTGTCATGAACGAATATGAACAGTTACTGACTAAGTTTTATACCGCGTTTAAGTCTCGTGATGCTGATGAAATGATTGCTTGTTATCATAACGACACTGAATTTTCTGACCCAGTTTATCCATCGCTCGATAATAGTTTAGTTTCAGCTATGTGGCGTATGTTATGTCAGAACGCAGTAGACTTGAATCTGGAATTTGACGGTATCACCGCTGATGAATCTGGTGGCAGTGCGCGATGGATCGCAACTTATACGTTTCAGGATACAGGACGTTTGGTTGAGGGGAATGAAGTTAACGCCGCTTTTAAATTTAAGGATGGTTTAATCATACAGCATGTGGATGATTTCGATTTGAAAAAATGGGCGAATATGGCACTTGGACGTACAGGGCGTATTCTCTCATCTCTCGGATTGTTAAAGCATTTAGTTAGGAAAAAAGGTAAGAAAAAACTAGAAGATTACATTCATAATAACTGATTTTCCCAAAAGTATTTTGAAGCGTATTGAATGTAGGTTTCATTGAAATTTAAGTAAATACGATGACAACTATATCTATTCGAAAACACCCAGACGGATACCGTCAGAGCCCATCCTTTGATCGGGGGCTCTGTGACTCGGTTGAGGCGGACCGGGAAACTGATAGCCTCGGTCCTCTCATTGATTCTTTTGTTGAGAACTCGGAGATGGAGTTTGGGGGTGTCTTTTGTTGGGAACCCGCAGAAATATCAACGTCCAGAGGGCTGTCTGTTCCAGACCAAACCGTGGTGATGGATGTTGATCATGGTGATTCTGAATCCGCAGTCCTGCTGGTGGAGCGCGATGGGAAATTTAGTTGGCACTATTCGAAGTCGGACTCGGAGGCACAGAATCGCGGATTGACCGCCCCCATCTCCGGGCGATCTCATTTTACGGTTGATTTGGTTAGGGGTGGTCATGATGCCCGATTCGGCTCACTTGATTCGCGGGTTGGGTTGATTGACAATTTGAAAGCAAAGCTTTTTGACGAAGTGAAGGTGTATGTTTTCACGTTTGTTGGACGCAAAGCACTTCGCATGACCATGAAATATCTGGAACGCAAAGTTCGACCTGGACTCGTGCACATAACGGAGAATTCGCCTGAGTCCTGGAAGACCTACCCTACTTTAGGGGACCTGCCCATCGTCGATTCCCTTTCGGAGAATTCCCGGGTCTTGCTTTTGTTGCATGGCACATTCAGCTCTACGGAAGGCAGCTTTAGTGAGCTCGATGGGTTTGGTTTTTTTTCACAAGCCTTACAAATCTACGATTTAATTATTGGTTATGATCATCCGACGCTAAGTTTAGACCCTGGTGAAAACGCGGTGGAACTTATGGCGGCCTTGGAAGGTTTCTCTGGGCTTGGGGGAGCAACGATGGATGCACTTGGTTACAGCCGTGGGGGGCTGGTGTTGCGCTCCTATGTAGAACAACTCCTTCCTCTTCGCCCTCAGGACACATGCGTTACGATTCGGAAATGTATTTATGTCGCGGGAACTCTGGGGGGGACTTATTTGGCGGAACCGGAAAAATGGCATATTTTGGCGGACCAGTATACCAACATGGCCGTGAATGCCGGTCGGCTTATGACGTTGCTTACGGGGAATCCCATTCCTCGTAGCGTAGGACAGATGGTGAAAGGGTTGGGTGCCCTGGTGAAGTTTATCAGCTCTGAAACGGTCTCGGGTAATACGATTCCCGGACTTTCCGCCATGGAGCCGGACGGAGCGTTTGTAACAACTTTGAACGCAGGAAATTCGATACGTCCTCGTCCACGGGAGATCGAAAATTACACGATTACGTCGGATTTTAAAAATGCATTTTTGGATATGGAGGGGGACGATAAGCTGTTGAGGAAAATCGGGCTGGCCATGGTTGACCCGGTCGTTGACCGGTTGATGGGTGTGAATAATGATCTGGTCGTACATGTTGACGCCATGAATATGTTCTCGAGAACCCAGACAGACTATCTGACGGAGACACACCATTTCGGGACCAATAGTTGGATCTTTCATACGGTGTATTTCCAACATCCGGATACTGTAGCAATACTGAGCAAATGGCTCGGAATCTCTTCGGGGGCCTCATCGTTTACAGAAACAGATCGGGGGGGATATCGACGCTCTGATGGCCAATCCAGTACACTCGTTGAAGCATTTGAGGCCCTGAAAGGGTATATTGTCCCTGCCGGGGATTTACCGTCCACTCTACCCAAACCCTGTCCCAAAGTCTCCATCGAAGTACAATGCGGCGATATTGTATCTGCAAAAGCTGATTTTTTTGCGGTGGGTCATTACGTGGGCGTATTGCCAATTCATGCGGAAGCACGACTTGATGAAGCGGTGTCGGGGGGCGTGCCGGGGCGCGGGGATCCGCTTGTTTTGGAAGAGGACCAGTTGGTGTTACGGCACCTGTCACGCCTGGGAAGGCTGGATGGAAAAGTGGGACGGATTCACTTTTTTCCTTGGGGAGGGAACACAGATGAAACGAGACGTAGGCAGGTTGTGTTATGTGGGATGGGTACCCCTGGTACTTTTTTTGGTCGGAATGCCGTGCTGTTGTACCAGAACCTGTTCACCATGCTCAATAGTCTGCCTTCAAGAACACCAGTATCCGGCAAGGGAAGTCGCGAAGACCGGATAGATTTGGCCTTGGTACTGATGGGAGCAGGAGAGGGGAATTTAAACGCCAAAGAGGCTTTGACCGCTTTGATATCGGGATTGGATGCCGCTGTGGATTCCGGGGGGAGGGATTGGAAATTGAATCGGATTCGCATCATGGAGATTCGCCCGGAACGTGCATTAACGGTGTTCGATGATCTTAGATCTTTAACAAGGGAACGCAGGAATGGTGGGCCTACCGAGATTTTTTCCGTTTATAAAGAGCCGGAACATACTCCTATAACCACAACCGGGTACCGGATGGCTCATTTCATGTGCTCTGCTGCGGATCTGTTGAAGTCGAAATCTTCACCGGCGCAAAAAAAGAATTTAACAGAACTTTTAAGCTATTTTGCAGGAACAGGGGTGGGCTCCCCTGGACTTAAAAAGGATCTAGAGGATTTATTTGATACGGTTACGACAAAGACAAACGCGTTGGACCGGAAAATTTTCCTTGCCCGAATTGCATCCCGTGTCCACGCCCCTGGGCCTAAAGCGTATCGGGATTCTGGAGCCGTGCGCTTTTCATTACGGGTTGAGGGAGACTGCTTGCGCATGTCGGCAATCACCCACGATGCCGCTGTGCCGGAACGTGAGATCGTGTTTAACCGTGGGTTGGTCCAAGAATTGTTGGCGCGTATGGTGTATCGGGCTGATGCCGACGCAACCTTATCCCAAACTTCAAAAATGTTGACGCGGTTGGTGTTTCATGAAGACTTCGGTGGACTGCTCGCGACCTGTGGTGGTCCCGTTGTATTTGAGGTCGACCGTGAGGCTGCTCAGTTCAACTGGGAGTTGATTCTACCATCGGCGTATCAATCATCCGAAATTGTAAAGGAGACTTCTCCCATTGCTTTGAACCGTATGGTGTCGCGTCAGTTGCGAACGGCGCATAGTGATACACCCGCCAACATTTGTACGAAATCAGGAAAGATTAAGCGTGCGTTGGTGATTGGTGACCCTGGGGATCCTGATTTAGGTCAAAGTTTACCCGGTGCTGAGCGTGAACCTTGGGCGGTTCGGGACCGATTGCATGGCTTTGGTATTGAAGTGGACGCCATGATTGGAGCACACGGAGGGAGCCGCAACTGGAATACCCCGCCTGCTGCCTTGTCAGAGGTATTTACGGCCATTGCGACCCGGGACTATGACCTGATTCACTATGCAGGTCACGGAGATTTTGACCCCTCGAATCCCCACAGGGCGGGATGGATATTTAAAGGAGGCATCCTAAACGCAAACCTGTTGGAGCGCTTGCGGGGGCGGATCCCCCCGATCGTGATCGCAAACGCTTGCTATTCCGGTGTCGTCTCCATCCGAAAGGCTTCTTCGCAGGGGATGCCACACGGAGCCATGTTGCCGTCGCTGGCGGAAGAGTTCATGAAACAAGGGGTTCAGCATTACGTGGGAACTGCTTGGAAAGTAGACGACGACGGAGCAGTGGCCTTCTCCAACTATTTTTATGATGCCCTATTATCAGGGAAATTAGACAGCAACGAGTTACCTTCCATTAGTAACGCAGTCTTCAAGGCACGAAGACGCCTTAAAGAGGCTGCCCAGGGCCGTGAACGAGGATGGGGTGGCCTATGGGCTGCATATCAGCATTATGGATATATTGAATTAACCTAATAACAACGGAGGAGAGAAAATGAGTGAAAGAATCAAACTTGACCTGAGGACGTTTGAAGAAGAGGTGATGACCGCAGAGGACCCTACAGCTGTTTTTCAGAAATATTTTGAATCGACTGAGGGTGCGAGCCCATTTCAGGCGGACGTCAAATTGAAAGAAAGCGTGGAAGTGGAGGGCGGTGAGGCTGGATTTATCGACTGGATGGATTTGGTGAATAAGCTGATGACCCGAAAGCGAAAACGAAAATACAAAAGTCTTCGCAAAGACCACCCTGAATTCACTGTAGTTGTCTCAGAAGGTGACAGCTGGTTTCAGCATCCCCTGATCAAGGACACCATTGAGCACTTGTACCATTCACACGCGATTCTGAGTCTTGGCGCGGCAGGTGATGAAATCATCGACATGGTCAAAAAAGGTCAATACCTCGACGCCATACGCGAGGAACAACCTGAGGTTTTTCTTGTCAGCGGGGGCGGGAACGATGTGCTGGGTGAGCCTCTGGCCAGCATGCTGGAACCATGGTTCGAAGATGATGGACGTGGCCCAGCCCGAATTGTAAATCAAAACCTACCGGCGAAGCTTGAGGAAATTGTGCAGGCCTACCATACCTTGGTCGATCAGGTGCGTGCGATAAATCCGGACCTCAAGATCGTAATCCATTCCTACGATTATGTGATTCCCCGTGATGGTGGGAAGTACCTTGGCAAGAAAATGGCGGATAAGCAAATTCACGAAAAGACTGAGCAACAGGACATAATGAAGTACATTATCGACACCTACTTCGACACTCTTAAATCCAAGGTAGCGAACCTTGAGGGTGTCGTACTTTCCGATCATCGGGGCATTGTTGCTT
The DNA here is from genome assembly GCA_937127435.1 of uncultured Verrucomicrobiota bacterium. GTDB lineage: Bacteria > Verrucomicrobiota > Kiritimatiellia > SS1-B-03-39 > UBA6053 > UBA6053. Next base: position 20,318 of record CAKZLZ010000124.1, on the reverse strand, counting down.
CGAACAAGTGGTTCGACGAAATTCACCCAAGTCGTGATGGCTTCAAAGAAGTCGCCAAAAAATTCCGCACCTACATGTAATCCATACCTGGAGAACCCATATGTCCCTTTATGAAACACTGAAAGAAAAACTTCAAACCGTCGAAATCGATGGTGAAATCCTCTACGTTACCGAGGGTGACACCCTGCTGGATGACTTACAACTCGAACTGTACGCGGGTCAACGGGAGGCGGAAGATGCGGCCTTCAAAGCCATGTTACGGGCCGGAGAACACGGATTGGGTGGATCCTCGTTAACGGGGCAGAGCCGTCTGGTTGGGATCGTGAATAACGGTAAACTGGTACGCTGGGCGGATGGGCTAAAATTATCCTACCGCATTGCAAAAGACAGCTTCGTAGGTGGAGATGCCGATGCGCATTACAAGGTTGTGAAAGAAAATATGATGTTCGCTTGCAATGCGTGGGAAAACACCTGCGGCGTACAGTTCGAACATTGTTCGGATCTCGATGACAAGCCGGGTGTAGGCCTTGAGGGCTGTCTGTTTGTCGTGCGGGAAGTCGATGCGTTTGGGCGCTTTATTGCAGCCGCTTTCTTCCCGACAGATCCTAAGAATCGTCGACGTGTGGTTATTGACCCAAGCTACTACACCACCTCTTTCGACAAGGTTGGCGTTCTTCGACACGAACTGGGACACCTGTTGGGTTTCCGCCACGAGCATATTCGTTCAGGTGCACCAGCAGATTGCCCGGATGAAGGACAAGATGATACACGGGACCTGACCGAATACGATCCACAATCGGTGATGCACTATTTCTGCGGAGGGGAGGGTAGCCGGGATCTCTTCATCACCGAAATCGACCGCGAAGGATCTCAACGCCTTTACGGTCTGCCGTTGAATGAGTTTCGGTTTGTTGAGTAAGTTCCAAATAATCCTGTGGGACCTAATGTCTATTTGGACTCGTTGTTTATCTGATTAAGCAAAAGGTGTTCGGATCGTTATGTATGAGGTTTTGTTTAACTGTAGCACAATGGGATTGGATATGAGCATCACTATCGCGATTATAAGCCAGACGGGTAAATACTCGAAGGTCTGGACGGAAGCTGGGCCGAATAAGGTATGTAACTGGCAATATTATTCTTGGGAGATTGACAGATGGGTTTGATGGACCGAGTTACTGCAGTGATGGCTATTTTGAGGCGATCGATATTCGGTTTCGATTTCTTTATCTCCTATTCTTGGGATGCGATGCCTTTGGCAGAAAATCTTGAGAGAGGTCTTCTTGAGCGAGACTACTCCGTGTTTCGAGATGCCAGTCATATAGAAGCTGGGGATATGCTGACTGCGACTATTCGACTGGCGCTCCGACGTACCAAAAATCTGATCGTCATAGGTAGTGAGGGTGCTCTGGGATCTAGCTGGGTGCGAGATGAGATAGAGAACTTTAGCCAGAGGAAGCGACCTATTCTCCCATTAAACGTTGAGGGAGTGTTGGCGAACCAGCCTTGGTGGAAAAACGATATTCCGTTATATATCAATGTTGAATTAGAGAAACCCCTTTCTTCCACCCTTGATGTCATTACAGCTAAACAGCATGGATTACGTACCAACCAACTAGCTCGGTTTTTGACATTCATCACATTGTCGATGATCATCCTCACGACGGTAGGGTTTTTTCTCAGCGCGCGGGCGGCCGCGGATCGAAATGCAGAACGACTTAGAAGCCATGCCATAACCGATTTTGGGATAGCAGACTCCTACATCAAGGCCGGTGATGTTGAATCAGGAATCGCTTTCTTGACAAGAGGCTTGACCTCCGACCCTAATGCTCTGGAGTTGCAGGATCGACTCTATTCGCTCATGGCTTCGCCACGTTTTCCGATTAAGACTTCAATAACGGAGGAGCTTGGCTGGTCACCCCTTTCCGCCGAAATCACTGAAAACGGTGTCTTTATGGCGGACGAACTTCACATGACAATCAGCGGCAAAATACGGAATATACCCAACCGGTTCCCGACTATTTTCCCAGATGGATCAGCAATTGCCTTCTTGGGAGAGGAGGGGGTGATAGTATGGGATGTCGAAAGGGATATTCTGAGAAATATATGGTCATCCATTCATGGGGTTACAGGACTCCATGTAGCCCCATCTGGGGATTATATTCTTTTACAAACTAACGAGGAGATTCTCTTAGTCTCGGTGGCAAAGCCCGTGGCTATCGTGAGTCGTAGGGTCGAAGACCTTGATAAGGTGTATTTTTCTAACGAAGGCCTGCATATTGTTGCTACAACCCCGGACTCCATTGTGACGCTGGCGAGTGAGGATCTCTCCGTTCTTCAGACCATCGAGACATCCGATATGGATCTGCATTGGGAATATGAGTGGGAAGTGAAAGATCTCTCTAGGAATTTGATGGCTGTGGCGGATCTTGACCCAGGCGGGTTGCAGGAGCCCAATCGCGTGGAAATACATATTGTTAATCCAGTTGTCGGGGGCTGGAGTCCGGTACCGGAGTGGTCAAATATCCTTACAAGCTGGGAAAATGAGGATGTCCTGGGTTTTTATTTTGATCCATACCGGGACCGGGCCATTGCTATTCTTTCGAGAGGTATTGCTGAATGGGTTGGGCTATCCGTTGGGAATGGTGAATCTACTGTGGTTATGGATCAACTTGGAATGGACCACGCCCGCTTCAGCCCATATAGTGATCACCTACTAACGATTGGCTCGGAGGGTACCCCTCGCATCTGGGATGCGAAGGGTCAGTTGGTCTGTGAATTGCGAGACGTTAAAGAAGTCATTTCAGCCGGGTTCGTATCAGAATCAAAGGTAGTCTGTGTTAATTCCGCTGGTCAGGTTTCAAAATGGATACTCCCTGTATTGCCTGACTCGTTTTCTCCATCGTCGGTCCCGCCTGTCATGGACTCCCAGGTAGCGAAGTTGAATAAGATCGACGGACGTGGACATTGGCAGTTGTTGCGTCCTGGCTTGGAGCCGATCTCTATCCGCGACCCCATTAGAAGTGATTCCTTTAACACATGGGAAGCCAGTGGTGGTTTTTATGCAATTACATGCGGAGATGTCAGCCAGGATGGGGATGTGGTAGTGACTGCTGCAGGAAATCAGAACCCAAAAGTGTGGAGTGGGACTGGTTCTCAGGAATCCTTGATCTCTATGAACTCACAATTCGTAAATGAAATTTGGGTCTCACAAAATGGTCAGCAGGTTTTATTCAGAATTCAGACCGACGGAACAACATTGGAGTATGGCGTAAATTCCTACGCTTATCGATTATACAATCTACTTGATGATGAATGGTTTCATGAAGCTGTAGACCTACGGCGGGGAGAAGTACTCCTGGCTGCCAGTCCGGACCTCTCTGATCTATTGATCGCCATCAATGGGCACATTTACCGACAGGAGACTGTAACCGGCCGAAAATTCACTGTAGTGGCCCAGCACAGTGGGGTTTTATCTGCGACATACCTAGACGCAGGTACACGCTTCGTGACGGCCTCGAGTGATGGCAACATACGGATTTGGGATCCCGATACTATGCTCCCTTGCTCCGAAACCTTGCCGTTCACCGATCCGATAGAGTTTAATAATGACGAACCTATAGAAATCCCAAAACCAACTTTTATAAAACAAGGTTATTCGATTATTTTGCCTTGGAATGACTGGTTTACTGCTCCAGATGCCAGCCACACAGATACGCGCTATTTCGAGTGGCCGGTCTCCTTGGGCCTGGCCAGGAAACAATCGAATGCCTTGGCGAAAATCGCCGAAGCCGCAACGGGCATACGAGTGGATGAATCCGGTCTGGTACAGAAGATCCCACAGAAAAGTCTCCGAGAACTGTACAGCCTTACAGATGGTGACTCTAAGCTAATTTCCCTAATTAATTCGATGGTAAGGGGTTATGATTTGACTTTGCAATGAGTCTCTACTCCAAGGATTACTGATTGCCTTTTCATGAATAAAAAAAACAGGGACATTAAATATGTGCTTACTATAACGTAATATTGTGATTGGTTAGTTGTTCTTTTTAGAAGCTTTCAATTTCTCAAGTTTACAAATTTCAAACCTCTATAGATTCTTATCGTATTTTCGAATGAATGGTCCAACTCCAATTGTTTTTCTTTAATATTCTGTAACAGGATGAATATAGTTTTTTAATGCAATATTATTCATCTACTTCATGAGCCTTATTCGATTTATGATCTACTTTCCAATATACCCATTGTAGGCACCCTTGTGGGCTCTTGCAAGTTGTTGTCATTAATAAAACCAATAAACCATTACTTAACGTATAAGTATTAATATTTAATGCTTGATGTGAAATTTGAAATAAATTCAATATAAATAGTTGAAAATATTGATAATATAGAGAAAAAAATAAAATGAATCAAGAAAACCACCATTCATCTGAAAGCAAAAAATGCAAACTGTTCGTCAGTTACTCAGGAGAAGATGAAAAAAATCTCGCAGTTCAGTTGATCAAAATGATTGATTTTATTGAGCTTATAGATTCTGGTGGATGTTACTTGGCAGAGAATGCTGTGATGGGGGGGGACGACTGGAGAGAAAATATTCTTGGGGCTATGCGGGAGAGCTCTCATTTTTTGTCAGTTGTATCGAAGTATAACATTGAGAGGCCGTGGGTGCAATATGAATTCGGGTATCTTGCTGGAAGTAACTCAAGAGGCCATTGTGTATGTGTAGGAAAAGTACAAGTTCCTGATACAATGAGCTCTTTGCAACATATAACTTTACAAAGTGGTGATTCCGACTCGTTAATCCAGAAACTGAGAGATATTTGCGCAAGTATAAATGGTGAAACAGAATTGCGAGGTAAGCCTCTTGAAAAATTCAACAATTGGGTTTCTGAATCTTGTGATAAGGGGACGACACAAACCAATATTGGATTGATAGATGAACTAGTTAATATTATTGAAACATCAAGTGCCCCTCAAAATATACTTGCTGCCGGTAAGTTTCAAAACCTTCTTCAGGATATTGGAAGCTGCCTTAGACATTACGTTACTTCGGGAGAGGTGGGAAATGTATACATATACAATATTGAGTTACAGACTCTAAACAACCGAATATTTTGGGAGAAAATAGTCAGTAATGCAAAAGTATTGAATTTGATTTTACCAGAAAATATGTTTCTTAGAATGGAAGAGATACTTCTTCAACAAGAAAATTCAGATGAATCCACCTTGGAGTTATTTGAGAAAAATAATAATAAAATAAAAATATATGTAATTAAGTCAGTATTGGGTGAAGCTCCAACATCTTATGGGTTATTCGAACCTGCATCTGATGATGATGCCTGCATATCTTATATATTCCCAAAGGCTTTGCCTTTTGCACGTTTGATCGCCGAGGAAGAAGGGTTTTTACAATTTGAATATCTTCATTTTGGGCGTACTTTGGATGCAAATGTATGTGATAAATTGTTAGACCATGCCAAAGCGGCTATAGAATCTGCGGAAAAAAGATTTTTTGATCCTAAAAGAATTGTCTCATTTCTGAGTGCTGAGAAGGTTGACGTTAATAAAGTATTGAGCATTTACAGTGTGCCTAAAAAGGATCATGAAAAGATTCTAAATAGATCTTTTTTTCCAAAAGATCCATTTTGTGAAAATATTTCTGTTGAAATAGATGATCCTGTAGTCTTTAAGAATCATCGCTCCGAAAAATTAAGTTTTCATAACAAAAATAGTATTCCTTCATCTGATTCCTCTGTATACGCTAGAGTCATTTCAGACATTGGCCTGAATGATCTTTTCGACATTGATAAAAACACGGAACCCCCATTTATTTGGTTGGGTCCATGGGGTTATCATAACTGGTATACTGAAGCAAAAGGTATAAATGATTGCCTAAGAAATGCTGGTTGGGGTATATACGATATTCAGTATTCAAGAATCCCTACATCTGAAACTTTTTCATCAGCGGAATTTAAAATATTTAATACTTTAAAATATATTTTAAAATTCTCAGACCACGAACGTATAGGTATGTGTTTTACATCAATTAATGCTTTTATCGGTGTTTCTGCACTTGCAAAACTTCTAGAAGACAATGATGGAAATTTGGGGAGCAGGTTAAAGCTGTGCCTGCTAAGCCCCGCAATTGATTTGTATAGATCTATTGATTCATTTAGTGACAGTCCTCTCTATACTAGGTTTATTTCTATGTTACCTGAGCATCATACATATGAAAAAATAAACACACCTCAAGATGTAAATAGTCGTACTTATTTTGGTAAAACGGCGAACCCATGGCATCTATTTGATTTTCTTCATCGAGGTAAAGGTACAAGCGATTTCTCATACTTCAGGAACTGTCTACTTTTGTTGAAGGAAATGGGTGTTGAAATTAAATTACTTTATTCAGACAAAGATGAGATGGTTGATTATACACCTGCTAAGAATATAAATTCTATTATGACTATGATGGATGAATATATATGGTATCATAGTTTGCATAACGGATTCATTATTCCGGGGACTTCCGGTAAGGGTGCGATTTCAAAGCATCCGGAATATGGACTTAATAAAATGCTGAATTTTTTTAAGGATGAGGAAATCGAAGACTGATTCCGATATTTTTATTCTTTATTTGTAATAAAAACTAATCTATAATTTTACCTCTAATCTAGGATAGAGTAGTTGTGGTTTTTACGGATTGGGTTTTATTACCACTTATATCGGCTTAAAAAAGTTCATTTGCTATTAGGTTACTTATTTTCCGACGCGATACCGCGCGTGCAGCTAGATTCTTATCTTCGCCCTCTTCCAGCAGCCAGTGGATAAAACGTTGGGTTCCACGGCGGGTTGTGGTTTCGTCGCGGCAATTGGCGATGAACACCATTTGAATTTTCTGAACGTTATCAGCGACATAGATGCCGAACGGAGCTGATACGACCAACGCATCCGGGAAACCCAATTGTTTGAGGGCCTGGTTCTCGGATACGGTCTTTTGACAGGCGATAAGGTGGACTGGGCCTGCGATACTCTTTTGAAGGTTGGCACAATATTCATGATCATGCAGAAAGGGTTGACCTACCAGTTCCCGTGCCGCAGCGGTACCGAATGACGCGGGGATACAATCGCAACGGAATGCAACTTGGGAATCTTCCAGTTTTAGAGTTGCGGTATGCTCCGGCAAGGTTCCCTTGGTTTGAGGCGAAAGGGCACGCATAAAATCGAGAACGGTTTTCCGGGTCATTTCCCTTCTGCCCGCATAGTCAAGGCGGGACCATGAAAGCGCTTCACCGCTGAAGTAACTTCCTTTGCTGCTGACGCCCACTCCAGCTTTGGCCATGCTGAGTAATGCACTTATAGCGGCTTCCACAGTTTTATTGATAGCTTCTTCTCCCGTCTTTACCTGAGGTGCAGGTTTCTTCTGATTTTGTACGTATCGTTGGAATCTGGCATCTGGTGAATTTGGCTTGGTTGTGATTTCGGGGAACTGGATCACCCGGACTTTTGCGGGGGCCTGGTTGTGGGCTGTAATAAATTCTTCGTGGCAAATCCCCACTGCATCCCGTTGAGGGTCCGGCGACCCATGCCAGCCTGCGTTTCCGTTATAGAGCATAAGGAACAGATCACACTGGCGGGCCTTTTGCATACAGGTATCCCAAGTGGTAGTGTCCCCTGATGTGGCGGATTCATCTTCATGGATCCACACCTCAAACACCGGCATCTCTCCAAGCCGAATACCTTCCAGTTTCTTCTTTATGGCTACCCTGATTTTGTCCAGCGTCTGATCTTTTCCCTGGTAGGACACCTTATCGCTACACCGGCTGGACAGCATGATGGTGATGGGTTCATGGGCGAAAAATGTAGACATAATTACTCCTGTCTTGGCTATAGGTAATTCGGTTCCTGACCACTATCTTTTAGTACTGTGGCGGACGTTCGAAGTTGGGTTAGATGCTCTCGAAGCTGTTGGTATGCACGGGTTGGCAAGTGATCGTTCCATACGTAATCGACGGATGGACAACTGCGGATATTGGTACCCATAAGCTGGGCGCTCACGTGAATGCGCCCACCTGGATGGTTCCAATCCCAGTAGGATGAAAAAACAGCGGTACCTCTGAAGCTGTACAGGCACCATTTTTCTGTAACACACCCAGTTTGAAGATACGCAGTCAGTTGACCCATTGCCTCGTCACGCTCACGGATCGTGTCCTCAATATCGTTTCGTTCGACGAGTCCCAACAGGCTGTCATCTCCAAAGAATATTTCTATTTGCGACCAAGGTTTTTTTCTCCGAAGCTCGAGAGCCTTTTGAAGTTTTTCAAAAAGTTGACCGTTGGTGGCCCCGATAAATGAAATGTGATCATAGTAGATAAGCAAATTCTCCGGGGGAACTTTGATTCGTTGTTCTCCTTCAAGGAAGGTGGGCCGTAAAGATGGTTGATAGATTTGTTGACCGGTCCATTCCGGACGGTTCTCTGCATTCGGCCCAAGTATTTGCTTGAGCAGGTTCATCGCTTTCTCTGTATCTGTTACCTGTAAATCCATTAAAGCAGAAGGGAGGAGGTGCATCGGGCATTCTTCATTCCACGATGTTTGGCCTGATGTACGGAACTCATCAAGCATTCCCCAGGAAGCTTGGACTTGATCAAAATCTTTCCCAATACTCGACATCAATTCCAGACAGATGGACTCGTCAAACTCATCTTGAAGGTGCTGCGCAATGCTGCTGCCAAACGGTCGGTCACGAAGTTTCGAAACGAGAGACTGCAGAGGGGGCCAGGTGTTTTTATACTCTGGAGAGATGCTCTCCAGCATCCGGTGCTGAAACCACAGGCGCAAATTCAGGCCGGGATATCCATGACTGGAGCTGATCTCGTCGGAGATCTCACGGGTTCGAGCATAGGAGGAAAAGGCCAGCAGGAATCCTGGCCCGGACAGTGCTATGCCGACCGCATCCGCCACCAGTTCTCTTGCCCAAGTATGCCAGAACTCCTCGTGTTCTGTCCCTTTTATTTTCGTAATGAAGTTGCCGGTAAGATCCAAATATGCATCGACGGCGTGACCAATCTCGTGGTTTAAAAGTGCAAGGTAACCGGGTTGCTTCAAGAGATCGGAAGGTAAACAGACCAACGGAAAGTTTGGTAAATCCGGCAACCCATTTAAATTTGATTGGGTACTTCGCACAATACGATTAGGGGTCAGGTCGAATAGAGAAGGAATCGGAAGTTCGGCATCCGGCGACCATACTGCGGGTGACAAGCTGTTTTCAATGGCCACCAAAGGACCGGAGGGTGACTGTGTATGATCGTCTGGGATAAACTTACGAAAGCCTGACATACAGATTCGGTCCGCAGCCTCGAGTATCCAGGAGTTTTGTTGTCCCCGGCGTGGAGCCAAAAATGACTGCTCCACAAATTCAACAGCTTTGGAAACGGCCTCCTGTCTGGCGATGGTGATATTGCGGTTCAAGGGGGAGGGAGATTGCTTTTCCATGGCCAACGTGCTTTCCAACTCACTGATATGACCCTCAAGGTATTGGGTCAGTTGTTCCGCGATTCGGGGGTGTACGGATATATCACGAATTCCTTCCCCGGCAGTCAGATGGGCAAGGATCTCTCTGGCCCTTGTAACGGTGCCTTGGGCGTGTTGTAATCCCGGATGAATGGAGTTATTCACGGGTGGTACTGTTTTACCGCATCATCGGGCTTGGTATAGAGAGAGATCAGGCCTTTTCGGTCAAGCTCTGTAATACGCAGCTCGGGGTCCCCGTATCCACCAACCAGATAGTGCATAACCGATTCGGTATCCAAGTCCGTGAGTGCTTCTGCACTCATGTTTCCTGTTGTCCACGCTTCCATGTGTTGTAGTTCCGGATGTCGGATGTGTTCATGCCGAAATCCCAGCACATGGCCAAGTTCGTGCCGGAGAACTCCGATGGGATCAAAGGACAGATCCTCTTCAAATGCCATGGGGCCAATTCGTACACTACGTAGTTCGACCGGATCCTGTGGGAAAAACGCAACTGCAATCAGCCCGAACTGCGCAAAGTCTTCGAATTTTACCGAAAACACTGCGTTGTTTTGGGTGTTGGATTCTTCAAAACAGATATCCGCTTTATCCTCTGCAACTTGGTTCCAGTCTTGGGTTGCCTTGGTGACGAAGGAATGGGCTGCGTTCGCCCACTCTTCGTTGCCAAAACTATCAAGGTCGATCCACCATGTCAGTCGCGTCCCCGGCGCCCATCGAACGGGTTTTCCATCGATGGTCGCGACCGTAAGACGCTCCGGTGCAGCGTCCTCTTTCGATACCTCATGCTGGACTTCCACTATGGAACGGGCATAGGCAAGCAGGTCTGCCTCCCTAACCTGAAGGTCCCGTTCTACGATATAAACACGTGACCCATCATTTAGTGAAAATGACGGAGAGATAGCTGCAATTTTCTGGGCGAGAGTGATAGCATCCATGATCAGTTTCCTTAAAGTTGTTGGGATACAATTTTGGCAATGATTGGAATGTATTGCTTTTGAATGGAGTGGTCTCCAACACTGAGTCCGAACAGTGCTGCGTTGGGATCCACAAATGCACCGGGGGCGGGAGGGTTCTCCAGTTCCTGATCCAGCCGTTCCTGCATTTCTTCGAATTGCACTTCAGAGAGTTCGTTTTCTTCCTGCAATAAAGCCGGATCTGCGAAACCTGCTGCTGGATCCACATAGTTGCCGTCACCATCAAAACAGTATTTAACTCCCACATGTTTGTAGAATGGCGGAATGCGGGTGACGACGTCCTGATGGTTTACAAAGCGGTAGAATCGTGGAGCACCCTCCTTTTGATATAAAGCTTTCAATTCCGCCTTGGCGAGCTTTGGCTGACCGTAGGTGAAAATACCAGTCGGTTTGTATTCAGTGTATAAAGCTGCACCTGCGATAGTCGCAAGGGCACCGCCAAGGCTATGGCCCGTGATCCAGAGACGTTTATTGCATGCATCGGCGGCCTCGAGGGCGTCCTTGATTTCGTTTTCGACCACATAGTATCCTTTGAGGAAGCCTGAGTGCACCTCCCCGTATGGGGGCCAGTTCTTATCCGCAATTTTGAGGTTACGCATCCAATCTTTGAGGTTTTGTTCAGTACCTCGAAAGCTGAGCACCACAACTTGATCGTCCCAGGCCACGAAACCCTGTGAATCTTTATGGTCAAAGGAAATGAGCTCATCAAATCCCCACCCATTTTTTCCTGTGGAGATTTGTTTATCTTCGTCTCCATATGCGAGGCGGCTGGCCAGCGCCATGGAAAGAGCATTTTGCCAGGAAAATTCCGCTTGTTTTAGGGCCTTCCTGTCAAAGCTGAGACCATGGGTATCGGGATGTTCATCCAGCAGAAGCGCTATCGCGTCATCGGACATGAAATGTTTGCCTATTTCCATTGTGACGTCGTCGGGGATATGTGTATCAGCGACAAATGCAGCTCCTTGATCTGTGTTTTGGGTTTCTCCCGTGATGTCGGCTACTGAGATGGGGCTCAATTCTGGATCTTCTCCGCGGCCAATCCGTTTCACGGCTTCGATGACTTCAAGCTCGGTACACAGCATGCCGTGTGTGCCCTGACTTAATAAATATGATGCTGTGATTCCTGGGGCCAGTGAGGATTTCGTTAATACCGCGCCATCTCCTTCCATGCTCACCACAGATGCATTCCGATCAGTACCCGTGGCATTCCAAGGCATATCAGCCACCGTCTCGACTTTTTGGGCAACCAAATGGGTTGAACGTGCATGCAACGGACTGTTCCAGAGAGTCTCTTTCAGTACACGGCTCTGATCCAGCCATTCCTGTTTCGGCTTTACTTCTCCTGGCCACCCGTCTTGCGTATACAAGTCCGTGACCCCGTTGATGACGTCCGGATTGGGGAGCATGTCAATCAGCCCACGAAAGGTCGCGGCCATTTCCTGAAAGTGCAGCATATTTTCGGTCAGTGAAAATTTATCCATTTTCGCAAATGCGGGTGATTTTCCGAGGATGGCTTGCGCGACACTAAACGAGCCTCCGAGAGGGGAGCCGACAAAGACACAAGATGCGATTTTCTCTTTCCATTCTGGATAGCTAGCGGCATAAGCAGATGCCACCAAACCACCCATGGAATGACACACCAGCATAATCCTTCCGTTTTCATTTTGGGTCTCGAGTGTGTTCAAAAAAGTATGAAGGTTGTCAGCGCAATCCTGAACACTCCGTCTCCAGTCGTAACAGAATACGTGTGTCGCAAAGCCATTATTCCTCCAATTTTTTAAAGCCGGATCATATTTTTTCTTTTTGTGTCCATCAGGCTGAAACTCAAAACCAGGCAGATCGCTAAACCCATCTTCCTGAAGCGGCAAACTCCGGGTAAACCGACCAAACATCAGCTCTCGCATGCTGAACCAGATCCGGTCAGGGCGTCTTCCTGATACATCTGCCAAGTGCGAATCAGTAATCCCATGCAGCAGGACGATCTCCGGCAGGGTTTTGTCCACGTCAGGAGGCGGCGCCCTAAAACCTGCCTCTTCGTGTACAGGCAGATGCATTTCTATTTCCTGAAGGCAGGCTTCCGCCTCCGGTCCCAAATTATTGCGGACCTCCTGTTTCAGTACAGGATCCTCCTGTAGCAACTGAGCCACATCTTCCAAATCAATCGTTGTTATTAAATCGCCATCGTTTGCCATTACTTTTCCTCTTTCTTGTATATGATTTCCTTAGGCCTTCCCATGAATCATGGTTAGGCAGAGAGATATGTGCAAGAAGTTTTATTGACGCAGGACCTAAAAATAGGACTTAGGCTGGAGCAAATTTCGGTCTGATTCTTATTCTTTTTTATGACCTTGTAAAATTAGTCAGAAAATATGAACGGTATATTCGAACTCAAAATGCTTTTCTTTGCTTGAAAAAGAAGTTTGTTCTGGTTGATCTTTAGTTAGATTGACACCTTTGAAACGAAAAGAATTACCGCCTCTATTCAAGGATTACCGTATAAGTTATCGGTTTACTCAGGTCTCATCAGAGCAACCCAAAATTTTGGAAGTCTCTTCTCTTATCAAGTTCTAAACATTGCGATTCACCTGCCTTCTATGGTTCGACTCACTTATACTGGTCCATCAATTTAAACAGATGTTTTCCAAATACAACTTATCGCTACAAAACTCCAATGCGATTAATCCAAGTAACGACCTTGGTCACTCAATGTCGAAACTTTCTGGTTTATTGGGGAAAGTATCTATTCAGAATACTCTCAAATCGCTGGTGTCAGATTCAAAAACCATTTCGGGTACTGAACTTCAAAACGACTGGTTCCCGAAAATATCATGCGAGGTGTTCATCTCTCACTCCAGGGCGGATAAAGAACTCGCAGAAAAACTTGCGCATTTTCTTTATGCAAATTTCAGCCTCTCTTCATTTATTGATTCCTGGGTCTGGCAAGAGAGCACCTCTCTCCAAAAAATAATCGATGATAAATATTGCGTCTTGAAGGAAGCGGATGATCAATCCGGGAAAACGTATGATTACGACAAACGGAATGCTTCCACCAGTCATGTACATATGATCCTGAATACTGCACTGCATAAAATGATCGACAAAACGGAATGCCTCATCTTTTTAAATACGCCCAATTCTGTTCCGGCATTTAATCCGGGCGAACAAACCTATTCTCCCTGGATTTACTCCGAACTGGAATTCGCTCGCATGGTTCGTCGAACAAACCCCCAAAGACATAAAGAGGCTGGTCTCAATGAAAAAATTGCTTCAAATGTGAGGGTTGAACCACCTATTTTACACGACCTTGACCTCAGCTCGTTTACGGAACTCACATCTGATTCCCTTACAGAATGGAAAAACACATGTGGAAATTCAGATATTTCATCTTCACTCCATGCTTTAGACTCTTTATATAAATTGTACCCACCATCATAACCGCTCTGACTGACATCATGACTTCTCTCACATTACCACCCTTGCTTATCCGCATCGTTGCTTCAATTTCAGGCAGTCAAAAAAATTATGCTGAAAGTCTTCATGAAGCATTCAGTGGGAATGTCGGCTCGCCGTCTACTTACGTAAACACTGCTTTAGGACTTCCGGTTCCTGTCCAGCGGCATGTGGACGTTTCCAATCTGGGTTCCGCACTCAACCATGCCATGCATACGTTGGTCATTGTGCTCATGGATGAGAACTGGAAGGATGTGGATCTGCAGAACCTTCAAATCTTTTCTCAGGAAATCCGTAACGCACACCCCCGGCATGGGCTAATGACCGTTCGTATTTCTGGATCACCCCTTAAAAATGAATCCTGCCTTGAATCACCAGACCATCATCTGTGGTGGAAAAATCTACAGTCTGAAGACAAAGTCTCCCAAAATGACCCTAATGCCGCCATATACCGTTATAAATGGGGTGAGCAGGCTGAACGCCCAGTCTGGCTGGCTTTGTCCGCACTGGGCCATGCTAGACGATTATTACAGGTGGGTATTTTTGGTACCAGTTCCAAACCTCATATGACCGTTTTCCTAAGTCATGCGAAAAAGGATGGCCTCCCTTTGGCTCGGGCACTGGAACACCTTTTGTCCCGCAAATCAATTTTCCACACCTGGTACGATGTAAAAAACCTTTACAGTCCAAATAAACCGATGGATTGGCGGAAAGAAATTGTCAGTGGTGTGAAAAGCTCCACCGTTGTGGTTCTGCGTACTAAAACCTATGGAAGCAGGCCTTGGTGCAGAAAAGAGTTTCTTTTAGCCCGGGATTGCGGTGTTCCTATGGTCATGGTTGAATTAAGGAACGATCTGGAACGGGCACCCGACATGCTCACTCATGATGCAGCACCTACCTTATGGCTTTCCGACGGGAATTTATTCAGGGTAGCCTTTGCGGTCATGCGCGAGAATATTCGACGCCTCCTTCTGGACCGCTTTTGCCATTTATACTCACAGCAGCATCTGCAATCCAATGTACCAGTTTCTATTCTCAGCTACACCCCAACGCCCAACCGGATCAGTATGGCCATGAAATCCAATTCACAATCCCAACTGATTCTGTATCCTGATCCTCCCTTACAAGGGAATGCATTAAACGCAATCAATGCCATCGCACCCAATCATACGCTCAGAACGCCTCAACAGCTTATCATCGAATCCTTTTCTGCATCAAATGAGGACAAGTCATCATGACCGCATCTGAAAATAAAATAAATCCTGCACAAATTGGGGTCAGCATCTCAGCTTCCCACGTCCCCCCGGGATCCGGTTACCGAAATGATGAGCCGACCACAAATGAGCTCACACTGAACCTCTCGAAATGCTTAATCACCCATGGTTATGCAGTTGCAGTTGGGCATGACTGGCGGCCGGGCGGAATCATGATGGCCCTATATGAATTTGCCGAGGCACACGATGTGAATGCTGGCATATTTCAGTCTAAATCTTCATTCCTCTACAATTATATGTACAGTGGTATGGAATCAGGGCTGGAACCTTGGGAGGAGGAGCAAATCGAGGGGGTAATGGAGTTGGTCAAGTGTTCTAAACCTACAGGGATCGAGTGCGGGCCTTCTGCCTTCACCAGAGCACGAGCATTATCGAGAATGAGAGGATACATGACCACCCAGCTCAGTGCACGGGTTTGCCTGGGTGGTAAAGATCCCGCAAATCCTGAAGATATGTCTACAGGGCGCCTACCCGGTGTTCTCGAAGAAATTCTATTCAGCCTGGCCGCCAAGCAACCGCTTTACCTATCCGGCCTCTTTGGCGGTGTTACAGAGTGGGTGGTCAATACCCTTTTTGGCGAGCAACCTAACCCTATGAATTTCACCCTCTCCAAAGAACTCCAGAAATCATATAGTCAACAATCCTCTACAGTTTCCTCAGATGATTTTCAGGAAGTCACTGACGAATCGGTAGCTCTGGATATGCGCCTGCTTCAGAAATCCGTTAAGGTGGCCGGGTTCAAGAGTATCTGTCAACATAATGGTCTAACGGAAAATCAAAACAAGCAAATGATGCGGTCTCAAACCTTGGAAGAATTCACACATTGGGTTTTGATTGGATTGGATAATATTAGAAACAGATTCTAGCGTGGTAATTCTTTACTGATTAAATACATACTTTCTTAAATTATTCTGCAGATTCAACTGAATCCAACATGCTCCGGTATCTTTGATCATTCGGATACCGTTCAACCAGTTTTTCTAGTTCCTCACAGGCTCGTTCACGGTATTCCAAAGACGCTGAAGGATTTGCTTTGTGAAAAGCTTCACTCATATTATTCAGAATTACTGCTTTTGCATAATACTGATTGGGCACATTCGGCCAGCGGCGAATTTTCTCATCGGCTATTTCAAGCGCGGATTCATATTGCTTGATAGCTTCTTTGAGATTTCCTGAGGCCTTGTACATTTCAGCAAGCGAGTTTACTGTCACCATTTTTTGCCCTAAGAATTTAGGGTTTTTAAAATCAATCTTTATAACGTTGTCCAGTTCCCTCAAACTCTCTTGATAGAACTTCGTTGCATCTGGATAATCCTCTGTTGTCGTATACAAGTCTCCAAGATCTGTAAGCGCAATCGCCCAGTCATATCGATACGTCTTGCTCCCAGGCGCAAGCGCAACCAGACTTTGTAGCATAGACTCACCTTCCTGATAGTAACGGAGAGCTTTTGAGAGATCACCTTTACGTTGAAAGTCGTACCCCAGTCTTGATGCCGCAAGGGCAAAATCTCTCCTGTACTGTCCGTTTCCAGGGCGTGCAGACAACAGCAGATTGGCTATTTTGTAGATTTCGATATGATAACGTAGGGCTTGATCCAGATCACCTCCTTGATCATATAAATGCGCCACTCGGTCCAAACTGGAACCTAAGTCCAGTAAAGCATCAAAATGAACCTTGGCTTCCGGTGGAGATGGCTGTGATTCCACAAGGACTCGATGTAATTTTTCGGCTTCCAGATGATATTCCAGTGCCTGTTTCAAATCGGCTTGGTCGTGAAACAGGTCACCATGACCATACAGAGCCCGAGCCTTAAAATGTATTTCTTGTCGTGTAGGTTGACTGGACGTAACAAGAGCCAAAACCTGATCATAGTTACCTCTGGCCTCATCGAAAAGTTGTAAATCACGGTTGGTCCTCCCAAGATTAAGTAAGCATTGGATTTGCCCATTCTTTTTGGCCGGATTTTCCCTGTACTGTTCCAGTGCCTCCTCGAATTGTTTCTTAGCGACAGCCAGCCTGTCATGCCTGAAATTCCAGGATCCCATATTTATGGCTGCATCGGCTTGAGCAGCTATAATCTGAGGATGTTCAGGAGCTCGCTCCAAAAGATCTTCCAGCATGTCATATGCAGACCCCAATAATTTGTCCCGAACAGATTCCGCCCCTGGAAGATCCTTCAGATCATGATCTATTTGTTCCGTGATAGTTTGTGCAACACCAATGGCCTCCGCAAGATTTTGTTCCGCATGATCACGTTGTAGTTCAGCTTCATTTCTGGAAATAATCGCTAAAACAGCTAATAGAACCAAAATAATGCACGTGACACCAATTGCACGCAACCGACGTGATACGGACCGTGTAAAATTAAACCGTTCACACAGTTTATGAACGGTATCCGACGAAGGCTCTTCGATCTGGGGCTCTTCAATTTGCAGTTTAACATCCCGGTTGATCAACCCAAACGTCTCAGCCATTTCTTTTCGCTGTTTCTCATCCGAGTTCTTACATAATTTGTGATATCTGGAAGATACTTGATAAACAAATCCTCCATCCGGTGCGGAAGCTTTTTCGTAAAGAGAGTTATGGATATCGATGGGGACAACGGGTTTTTGAGAAAGATCAAATAAGCTTATTTCCTTTCGCACATGTTTTGAAGCCAGGGCATGTTCACTAACAACGATTGCCAGCGCACGTGAACACTTCACAGCTCGGCGGGCATCCCTATTCAAGTCATCACCGGCCTGATATTCTGATGAATCCAGAAAACAGCGATAGCGTCTATCCTTCAACTTCTTTTCAAGGGCTTCAGCATATGTTCGTCCGTCTTTCCATGTGTAGGAGATAAACACATCATATCCCATCAAGTAGGTATCGATGACACGAAGCCCTTTGACAAAAAAGTCGGAAAGTAGAAACCTTGATCGAGGCTTATGAAGTGTTGAATCATTCACAAATCAAACAGGTACAGAGATAAAAGTTGTCGTCAATCGCAAATATTCATCAGGATACCAAAACAGATTGACCTATCTTTGGAACCTTTCCAACGAAGAAACCTGCGCCCAAACATTCAAATGTATCCAGGTTACTCTCCGTCAAAATCAAGCAAGGTCCTCCTAGAGCTGAACGGATCTCTGTTGAAACAGCAATCTGAATCCCGTTGCGTTTTTCAGGCAATGCAAATGATGAATACATCAAACCCTGCGGAGTTTCCATACATTCACTCACCCCTTCCAATCCTGCTTCCTTAAGTTGTGAAAACACTAACCATGGAAGATCAAGTTCCTCCGATATCACGTTTTGCTTCAGCACATGTGCTTTTAAAAATACAACCGCTTCTTCACACAATGGCCCCGGTTTGGGCAGAAACAGGTTTTCCAAATACAGCCGTTCTTCTTTCAGGTATCCGCTTTGCTTTTTACCCCAGCAATGCCATGGAAAAACCGGCTTCCAAAGGTGATCGCCTGTCGGTTCCCAGCTTGATCCCCCTTCGGATCGCCTTGGAGCTGCACTGAACAAATAGGAAAAATCCTGCTTGCTTTGGCAGTGCGCAATAAAAGAGTACGCGAATTCTGTATCATTTGGAGTGGGGGATACCGTTAATGCACTGAGCATGGCGATGTAACGTTCTTCCGGGATTCTGCAACGACGATTGGCCATGGCACTCATGACCTGATATGCAAAGCGTTCACCATATTCGGCGACCCGCCAGTCGACGATCGCATCCTCCAGGCTGTCTACGTTCGGGTACATCTTTCTGAACGTGAAGGCGCCCAGATTCTTCTCCTCTTTGTATCGATGGATGGCGGTACCCACTTGGTTCAATACGTCTATGGCTTCCACCGATACATCAGGTGCTCCTTCAGCGATGAACCGGATTCGGGAACTGTTTACCAACTCGGGATAGGTCCAAACTCGGGAAACCCACGAATCCCTGTCCAGGATATCCAGTTGATGCTGCGTGATTCTTTCAGAGGTTTGAATTGTACTTAAAACTTCGTGGCACTCTTCAGACAATACCACACAGACGATGGAAGCATTTGCATAAATTTCCCCCATACGCATCAGTGCTGAAGATCGTTCAGGTTCTGTCTGCGGGATACAGACTGCATCTATCCAAAGGGCTGACGGCTGTAGATGGTCAATGACGGTTTCAATCACCCGGAGCATCCGTTGGGGCATCCTGGCTCCGGGAAGACCCATATGAGGTACTAGATCCTCCCCGCAAGCGTAGGAGATGCAGATGTAGTCGAGCTGACTTTCCGCCCATTCGGAGGAATCACAAGAAGTCAGGTGCCAGTTTTGTCCACAATGGGACAGTACGGTCGGATGGGTGGAGTTTGCACCGGGGCAAAGCAGTGTGACGACTGGTTTCATCTTGGAGGCTGGTTTCTTGGAACATAGTTGGCGGAGTTCTGCGAAAGAGATAATTAAGTGGGCCGACGAAAAGCGGCGGGAAGTTCCTTGAGGGGTTTGGCCTTCTTAAATATGGCTTGGTGGCCGATTTCACTTGAATATGTGAATACCGTCACGTTTTTTTTCGGATCATTAATGAGATCTTGGATGAACATTTGTAAGTTTATTAAGCGAATTTGCTCATGCTGGAAATAGTTATTATTTGGGTTCATGTGGTTCAAAATACCCTGAACCATTTCGTCATCAGTGTTTGCGATAATGTAAATCGGAAATTTCCGGGAACCTGCATCATGTAATTCTTTCCCTACCCATCGAGAATTCAATGAATTTCTCGTTAGATACAGGATAAATGCCTGACTTTCTTGTAGCGCGGAAATAATATGCTCGTTAATGTGTTCCCCTAGGCCGATGTGGGTTTCCGCCAGCCATGGAATGATATCATGAGTCAGGAGGAATGAAGCAACGTCACATACCTCTTTGTAGTCGAGATGGCTGTGGGATAAGAAAACATCAGGCTCACTGATGTCCTGACCGTTGGCGAGTGAATCATCGGCAATATCTGTTTTGCGAATGGGCATTAATTGTCGGTTCTTTACGTGTTCTGTCGCCCCCCAAAGCACTTCCAGAGTTTTGCGACTGGGTAGGCTGGAATACCTTACTTCGGGTATAGTCTCCTGCTTC
>CAKZLZ010000123.1 GCA_937127435.1 uncultured Verrucomicrobiota bacterium | reverse complement strand
AAGGAGGAGGCACCAGCGCTTCCTCGCTCGTGAAAAATGGTTCCGGCACGCTTATTCTCTCCGGTGAAAATACCTACCTGGGAGATACCGAAGTCAACGCCGGCACTCTGCTGGCCAACAATACATCCGGAAGTGCCACCGGCACCGGGGATGTAACGGTAGAGACGACGGCCACCCTCGGCGGAACCGGAAACATCGCGGGAAATACTACGGTGAAAAGTGGTGGCACCCTCGCACCCGGTGCGTCCATCGGGGTGTTGAAGATTGAGGGGAACACGACCTTTGACAGCGGCAGCTTCCTGAGCTTTGAAGGCAATGGGAATAGTTTTGACCGTTTGGATGTTACCGGGATGGCCAGTATTGCCTCCGGGGCTTTTATTAACTTTACTCTCGGAGCCACCCCGCTTTCAGAAACCAGTTACACCCTGCTGACCGCCTCCGGCGGATTGTTGGACAGCACCCCGTTCACCCTTAGTGGTTTGCTGCCCAGCGGATACATGCTTGACTACACGGGCACGGCCTTGAACTTGGTGCAACAGGCAATTATTGACACCATCACCGCCACCCCCGATGACGGAACCGTCATTACCGGTGGAAGCACTGAGGTTACGGTTACCGTCGATAACGGCGCGGGAACAGGCGGAGCGGATCTCGATGCCACGGTCACCGGAGACGGCGGCGATCTGGCGGGTAGTGGCACGGTGACGGTCGCTCCAGGCGATACCGGTACCGTCAATCCCGATCTGGTGTTTACGGGCTCCACCACCGGGTCGGGACAGACCGGAACGGTTACCGTGACGGATCCGAATGCGGCCAACAATCCGCAGACGGGAACGGTTACCGTCGATGTGCTGGATCACGCGGCCCCGGATCTGAGTATCGCCAGCGGGAACAACCAGAATGTAATTGTGGGCGCGACGGGGATTACCGCTGAACTTACACTCGCAAATGGCACGAGCGGTGAATCTAATCTTTCTCCCATGGACGTGGCCAACCTCAGTTCGGGTCTCAGTGGTACGACGGGTAGTGGGGTAATTGCTTCCGGCGCAACCGGAAATTATACCGCTTCGCTCGACACCGCTACGGTGGGAGCAGGGCAGAGTCAGAACTTCAGCCTCGACGCTGGCGACCAGCAGACCTTGGCTGGTGCGGATGCGTTGAGCAATCAGGACGTCGATGTCACCCTGAATGTGTACGGTCATGCCGATGCATCCATCAGTGGCAATACCTTTGATTTTGGTAACGTCCATGTTGGTTATGCTGCTTCGATCGTTTCGAATACCCAATCTGTGACCAACGGAACCGCTGGCGACTACATCGTAGATCTGAAGTCGGACGGCGTAACCTCGGGCAACGTAAGTGTCAACAGTATCTCCGGCGTAGCCGCAGGCGGCAGCGCCAACATCGCCGCCACCCTGGCCACCGGGCAGGGGGTGGGATCACTGGCTCAAACGTTGACTTATACCTTTGCTGACGATTCGACCCTGGCTGGTGCAAGTACCAATGTGGGGAGCGAGACTCTGAATATTACCGGTCAGGTGTACAGTGGTCAGGCCGTGTGGAATGTTCCCGGTGGCGGATCCTGGGGGACCTCAACCACCGACTTTGGTACAAATTGGCAGAACGGTGGCGGATCTCCCGGACTTGATACAGGTTTCGTCGATACGGATACCGCGACTTTCGGCGCTGCCGGCTCCGGTATAGTGACCCTCGACGGTGCCGCCCCCAGTTTGAACGCCATCACTTTTGATAACGCAACAGATAGCTACGAGATTGACACGGGCTCTGGCGGATCGATCTCTTTAAACGGTGGCGCGGGACAGGCCAGCGTGCAAAATCTCGCGGGGGATCACCGAATCTCCGCTCCTATGATGCTGACCACCGACGCATTGTTCTCTAGCGCAAATGTGGGTGACACCCTGCGTGTGTCCGGTGCCATCAGTGGCGCAGGCAATGTGGAAATTGGCGGGGCAGGGCGCACGCTCTTTACCCAGGACCAAAACTTTGCGGGAAGCACGACGGTCAGCAGCGGAACTTTGGTTTCCCAAAACCTCCCCAACTCGGCGGTTATCCTGACTGGAGGTGCCTTCAGCCCGGGTGACGTGGACACGGTGAGTAGCATCGCGGTCGATTCGCTCGACCTGGACGGTGGTTCGCTGAATTACGACTTTGGCACTCCGGGTACATCCGACTTTATTGCGGTCACCGGCGCTGTGGCGTTGAATGCACCTACCGAGTTTGTTTTTAACGACGCGGGTTATGCCGAAGGCGTGTTTAATCTGCTTTCCGGAAGTCTGGTGGGTTTCGACGACCTGAGCGGTCTGAGTTTAAATACCGGTGCGACCGGTTTGCAGGGCCTGTTCGGGGTGGATGCCGACACGCTGTTTCTGCGGATCTACGACGAAGATACTGTATTCACCGGTCCGGTGCTTTCCAATGCCGCTCCGTATCTGATTCCCGTGACTGCTGACTTCTTGGTGAACGGTTCGGTTACTACTTGGCCATCGGATGCCGACAATATGGTGAACGCCCTGATCTTTGCGCCGGGAGGCTCACTGCAGGTGTTTAATGAACTTACGGTGACCAGTGGAGACTTTACGGTCGCCAGTGGGGAAGCCTTGATCCAAGGCGGCACGATCATCACCCCCGGCGCATTTGCCAAACGTGGGGCGGGCAAGTTGATTATCAATTCAGATGTGAACGCGGGTGGACCCGCTGGCATTTTCGCGGGCAGTCTATATATGAATGGTACCTTCAATGTTCCTGCAGGCCTTACGGTTTATGCAGGCGGGATGCTCGGAGGTGGCGGTGTGATACAGGGTCAGGTTATAAATAATGGAATTGTGGCACCGGGGAATTCTATCGGCCACCTCACCGTGGACGGGAACTACACTCAGGCCTCCGGGGGAACGCTGGAGGTGGAATACGCGAATGCCTCCACCACCGATCGACTTACCGTCACCGGCTCCGCAACGCTGGACGGAACCCTGCAACTGATCAAAACCGGATCCGGGGTGGCCTACGGAGATTCGGCGCAGGTCTTGACGGCGCTGGGTGGGATATCGGGTCAGTTCTCCAATATCAGCGGCATTCCCAACGGCTTCCGGGCCCGTCAGTGGCGCAGCGGAAATGGTACGAACTTGAATCTGCTTTTTGCGCCTGCCAGTTATACTTTGGTGGCGCAGGGTGCAAACCAGATTTCTGTCGCTACAGCCTTGGATCAGTGGCTGAAGAGTTCTAACTCCGAATATACTTCCGCCACTTTTGCATTGGATCAACTTCGGGCCGCGCAGTATTCGGCCGTGTTTGAAAGCATGTTGCCTTCGCTCTATCCGGTGTTGGCCGAGCGCGGGTTGAGCGACG
>CAKZLZ010000122.1 GCA_937127435.1 uncultured Verrucomicrobiota bacterium | reverse complement strand
TCACCGCCCAAAGCAATTACCGGGTCGAAGAAGGTCAACAGGCTGTGGTCCGAAAGGAACTGGAGCTCATGGGAGGAGATGAGTCAGGGAGCTACCAGGATTTGATGTTGCGTGAACCGCAATTGAAGGTGGCGGAAGCCGTGGTGAAGAGTGCAGAATTGGCATTGGAGAGCGCAAAACTGAATTTGGCACGTACCCAAATCCGGGCACCTTTCGATGCGGTCATTGTTTCCGCGGATGCCGGGGTGGGGGACTTTGCCCAATCTTCAAAAACGCTGGTGGAACTCGCGGCCACAGACCGTTACTTTATTCGTGCTTCCATTCCGTTGCGTTCGCTGAATCCTTTGCCGAAACTTGGCAGCGTATCTTATCCTGCGGAAGTGACGCTTTCCGATGGCAGTACCCGTCAGGCACAGTCCTACCGCTTGTTACCCAATCTTACCGATGCCGGTCGTATGGCCCAAATTCTTTTTGCGGTGGATAATCCTTACGAGGCTTCCGCAGGGCGGCCGCTGCTGTTGAACGAAGTGGTTCGGGTCCGTATCACCGGTGAAACCGCCGAAAATACATCCCTGCTTCCCCGAAAGTATTTACACGATGGCGATGTGGTTTGGATGATGGATGCCGACCGCAAATTGCGTATTCTGCCGGTTGAAGTGCTTCAGGGATATGCTGACGAAGTTTTGGTCCGGGTTGAGGGCGGAGAGGGGATGGATCTTATCATCACCGAACTCAGTGCCGCGGTCGAAGGGATGCAACTTCGCCGGGTAGGGGAGGTCGTTCCTCCTCCTGAGCAAAAACCAGCATCGAATTCAGAAGGCAAACCCCAGCCAAAGCAGGGAGCGTAAGTCATGAATAAATTCATGAATGCCTCCAAAGGCCCCATCGCCTGGATGGTTAAAAATCCGGTAGCCGCCAATTTATTGATGATACTTTGTCTGTTGGGTGGATTTGCTTCATTCAGTACCTTGACCCAGGAAGTCTTTCCCGACATCACGACGGACATGGTGACCATCCGGGTTTCATATCCGGGAGGAACGCCGGAAGAGATGGAACAAAGTGTTTGTCTGGCCGCCGAAGAAGCGGTGAGGGGGCTGGAAGGCATCGAAGAGGTGACCTCCACCGCCAGCGAAGGATCGGCTACGATTTCCGCTGAATTGATGGAAGGTGTAGACCGGGTCAAAGTCTATCAGGACATCAAAAGTGAAATTGACCGTATCACCACTTTTCCCGATGGCGCGGAAAATCCCACAGTTTCGCTTGCGGCCCGGAAACGGGATGTAATGGCGCTGGTGTTGTTTGGCGAAACCTCGGAAATGAATTTGCGAATTCTTGCTGAACAAGTGCGGGACCGCTTGTTGCAAAGTGAAACGATCACCCAGGTGGATTTGACAGGAACCCGCGATCTGGAAATCAGTATCGAAGTTTCCCAGGAGGAATTGCGCCGCTACAATCTGGATCATTCTTCGCTGGCGGCCTCGATCAAAACCCAGTCCCGTGAAATTTCCGGCGGGGGGATCAAAACCGACAGTGGCGAAACGTTGTTGCGTATGCAGGAGCGCCGTGACTACGGCATCGAATTTGCCCAGGCCCCGGTATTGGCTTCTGAAGACGGCACTTTGTTAAAGCTCGGAGATATTGCAACCATTGTCGATGGGTTTGAAGATTCCGACCGCTCTGCTACCTACAATGGCAAACCCGCAATCATGCTTGATATTTACCGCGTCGGGGATCAAACCCCCACCCAAATTTCAGAAGCGGTTGCGGATTTACTACCGCAAATCAACGAGCAATTGCCTGACGGGATTGAGATCGCGATTTTGAATGACCGCACCGAAGTCTTTTCCCAGCGTGCCAGTCTGTTGTTGCGCAATGGCGCCATGGGGCTGGTTTTGGTGTTATTGGTGCTGGGAATTTTTCTCGAAATGCGTCTGGCCTTCTGGGTGATGATGGGGATTCCGATCTCTTTTCTTGGTTGTATGCTTCTCATGCCATTGACAGGGTTGTCGATTAATATGATCACCATGTTCGCTTTTATTGTGGCGTTGGGAATTGTGGTGGACGATGCGATTGTGGTGGGGGAAAATGTGTACCACTATCAGCAGGATGGCATGGACGCCATGCAGGCCGCGGTGGTGGGGGCCCGTGAAGTGGGTACACCTGTTGGATTCAGTATTCTCACCAATATTGTGGCCTTCGTTCCTTTGTTGGTGTTGCCCGGTATGTTGGGCCGGGTGATGGGAATGCTCCCGGTTGTGGTTGTTTCTGTCTTTATCATTTCCTGGGTGGAGAGCCTTTACATTCTCCCTGCGCACTTGAGCCATGCCCGGAAACGTGAACCCAAGGGGCTCTTTGGACTCATCCACCGCGCCCAGCAACGTTTCAGTCATGCCTTCCGGAATTGGGTGATAACCAAATACGGTCCCTTCCTCGATTTCTGTCTGTCCCACCGTTATGTGGTGGTATCCGCAGCCCTCGGATTGCTGATCTTTGTAGGCGGTTTCTGGGCCAGTGGCCGCATGGGTTTTTCGATGTTTACCACGGTTGAATCCGACTTTGCCAAAGCTTCCGCTTCCTTGCCTTTCGGAACCCCCGTCGAACAAACAGAAGTCGTAGCTACCCGTTTAATAAAAGCCGCTGAAACGGTGTTGGAAGAAACGGGTCATCCCGAACTGGTGGAAGGGATCTTTGCGGATATTGGAAAGAGCGGCAGCCACACTGCCGAAGTCAGGGTTTTCCTTGCCGATCCGGAAATACGTGATGCCATCATGGGGACCGAAGCCTTTGTTCAAGCATGGCGCGCCAAGGTGGGTGATATCCCCGGTGTACGTTTTATTCGGTACTCATCCGACGATGGCGGACCGGGCGGAGGTCCGGCCCTGACGGTTGAATTACGGCATTCAAATGTCGACACTCTGGAAAGTGCCGCGTTGGTGCTTTCTGAAGAATTAGACACCTACGCGCTGGTGCAGGATGTGAATAACGGGATTGAACAGGGTAAAACCCAATTCGATTTCACCCTCAAACCGGAAGCCATCAGCCTGGGGCTGTCTGCCAATAGTATTGGGCAACAAGTTCGTGCTGCATTTGAGGGGACGGAAGTGTTGCGTCAGCAACGCGGCCGAAATGAAGTTAAGATTAAAGTCCGGCTTCCCGAAGCGGAACGCACCCGCATGTACAACTTTGAAAACTTTATTTTGCGCACGCCCGATGGAGGGGAAGTGATGTTGGCCGATGTGGTGAACATCGAGATCGGCACCTCCTACACCACCATCAACCGCCGGAATGGTTTGCGGACCCTCACCCTGACTGCCGATGTTCGTCCCAAGTCTAAAGCAGGGGAAGTCATGGATAAACTGGATGCCGAATATTTCCCGCATTTACTCGAGCAATTCCCCGGTCTCGACTACAGCTATGAAGGGCGTACCGCAGACCAACGGGATAGCTTCGGCAGTATGGCGATTACCATTCCCTTGGTGTTGCTTGCCATTTATGCGTTGTTGGCGATTCCCTTTAGAAGTTATTCTCAGCCATTAATTGTGATGGCCTCTATTCCTTTTGGCATTATCGGAGCCATTTTTGGTCATCTGTTGTTAGGATATGAAATGACCATGATCGGGATCATCGGCATGCTGGCCCTCAGCGGGGTTGTGGTGAATGATGCATTGGTACTCATCAGTTTTGCCAACGAACGACGGGAACATCATGCATCCACTCATGATGCGGTGATTGCGGCGGGGGTTCAGCGGTTTCGACCCATCCTGCTTACCACTCTCACCACTTTCGGGGGACTGATGCCAATGATGCTGGAAACTTCGCGGCAAGCGAAGTTTCTGATCCCTATGGCGATTTCCCTTGGATTCGGGATTCTGTTTGCCACCTTTATCGCGCTCTTACTGGTGCCTTGTTTGTATATGGTCATCGATGATTGTCGTGTTTTGAAGCGATTCATCAAATGAGTACCCTTCTCCAGGGCGATGTAAAAGACCACCTGTTGCGACTGACCCTGCCCACCATCGCGGGGACCTTTGCAATGATGGTGTTTAATTTGACCGACACTTTTTTCGTTTCCCGTCTGGGTACCGAAGAACTTGCCGCCATGGGCTTTACTTTTTCGGTGGTGATGATTGTGGGCGCACTTTCGATCGGGTTTTCGACCGGTGCGGCTTCGATCATTTCACGGGCCTTGGGCGCCAAAAATCTTCCGCTGGCCCGACGCACGGTGTCGGACGGTCTGGTGCTGACGATTCTGGGGACGATCGTGGTGAGTACGGCAGGCTATTTTTCCATCACGCCCATCTTTACTATGCTGGGGGCGGAAGGACAGGTGTTGGCGCTGGTGCAGGGCTATATGCAGGTATGGTTTCTGGGCGCGGTGTTTGCGATCCTGCCTCCGGTCAGTGACAGCTGTTTGCGGGCGGCGGGTGATATGGTCCGTCCGGTCATGGTGATGATCTGTTGCGCCATTCTCAATGTAGGACTCGATGCCCTGCTGATTTTCGGATGGGGACCGGTTCCGGCCTTTGGAATCAAAGGGGCTGCAATCGCCACCGTGATTGCAAGGGGAACCGGTGCGGCGGCATCGCTGTTTTTGTTACACTTTCAACATCACCTGATCGATTGGAAACCCGCGGGGATCCGGCAACTACTGACCTCCTGGAAAAATATTATTCTGCTGGGAATCCCGGCGGCGCTGACCCAAGCCCTGACGCCTTTGGCCCAGGGATTTTATATTCGGCTGGCTGCCGGTGTCGGTGGGGTCCATGCGGTGGCGGCCATGGCGACCGGCACCCGGATTGAGATGATTGTGTTTATGATCTCGATGTCTTACTCGATGGCCATCGTTCCATTTGTCGGACAAAATTTTGGGGCCAACGCCCATGAGCGGGTACAGGAAACCCGCCGGATTAGTATTCGTTTTGCGCTGATGTATGCTGGCATTACCCTGTTGATTATGGTGCCGGCGGCCCCGTGGATTTCCAAAGCATTCAGTGATGATCCTGATGTGGTGCGGATGAGCAGCCGGTATTTGATTATTGCCACGCTCGGTCATGCGGGCCTCCATATCAGCTCATGGATGAGCCAACTTCTTAACGCCACCGGAAAACCCAAACCCGTACTGCTGATCAATCTCTGCCGGGTCTTTTTCTTTATTATTCCTTTCAGCTATATTGGAAGCCGCCTCTACGGATTTAATGGACTGGTTGCCGGACTGGCCTTGGGAAATCTATGTTCAGGAATCCTGGCCTATCATTTGACCCGCTGTGTACTGCGAAGATCGAAAATTTAGAACGTATCCAAAATAGGAAATGAATGAATTTCTGAAAATCTTAGGAATATCTACCCTGATTGAGATTTTCCTTTTTCTCATGCTGTACGTAACCAGCACAGTCGGTTACGGAGAAGCAAATGAAGGCGATATACCAGAAATGCAATTGAGAGCTGAGATCCAGTCTGCTGCCAGACTTAAGTTCACTTTCATATATGCATTATATCACTTGCCATTCATACTGTTGTTCATTTTTATGGCTATGGCTAGCAAACTAAGAATCTTTACTTGGATACTTCTTTTTGTAACACCTATCACATACACTTTGGGATATTCATACATCAAAGATTCGTGGCATTTATAACAAATATATCGAGCGATCCGCGAGTACACGGTCCGGTCCGCTCATCTAAACGTTGACCCGGAGACGATATGAGCAACCGATCAGCCGAATACACCTACATAAGCTTGTGGACGGGTTTTCGCCACCTGAAGGAACTGTGCGATCACGCAGCACCCCCTGAGAGGAGCAGCTTCTGTCCTGTTGCATAGATTCGATAAGTTAGAGTCTGTTCCAGACGGACTCCAAGTTATACGGTACCCGCATTGGTCGAATATTCCCGGGGAATGGACGCCGGGGAATTGTCTCCCTTTGGCCATCCTTCCTCCCGGATGCGTCTTCCTGTTTCCCGCAAGGTTTTGATGTCCTCAGGATGGATCGATCCATCCGGGAGCGGGCCGACATTTGCCAGCAGGTTACAGTTGCTGGACAAGGCTTGTCCGAGCCCGGAGAGAAGTTCGTTCGGGGACAGGTGGGCGGCACCCTTTACATATCCCCATCCACCCTTCTGCAGAGTCATACAGATTTCATTGTGTTTTGTACGATTGATTTCCCATGCCCGGTCCGCCCGGTCGGCGGCTTCAAGGTTGCCGTCCTTTCGTAGTTGCTCACCCAGAGATTTAAAGGAGAATTCAGGAGATGCGAAGTCTTCGGCTCCTGTCGCTCCCTGCTTGTAAGCGATCAATGCCTCCGGGCGCAGTCGTCGGATCAGCGCATAGGTCTCCTCAAGCGGGACGAGTTCAGGCTTCAGGTAATATGCGGAGATAATATCGAGCCATATTCCGGCGATAGGGGACTCGAGTTGCAGAAGCTCAGTCATGCAATTCAGCATGTATTTGATATATTTCGGGTAGTCTTCGAGAGAGGAGGAGAGGTACTCCGGCTGAGGTTCCTCATAGTTGGGCCGCGCCCAATGAAGCTGCTCCCGTGAAAGGAAGTAGGGATGCCTCCAGTTGATCATGAAGGTATAATAGGTGAAGAATCCCAGGCCTTTCCTGTCGCATTGCTCTGCCAATTCCCGGACCAAATCACGGCTGCTGGGGGCGTTGACGCTGTTGAAGGGTTCCGTTTTTGAATTCCACAGGCAGAAGCTGTCGTGGTGGCACGCCACCAGGGTCACGTACTTCATTTCCGCCTCAAGGGCGAGGTCGGTGATGAAATCGGCATCAAAGTGTTCGGGATTAAAGCTCTCCTGCAATTTGCCGTATTCCGCAACCGGGATTTTCTCGCGAAATTGTGCCCAAACATCTACACCCAGTGCTGAGTACAGGCCATAGTGGATAAAGAGACCGAAGCGTGCCTGCTCAAACCATTTCAGATTGGCCTCACGCGGATTCCGGTTCCATTCAGTTTCGTAATCTTTTAGATAGCGGGGTACGGTGGTCATTTTCTTCTCCTGTGGTGAATCGGGCGTTCAGGGGAACCGTCGAGGTTGGGTTCACGCTTTGCGGGATGGATATTAATATTTAAAAATACATCATGGGCTGCCATTCTTTTAGGATGACCTTCTGGCTTGCATCATCCTCTCTGAGAACAAGGCCACAATATCCGGACGGCTGTGCCAGAGGTTGTGCTCTTCTTGAGGGTCCTCTGAAATGTTATAGATTTGACCCGCGGTCCCCATTTCCGGGCCTTCCCCTTTTGGCCACGGATAGCCACCGGATCCCTCAGTTTCAAATATGACTTTCCAGTTTCCCTGACGCAACGCAAAAACACCCCAAATCGAATGGTGGATGATGAATTCCCGTGGGCTGGGTCCATCCCCCCGTAACAGGCAAGAGATGTCGATGGAGTCCTCGGCCTGGCCGGGAGGGATTTCTGCACCGGTTATGGCGGCGGCTGTAGCGCACAAGTCAAGGAGATCGGTGACCCCGGAGTTTGTGCTCCCCGCGGGTATTCTTTCGGGCCAGCGCATAATAAGCGGTACACGGTGTCCACCCTCCCAGATGTGGGATTTATATCCGCGCCAGTCCCCGTTGGATTTATGTCCGTAGTCCTCGTATCCATTTTGGCTCCGCTTTGCTGAGTCCGGGTTTTGCAGATCGCCGGGCAACGCCCCGTTGTCACTCGAGATGATGAGCCAGGTGTTGTCAAGCTGTCCCGTCTCCTCAAGCGTGTGATACACCTCTCCGCACATCCAGTCGAAGAGCCAAATCAGATCGCCACGGCTGCCTGCCTGGCTTTTACCGCGGGCAAAGGAGGGGACAGCTTCCGGCATGCAGGGTTCATGTGGAGCAGAGGCGGCGAGATACAGAAAGTGAGGTTGATCGCTGGCAGCCCAACCGCTTATTTCCTCAACGGCCCGTTCCGTGAATCGGGTATCGACTTCATCATGTCGCCAGCCTGGGGCACTTGGGCCGGGGCGTGGGGTGATTCCATCATTGAGATATTCGCTTGGTTCCACGAGCCAGCGGTCTCCCTCAATAAACGCGTAGGGCGGCATGGAGGTGGAGCAGGCCGAGGTGCCGAAAAAACTGTCGAATCCCAGGCTGATGGGGCCGCCGCCTAGGGGTTGACTGAAATCAATGCAATCAGAGAGAGAACGTGAAGCGAGAGGCCAGGTTCCCGCCTGGCGTTCAAAATCGAGGAAACATCCCGGCTTACAACTGTACTCCAGGCCGAGATGCCATTTGCCGATCGCAGAGCAGTGGTACCCGACGCTTTTCAGTATGGATCCTACGGTACTTCGTCCGTACTCGATTAGAGGGGGTTCATAACTGCGGAGTACCGATTGTTGAAGCGGACTGCGCCAACAATAGCGGCCGGTCAGTAGTCCGTAACGACTCGGGGTGCAGACGGCAGAGCATGAATGGGCATCGGTGAAACGCATGCCCTCGGAGGCGATACGGTCAATATGCGGGGTGGGGATCTTTTGCGACCCATAGCAACCGAGATCGCCGTAGCCGAGGTCGTCGGCAAAGATATACACGATGTTGGGATGTGATGGCATCTGGCTCCTTCATATGTTGATTTATCCGATATGATATGTCCCTTCATAAACTCTTAGTGAGAATATATGCGAAGTACTATTCAATTCCGTGGAGAATATTTTTTAATGCTCCGAGGCCTCAGTCCCTTTCTGCATTTCGGTGAAATGTCGGTATCGGACCAAGTTGAAATCAGTTAAACTTTATCCATTCGCAAAGTGAAGGCTGGCAGTTTCATCATGTTGGAAAGGTTGAGCACCGGACTTATTTTCAGCCCTGGCGCCCCATCGTATCGTCGTGTTTTTTTGAAAAAAACACCGGAAGGTCATGACCCGAAGGGTGGGCAATATGAATGAAATCTCATGGAGAATGAATGGATATATAATCCTATTCTATGCGTAGATTTAAGGTTTACAGTGTACTTTTTTATGTAAAGAGCCCGGGATTCACAATCCGCGGTGCGCCTCCCACATTTCTTCCACAAAGGGATCCCAGGCCCGTCCGGCGGGTATGTTGTCCAGATCGGTGGTGTCGTCCGGATGCATATGGGCTTTGATCTCTGCCCGCAGCGGGACGTCATCGATGGTCATCCATCGGTCCACATAAGCGACAAATGCGGGATGTTCATATTCTTCCTCTGCTTGCATGATACGGATGGCCAGCGCGGCTCCCACCCAGGCGGGGCTGTTTTGTCCCCGGCGGTAGTTTTCGCCGGAAAACCGGGTGCGGGTTTTCGTGCCCCAATAGGTATAAGTGGCCGCCACCCAGTCCTTGGGGTGCTGGTGTTCATAGGGCAAATGCTGGGGTTCTTTTCCAGCCGGCTTGCCTTGCCAAACTCCGTACATCCCGGTGTAGGTTACTTCAGACCCGTTCCAACATTGCTGCATTCCCTCCGGCATATCCTTCACAAATGCGGTCTGCATATCCTGTCCGAACTGTAGCTCGGGATAGTTTGAGTTTAGATGGGTCATTTTTTGCTCTCCCAACAGAATTCCGGCAAAGGTAATTCCCCATTTCACGCCGTTGCCGTGTCCGCCCACCGCCTTCCAAGTGTCAGTGCAACCTCCATTTCGAATCAAGGAATAGCAATCGATCCCGTATTGTACAAAGTTCACCAGCAAGGGCGTTTTCTCCTCTTTACTGAAATCGAGATTCAGCAACAGGCTGGCGATGGCCTCCGCCCGTACCGTCTCCACACTGTACTGGGGCTGATAGTCGTGGGCGCCGGAGGCCCCGAGTCGCTGCACCCCCGCCCAGGGTTGACGGAAAAAACCGGCCCATTCATTTATATCCGGCGTGGTGGCTGTTTTCTCTAGATTTTTCAACCGTTCCCACTGCAGATTCCTGGCAAAATATAGACTGGAGTCAGGGCAAAATAAAATCATTCGCAGTAAGGGGCTTACAGACCCTTATGTTAATCACGGCAGCCAACGGAAGAAAATAAGTTTAATTCCTGATTATTTATTAGAAGTAAATGGAAATTATGCTTGGGTTTTAGATGCAAAATCACCAAATGAAAGTGTGCTAAAAGGGGATTATATTGAGCAAATTTACAGTTATGCTATTCATCCAGATGTTCGAGTTAAATTTTATGCTCTTTGCAATGGTAAAGAATTTATCTTATTCCACATGGATCAACGCGAAGCTGTTTTATATTTTCAACTTTCCGAAATTGAGCAACATTGGAAGAAAATAGAAAATTATTGTTGGTGTGTCGCTTTCATTAAGCGTGCTTTAAAGTGTTGATAAAGAGCTGTTTGAAAAGGCTGATCGTTCATAAATTGAACAGCAAACCCTGTGGCAATATATAAGATCATATAAATGCAAAACCCACACATAGCAGCAATGCTAACTGTGAAAGCTTGGGTTAAATTGTAAAAATCACCCCATAAAAAGCTTAAAAAAGGCGACATCATTACGCGTATTGATGGCTATAAAATAGAAAACAATGGCATGGTGGTAAATGACAAACGTCATCGTGTTGATTTCGAACATTTTGTGCAGTTGCACCAGATTGGCGAGAAGATTGAGCTTGAACTGGTACGCGAAGGAAAGTCAATAACAGTTAGTGTTCCACTAACCAAGAACTTGATATCCAGCTTTGTCTTTGACCAAGATCCACGTTACATAATTTATGGTGGCTTCGTAATTATTGCTAAGCAAAAACCTGACCAATGTTTGACTAAAGAAGAGTTTGCTCAGGAAGAAAACAAGATGCAAGAGGACGAAATACTCGTGAGCCAGGTTCTGGCATCCTCAAGCAATCGAGGGTTTCATGACAGCATTTACACTCGTCTGCATAAGATAAACGGCAAACCATTTAAAAACTTCAAGCAATTCTATGAGCTGTTAAAGCAGGATAATTCCCCTGTTATCTTGCTAGAAAATGAAGGTGGTTACCAAATAGCAATCGACAGGAAACTAGCCGATGCAGAGCATGAGGAGCTTTTAGAAAAGTATCGTATTCAAAAAGCCCACTCTAGCGAGGTTGAACAGTGGCTCCAGGCGCTTGAGAAAAAGGTGCCAGCAAAGAAAGTATCAAACAGCGTTGCTAAAGCTGCCAAAGACTTGGCTGTCACTCAATAGCAATTTGCATGAATACCCAACACGTAGCGGTTAATGATACCAATACGTGTTGCGGTTTTAGCGCCATCAAAGCCTCTAAAAATACCATCATTCAAACTTGAGCGTGCCTGTTGTGTATAGCTTGCTGACAATGGTTTAAACGACCAGTGCCACTTTTCTTCATTATAGCCATGAGGCCTAGATTGGTTTTGAGGTGTGTAAGGTTGGCAAAAACCATATCGTGGTGCATTTTTAACTAACCAAGAATAGATTTTTTTCCCTTTCCCTTTTTCGAAGTAACTATTAGTAAAGGAGTTAAGGTCTATGTCGGTCCCCCAATGATGACGCGAACTGCCTGGCATTGAACTGTATTCTAAGATTTTAAGTGCACGTTGGGTTGGATTTTTAATGGACCGTTTTATATTGCGTATACCTCCAACCTTGCGCTTACCATTCCATTTGGCTTCCCAGATGGATTTTTGGTGGTTGAAACTACGGGACGCAGAAAGAATTCTTAAGGTAATGCCGCTCTGTTTGGCGTCAGCATGCATGGCACGAAATGCTTCGTAGGGGAGTTTTTGCATATACATCCCACTGCGAGAAGCATACTTTTTATTGATCTTGATAAAGCTTGCGTGTTTTCGAGCGTTAAATTGGCCCATTAAAAATTGCTGTGAAACAATGGTATGGGGATCTACTGTGCTAGGTGTAGCCGCTCCAAGTGGCGAGTGGAATAGTGCGATTATACCTAGTAGGAAGGGAGCTCTCTGTGAGATAAAACTGATCATAATTGTTTTCTTTAGTTTAATAATTGTTGTTAGCCCTGAATGCAAAACCCGATATAGGCTTGTAGGTTTGAAACTTTTTCATGGAGAAAAGTTCAACACCTTACTTATATTTCTAAGCTAACTGAGACTAGGTGACTCGAGCGTGAATCTTAGGTAGGAGTAAAAGAGATATAGCAAATAATAATATAACGGGTGTTATGCCAATGCGCTGACTAGCAAAGGCTGCAGTCACGAAGGCGATAGAAAGGGGGGCGATAAAGCTGGTTGCTTTACCTGATAAGGCATATAAGCCAAACGCTTCTGTCATCTTTTCAGGGTTGGCCTGGTCAACCATTAATGTACGTGAAGATGCTTGTAAGGCACCGCCAGCGGCACCAATAAAACCACCGCAGAC
>CAKZLZ010000121.1 GCA_937127435.1 uncultured Verrucomicrobiota bacterium | reverse complement strand
AGCCAAACATTCGGATACCCTTCGCCCCAATCTTCCGGCAAGTGATCTGCGATCCGTTCCGGCCTTTTGGTTAGGATTTGATAAGTATGCTGCGGCGTATTCTTGATAATCTCCCAAGCCTCGTCCCTCCATTCGTCCGCGTCCTCGATAAACCAATCAGACCAGGAACATGTGAAGATCAATTTCGGTTCCTTCCATTTTAGCGGCTCTTTGAATTTGGTGGCCTTGGATCTCATTACTGTTGTGGGGTCTTGTCCGTACCGATCCTTATCCCGGTACATATAGCAAAACTTGCAGCCTGGAGAAACCTTTTTGCATCCATGCCACGGATTCCATGTGTTTTGCGTCCACTGTATTTTTGATGCTTCTGCCATGATTTCCCAAAATTATAGGGTCAAAAAAAGCCCTCGAATCTGCTTGGTTCCCTGTCCGAAAACGAGGGTAGTGAACAACCAATGCAGATTCGAGGGTTCGAATTCTTTTGCCTTCATGTCATGCCCCGTCACTACTCGCGGCACAAATCAAAGATAGTAAATTCTTTGGATTTCGCGCAATGATATTCGGAATTCGTGTAGTTAAAATCACAAGGATTCTTCTAAATCGTCCAGACCCTTGAGGAGTCCAATGATTAGTCCGTGTCTTTTTTGAAGCCTCCTAATGTGTGCGTCCTTGTCGTCAGCAGCATCTTCCGAGTTTTTTAGCTCGTCAAAAACATCAAACACGCCAAGGGCTATTCCCCTGTTTTTAAGGGTTTCTATTACTTCTGCGATTTTTCCATCTGAAAGCATCTTCCTGCATTGGACAGGGATTCCGCTTGGATCTTTTGGTTTCGCTTTCAAAAACTGACGAATGATCCAAATACCCTGATTTGCAACTGATGTCGGGATTACCGCCTCGCTGTCTCCCGCCATCTTTAGGGATATTTGGGGCTCGGCCCCGTCGAGAACCTTCTTAATGTTCTGGTGCAGGAATCCTTGATCCTTTTCGGTTTCGACCGAAGATTTGAACTCCCCCAAATCAGGGTGCTTGAATGTGACTTGAAAATGGTTCATATACTCAGATAATTAGTGTTCAAACATCATTCCCCATCACCTCCCCAATCAATTCCAGTTCCAACAATTCCTCATGAATCTGCTCCGTGTGCCCTTTCTCGATCTCGGTCACATCGAAGGCCAGAAGAAAGACCAGGAATCCCAACGTTTCAAAACTGAGGTTGGGATTCTTTGCAATCTCTTTCGGGATCTGGAGCGGGTCTTTTGTCGTGGGGATGGTCAATGCGTACATTTCGGGAATGTACGGGGAAAGGGATTAGGTGCGATTTCTTCGACGCGCTTTCCTCTCCCTCCTTTCCCGTTTCCGTCTTTCGGTGCGGGTTTCTGGCTTGTTGTAGGTGTACAGGTGTTCTGCGCCCTTGGTTGATAGCTCTGTCGATCCGGAGAAGTGTTCGTATGTGCTGAGTATGTTCATTATTGTTTCCCCTCCTTCAATTGAGTTAAAAGGTTTCTCAGCCCTCGTCCCTTTTTTACGGACTTACCCTGAAACCATCCCGAGTAAGGGTACAGGTACACGATATGCCCTTTGAATAGAAACCGCAATTCGATTCCGATTTGTTGCGGTTCAAATCCTAAATTCTCCAAAGCCTGAGTCGCGTGTGAGATCCGTTGCGGTTCGAGCCTGTTTTGTCGTTCGATGTTTTCTCGTGGCATTATTCAGTTTCCTTATTGTATTCCTCCCTCACCTCTACCTCGATCCTACTCACGTCTTTAAGCGTCACCCCTTCCGGGTTGTCGTTCACGGCTTCGATCAGTCTAAGGATTAAATCGACGTGCTGGATTTCGATGTTGAATCCGGCTGCACGTAGGGCCATTAAGATTTCCTGCTTGTTGTTCATGTTGCCGTCAGTAATGTGTAAATAAACCAAGCCGCCAAAATGAGAGCAACCCAACCCCCGTTCCCGGATTCTTTCGGCTCCGGCTTCTTGGATTTCTTCTGATCCTCCTTCCACTTCTGGAATTCAAGGAATTCTTTGTATTCGGGGGTGGGTTTGTTCATGACTTAGGGATGGACTTATAAAGAGGATCAATATAAAATGAGCGCCTAGGGTACTTTTCTTGCAGCTCCTTTAGTGTCGATTCTGCCTCCCCTTTTGAATAATACAGCTTTGCGTGTTCCTCTACTTTGGTTCTTCCTGGGTCCCCGTCGCAATCGGAAATCCATGAGTCAATACCAATGGCTACTACTCTTATCCTGTAAATCTGTTCCATAACTCAATTTTCCTTTGTGGACCGTACGGGACTCGAACCCGCTGACGATACTTAGCCCCGCCTCACAACCTCGGTTTAGCCGCCGTTCGTGAATGGCCCGTGGTTCTACCAGTCGCCTCCGTCGTTGGGGATTGAGATATAATCCCCGCCTTCAACCATGTTATCAGGGTTCATTCCTCCTTTTGGGCCTTCACGAGTATGTGGAACAGGATTTGTTTTCGTGCCTCCGTACACCATTACGTGAAGACTGTCTGCGCCTGACCACAGCCAAAGGCGATTAGGCGTCTCTTTCCAGTCTTTCGCCAGCCTTTTCAGTCGCCTCACAAGTCTAATTTCTTCTTTAGTTAGTTTTGTCCCTGCTCTTGTTTTCATCTGGTAATTGCTTGATGATTTTAATTAAAGATTCTTCAATATCCTTCAACTTCTGAGAATCTGTTAAAGCAACAGAATCCACTGTTAATAGGGAGCCGACTACTTCCTCCCTAATCCATTCCATAATTCTGTTTCATTTAGTAACGCGCCCGGAGTCGAACCGGGAAGGAGTCCTGCTGCATCAATCCGAGTCAGCAATCTACTCGCTTGCAGTCCAATACCTTTTTGGGATGCTAAACCCGTAAGGCACTCCACCGCGTCAACCCCCTTCTCTAAGCCTCTCGGTTTTCGTTCCGTAAGGGGTGAGGCAATTAAGTCTGCAATAGACTTGCAACGCGAACAGGATTCGAACCTGCACCTCGTGAGTCCTCGCAATGAGAATGCTCAGGTGTCCTGCCAATTAGACCACCGCGTCAACCCCGGTCTTTCCCAGGTGTCGATATTTTCCGCCCTGTTGACTATTTCTTAGCCGCATTTCTCCCGTGACGTTTAGAGCCGGGGCCCAATATCCCGGATTATGGCGAAGTCTTACACCCCCTGAAGAACTCGTTTACTCACTTCTTCGATTTCGAGGTCTATATCCAGTTCCATGACTACGGTCCCGAACGATTCCGGCAACCTGAGTTCAAGCACGTCTTTGATGTGGTCCTTGTTCCGATACGTGGAAGAGTAGGTTTGCGGAACCTTGTTCGTCACCCCAACGGCGACACCGATTGCCAACCCTTCCGGGGTTCCGAAGTCCTCCCAATGCGGGAAGGCTTTCGGAATTCGTTTAGTCCTGACCGGATGCCCGTTCAGTTCTAGTACCTGGTTCCCGTCCGTGAATATCTTGATGTTCATTTTCATGTTCTGATTACGAATTGAAGTACGTGAAAAACACGCACTAATGCAAAAATATTTATACAAATAATCTTACTTCTGGATCAATCCTCGGCATCTTCCCCCAAAACTGCGAGGTCTGAGTCTGGAATCCGTTTTCGAGGTAAAAAGCGACCTCAGACAGGGCCGTGGAAAGAAGGTATTCCCGAAGCTGGTCGAGTTGATCGCGCCCGAATGAAATCAGCATTACGGACGGGTGTTCGTCTTTTGATACGAACATGAACTCGAACTTTTTGAAGTTGAATCGGATGTCATATATCGCGGGTTGGAGCCAGTATTGAAACGTGCCCCAATTCCGTTCGAAGATTCGTTTCTCTGCATCGGACATTTTCTCGATGGTCTTGATGTCCGAGGCGTATTTATCCGGTGCGTAATAGCTATCAAGATAGCCCCCGACCTGGATTTCGTTCGGCCCTACCTTCACGGTGTCGTATGCCGGAGCCTCGAAGGATGAAACCCGGAGCCGTTCCACGTACTCGGGTACGACTTCGGTCACGGTCAGGTGCATTTGTATGCACTTCTCCCAATCGGCAGCACGAACGGCCTTTCGTCCGCTTGCGTGTGCTGCTTTTTTTACGGCAGGGGTCAGGGTTCCGGATTCTGGCACGTACAATTCATCGGCAGTCTTTTCGATCCCATGCCTTAGCATATCTTCGAATACTTGGCCGATTGCAAAATGTCGCGTCCTGGAATTGTAGAATTCCTCCAGTCGTTCCTCTTCCGTTTTCTGCTTCTCCTTCACGTACTCAATGTATTTGAGCGGGTGATGGTGAACCTTTTTGAGCGAGGACGGAGAAAACGCCCGACCCGTTGCGTAGTTCCGGTTTCCGGTTCTCTCCGCGAGTGCGGAAAGTTGGGCGAATCCGGCCCCTTTTTCGAAGGGCTGATCGAATACGGAAACGGAGGGTTTCGCGGTGAACCCTCCGTTTTGTATTGCTAACGCTGCCTTTTCTTGGAGCGTATTCATGATTATAGTGATTCAAGTGGTCGAATTTCGAACACAAAAACTTCGTGTCCGGCAGACGTTTTGTCCTTGGTTTCAAATTTGACAAATAGTGGCGTTCCGGGCTCGATACCATATTCCATCAACTGCTGAACCAGATTGGTTCCTGCATTTATATAAGTTGATCCATCCTCCTCCATCCATCCCGCGCAAACAAGATTGGCTTGCTTTTGCGTAGATATTGATTTGAATCCGAGGAACACTCCTTTGAATGACTCTCCAAGTCCTATTTTTTTATACCTCGGAGAAAGTGGGGCTCCAGCCGTCATTCCATTAATCTTCTTAAGCGTCTCCTTGATCTTGGATAGCTTTTTGGCTCCAATCACCATAGGCGTAGAGGTTAGTTCGGTCTGGCGAATCTCTCCTTGGGAATCAACGCTCTCGATGGCATCTGCTTTAACTGCTGTTTTGATTTTGTCAGACATGAGTCTAATATTTAAAGTGAAAATGTGTTACTTGCAATTAACACAGAAGGGTTGTTCGCCCTCTGTTTTGATTACGGCCTCCGGTTGAGACTTGTCTCCCGGAGGTATTTTTGTCTATGTAAATGTCATCATTTTTGACCAGAAAGCCAAAAAAATTTCTACAATATTTAGGGTTTATTTTACACTATTCAATCAACCGAAAACGGGCGAATTCAATTTTGAAACACTTTTGAGGAAATGATTTCTTATGAAAAAGCTCCAAGATTTTTTTCAAAAACTGTTCTTTCCTGTTTACACATTCCGAAATATCGCCCTCGTTTTTGGGTTTGGTCTCTTTATGATTGGGCTCGGAATCCTGATTGATTGGGTCTTGTATGGAACCGTCCGCCCCGATCTGCAACGGGGTTCGGTTGGTGATTGGGTAACGATCATCGGCGCGGGTGCATGGATTGTCGTGTTTGCGATCTGGTCGCTACGTGGGATTTTTGGAAAGCCTTCAGACGAAAAGTCCACTTCCGTTTCCCGTCTCGAATACATGGAAATGGACGAAAACACGTATTTGAAAAAGCTCAAAAACAAAGTCGTCGGATTTCTGGACCGGAACGCGACATATCAGAAAATCGCATTTACCCTGATCCTCTCATTTATAACACTGATCTTCGGGCAGATATTCGAGGCCGCATTCCTGGACTTGACCAACGCCGGGGTTTTGATTGCGGTGTACGGCTGTTCGATGTGGCTGTATCGTGAATTCTTTTACGAAATGGACTTATGATCCCCTTTCTTCTCGTTCTCGGTCTTGTCCTCGCATCCGGTCGTCGAATGATTTCCGGGGCTAAGAATGCAGCGTTTTACGCCCGTGGTCGGAATCAGG
The DNA here is from genome assembly GCA_937127435.1 of uncultured Verrucomicrobiota bacterium. Taxonomy (GTDB): domain Bacteria; phylum Verrucomicrobiota; class Kiritimatiellia; order SS1-B-03-39; family UBA6053; genus UBA6053. Next base: position 1,182 of record CAKZLZ010000121.1, on the reverse strand, counting down.
AAGATGTGCCGGATTATATTCTGAGATGGATTCGAAACCTGCATCGGCTTGAATCTCCGGCCTGGTACTTTCAATTCGGTTCTGTGTTCTGCTTTCTGGCTGCATTCGCACTTCAGGAATACGACTACCTCGAAGCTGGAGGAATCGCCCTACTCGGAGCAATGTCTGCAAGCTCGTTCGCGTCTCCGTTCTATCAGGGATTTATAAACAATTCAGTCGGACGGCCCTTCGTAGATCCGGGAGAGAATCCCAAATCTGAATTTGTGTTCGGTCCTATTTCCTTTTGGTGGCCTCGTCCGTGGAAAGGCTGGGTTCGCGTCCTTGCAAGTCCTTGCGGATTAATCGGAATAATTGTTACCTTGCGGTTGCTGTTTTGATTATAACCATCTTTTTTGATGGTGGTTAAGTGAATATACCCGTCCCGTTGAAAGCTGCTTGCTTTCGTAGGGGCGGGTTTTTTGATTTAAAAAGGCAATTCCATGCAGTCGATAAAATGGATGTGCTTTTCATCCTCTTTGTATTTGTCGGCTGCAATCTTCCGGGCCTTGTTGATTGCGTCAGATTCATTGAGGGCAAAAACCGCAAATGATTCTGTTCCTTTTTCTGGAATCTTGAACGTTACTTGGTACTCGGCAAATCCTTTTGCCCATTCATAGAAGGCGGCTTCCAAAATCTTTGATTGACTCATTCCGAGCCTCTTTGACCACGCCTTTAAATCATCCCGGAACTGTTCCGGGATTCTGGCAGAGGTCAGCCATACGGTGCGGGGTTTAGATTTCATGCTATTACACCCTCCCCAATTCGTTGATGGCCTTGTAGCTTCGATAAATCATACTCATTTACGAAGCACTCCCATGATCCGTCCTCTGGGTTGCCTAATTCTATTTTTCTTGCTTAGACTAAGTGTAGCAGATTCGTGAATAAGCTTGCCAAATTTATTTTTAAAAGTATAGAGGCTCGGATCATTTACTTTCGATCGGTAGTCTAGAACATCCTGATGAGTTGATGATAAGTGACCATATTTTGCTTTTACTTCTTGAAACACTTCCTCTGCATCAACATCACCTACAATCACAACAACAGCATTGTCTGGTGTATAGAATTGTTTATAAAAGTTTTTAACTTCGTCTCGCTTTAAAGCATGTAGGTCTTTTTTAGAGCCGATGACGGAACCCCCGTATG
>CAKZLZ010000120.1 GCA_937127435.1 uncultured Verrucomicrobiota bacterium | reverse complement strand
CCCCCCTGGAAGAGAACCGTTATCCCGGAGATTGAGTCCCACGCCGGCATCTCCGGAAATGACCCCGCCAAAATTGACCTGACCGATTTCAAAACTGGCGAAATCCAACGTATTGGTAATACTGCGGGTGCTGTCGCCCAAATCCAGATTCCCGTCCAGTTCCAAGGCCGAAATCGTCGGAAAGGTATTACGCGGAGCGACGGAAAAATCTCCGGTCGCCACCATATCATTGGTGATCCGCCGCGGATCGTCTCCCTCAAGCGTAGTGCCGGCGCCGATCGTCAGACCCCCTGTTCCCAATGCGTTATTATGCCCAATAATCAAAGTACCCGCACTCAAGGTGGTGCCCCCGGAATAGCTGTTGTTCCCGCTCAACGTAAGGACACCTGTGCCGATTTTTTCCAGCGGACGCGCACCGCCGGTTTCGCTGATAATCCCGGACTGGGTGGCGCTGCCACTGAGCACTTGAAACTGGGTGGTGTTGGAGTCGAGATTGATCGGCGTCGCCATGTCGATGCCGTCGGCATAGTCGATGAGCGAGCCGGTAGTGGTAATCAGGCCGGCCGAGCCGCCTGCCGAACCATTCGACTCCAAACGCAGGATACCATCGTCGAGGTAAATATTGTCTATGGTATTGAAGTGATGGGAGAGAATTAATGTTCCGCTGTTGACGTTAATCGTCGGGAGACTGACGATAGAGGAGAGGGTGAGAATATCGGTTCCGTCCTTGGTAAAAGTGGATGTCCCTGAACCGCTTAAAATCCCTGCAAACTCTCGCGTCCCTCCATTCCCTGTGGAGGTGAGTTCGGTATTGTATATGCTGATGGTTCCACTTGTGCCGGAAATGGCACCGATGGTTTCATCATCATAGACGACCAGGTTGCCACCCGTGAGGATGACATCACTTGTATCCGCCAAAGCGCTCCCCCCATAAAACTCCAGCGAACCTCCATCTTCAATTCTGGTATCTCCCGTGAACGTATTGGTTCCTCTAAGTTCAAAAGTGTACGTATCTAACGGTTCCGTTAATATCGTCAGGCCTCCGGTGCCTGAAATTTCACCATAAAAACGATCGATCGTTAATTCTTTGCCGATACTCAGCGTGTTCGCACCCAATTCGACCTTGGTGGTCGCTTCACCATTCAGCGATCCGATTTTTTCATTTCCCGTCAACCTGAGCGTTCCGCCTGCATTCGATAAATCGACCTCTGCGGTATCCAGGATGCTGTTGCCATCGACCTGGAGAATGCCGTCACTGAGAAAAGCCGTGAAATTTTCCGCAGCAATGCTTCCTGTGATATCCAAAATGCCATTTTTAAAATAGACTTCACCCGAGAAGGGACTTTCACCACTCAACGTCAGCGTTCCTGAGCCGGATTTTTCGAGATGCCCGGTGCCGGAAAGGACACCGGCGAACAAGGTATCCTCTTCGTTACGGATTACCAGAGAATAGCTGCGCATGTCCACAGTGGAAGTCGGGGAGGACGAAGCCAATGAGCCGATTCCTTCATGTCCATAGAGACTGAAATTACCACTTCCATTCAGAGTCAGGGCGGGGAGGCCCGTCAGATTGGAGCCGGCGACGTGTAGACTTGCGGTGTCCTGAACAGTGATGACCGCTGAGTCGATCCCGCCTGTGACATCCAGGATACCGTCGGTCACGGTAGTCATGCCCGTATAGGTATTGGCCCCGCCAAGCGTCAACGTGCCTGCGCCCAGTTTGGTCAGTCCGCCCGTGCCATCGATGACCACAGACGTGCCGATATCGAAGCCGTTGCTGTCGATGAAAGCCCCCCCGGCGTCAAACGTCACGTCACCGGTCCCGAAACCGTCAAAGAGGTTCGCCTGGTCGCCGGTGAGCTGCAACGTCCCGCCATCGAAAAAGACCTTTCCTTCACCGATGCCATTGCCGACCTGTCCCGTGCTCAGCATACCGCCGAGCAGGTCGAGAGTACCAAAGGCTGAATCATGAAAACCGGCAAACATAATACTTTCGGAGGAAACTGTGCCGCCACTAATCTCCAATGTACCGTTGCCGCCAGCGCCGAGGTTGAGGACGCCACTGTTCGTCCAGCTTCCACCACTTACCTTCACAATACCCGTGCTTCCCGAAAAAGACGCAATGGCGGCTCCGGGACTCAAAACCGATCCAGTGCCGCTGATCTCCAACCTACCCTCACCTTGGTAACCAACATCAAGATCAACATAATGTGTAAATGTTCCTCCGCGTACCGTCACTACCCCCGTAGACCCGGAATTAAGAGCGATTAGAGTCGCATCGGTAAATACCGCTCCGTCACCACTAATATCCAGAGTCCCTTCACCCGCGATGCCAACATCGATAAAGTTCGTACTCGTAAAGGTTCCCCCGCTTATTGTAAGCGTTCCCACAGCATCAGCAGCTGAGCCAATCGATGTGATATCAGCATTTACAACTGCATTCTCGCTAATTTCAAGTCTGCCGTTCCCCCCACCAGCGCCAAGGTTGAGAACTGAATTTGTCCACGAACCCCTCCCGCTCACTTTGACGACCCCTGTTGCGTCTAAAGTATTCCCAATATCCGCTAAGTGATTGCCTACAACGCCATCCCCGCTGATCTCGAGTGTACCATCACCGTAATTTCCAACAACAATAAGTGAATCTATATCCAGCGAGGCTCCCCCGCTCACTTTCACCAATCCCGTTGCCCCAGAGAGCATGCCGATCCATACCTCCCCAGTTACCACGTCTCCATTCCCACCAATCTCGACGGTGCCGTCTTCCCCGCTTTGATGTCCAGCCGTAAGGTTTCCAAATTCGGAAATATTGATCGAGCCCGTGATGTCAAAGATGCCTTCACGAACGACGACAAACGGATTTCCAGATCCACTTGAGTTCAATAGTGTAAGGGGATGGGTAAGCGACAGGGTACCAGCCCCCTGCTTGGTCAGATTGCCCGAACCGTTGATCACACCGTCGAAAGAAATATCGTCGGAACGATCAAAGACGAGGGTGGCATTATTGGTGACATCTCCGGTGATAGACCCCGTGGTGCCTCCGTCTCCGATCTGTAGGGTCCCTTTGCTGATAGTGGTGCCACCATTGTAGGTATTGGTTCCGGTCAATATCAGCGTGCCCTCACCTTGTTTGGTCAGCGAACCGGAACTGGCCAGTCCAAGTCCACTGGCCACGGTGAATGCTTGCGTGTCGATCGTCCCGCCGTTTGGCCCCGATATCAGAACGTTATAGTCTTCAAAACCGTTGAAAAGATCCGGCTGATCGCCCGTAAGCTGCAACGTGCCGCCATTGAAAATAACCTTCCCTCCACCTGTGCCATCTCCTTCGCTGACCTGCCCCGTGCTCAGCGTGCCACCAGTGAGGTTGATCGTTCCCGCAGCACTGCCTTCGCTAGCCACGACCACTCCTTCAGCACTGACCACCCCACCGTCCTTCACGGTAAGTGTTCCCGTCCCGTTGTTGCCGACAAAGAGGCTCATGGAGTTCGTCCATTGGGAACCGGCTCCAGTCACCGTCGCCGTGCTTATCGATCCTGAAAGATCGCCCACATAACCAAAGGTATTGGAGACCCTCCCGCCATCTTTTACGTTGAGCGTGCCATTGCCGAAGTTACCGATACTGAGACTACCGGAGTTATTCCATTGAGATCCGGCTCCGGTCACCGTCGCCGTGCCTGTCGATCCGGAGAAATCACCCACAGTGCCTGAGGTATTGGAGACCACTCCCCCCCCGCTGATTTCCAAGCTGCCATCATCTCCATTGAGAGAACCCACGGTAAAGTCACTTCCTGGATGGTTAATTGATCCGGTGACTTTCAATGTGCCATTACGAACGGTGGTGGCTCCGGTATAGATATTGGCTCCAGAGAGCGTCAGCGTGCCGACGCCTTGTTTGGTCAGACTCCCCGGACCCAAAAGGCCAAGTCCACTGGCCACGTTAAATCCTTGGGTGTCAAAAATGCCTCCACCTGCCTCCAGCCGGACATCGTTGAACTCAAAGCCCATGAAAAGATCCGCCTGGTCACCGGTGAGTTGTAACGTCCCGCCATCAAAGATAATCTTCCCTCCGATTAAGCCGGCTCCTTCGCTAAGCTGCCCCGTACTCAGCGTACCACCTGTGAGGTTGAGAATTCCGAAGGAAGAAACAGAGTCAGCCATAACTACTTCCGAGGCTCTGACCAGACCACCGTCCGCCACGTTGAGAGTGCCGGTACCGAATCCTCCTAGAATGAGGGGGCCGGAATTGATCCACTGAGAATCAATCCCGGTCACTGTCGCCGTGCCATCCGATCCTATGACAAAGCCCAAAATTCCGTTGGTATTGGAAACCACCCCGCCGCCGCTGACCTCAAGTGTACCGGTTCCGGTTACCCCTACGGTCAAGGGTCCACCCACCGACCACATCGGCGATGCAGCGGGAGCAGGATCAACATCCCCCGTAACGACGACCTGGGAAAAGGTGATGGGCGCAAAGACAAGTACACATGCGACGAATAGGTTTTGATATAAAGTCATGAGGTCTTGCTTTATGCGTGGTTTCGGGAATTTAATAGAGCTGACGAAGCGGCTTTGCCATTTGAAACCGAGAAGGACTGCCAGTTGACAATGGCCTGTGAGGATGACTGCTGAATCCGCAGCTGATTGGCCTGTTGCTGAAATGTCACGTCTCCATGACGGACAGAAGGATTCGAGGGCTGGGCAAAAAGTGGGTACCCAATACAAAAAAACCAAAAATACAGCAGATACTTCATATGCATCACCTAAGTTGAGATAGATTTCACCTATCTCGTAAAGCAAAGAAGAAAAATATTTCAAAATAAAATTCTCTAAATCAGGACAAATATGACGAACGGTACATTATTCCTGACGAACGACACGGCTTTTCAATTCCGGTAAGTATCTGCGGCCTACAGGTAAGGTTTCGCCACTTCGCATTTGTGCCTGATACGTGCCACTGGTCCCTCGGGTCAGTTCCCGGATCAACGACACCTGCACCAGGGTTTGTCGATGAATCCGCATGAACGAATCCGGCAATACATCCAGCCAACTTTTTAAGGGTCGGTAAACACAAAGCGGTTCATGATCCTGCCTGCACAACAGGGTATAATTTCCATCGCTCCGGATACACTCGATATCCTGCACATGGACCCAATGCAGCTCGCTTTTACTTTTGATCATTAACCGGTCGGCCGCTGCTAAGTTGGTGGCAACCGGTGCAGGCTGATTCTGTTGAAGACGCTCCAGGGTGGCCGCGAGTCGTTCGGGATCCACTGGTTTTAAAAGGTAATCGATAGCGTTGCATTCAAAGGCCCGCACCGCATAGGTATCGAAAGCGGTAACAAACACCACCCGGGGGCCGGGATCCGGCAATTTGGCCAACAAATCGAATCCGGTTTCGCCCCGCAATTGGATGTCCAAAAAAATAACTTCCGGATTTTGTCTTTCCACCAAACGGAGGGCTGTGTCCACGTCACCCGCTTCACCTGCGACATCAATATCTTTCTGATCCGCAAGCAACTGCTGCATACTTCTGCGGCCAAGCGGTTCATCATCCACAATGATTACTTTCATGATATATCCTCTGCACCTTCAGGAAAAACCAAACGCTGACTTACCTGTTGATCGTCCAGCCGGGTTTCCAGGCGGGCTTGACCGTCATACCACAGTCGAAGTCGTTCCTGAATATTTTGAATGCCGACCCCGGTACCTTTTTGCTCGGATGAACTTTGCCACGTCCCGGGGTGCGATACTTCCACATAAAAGTCACGCTCCGACAAAACGCCCGCCCGAATCGTCAATTCGAAAACCCCTTGCGTTTGATTAAATCCATGATGAACCGCATTCTCCACCAGGGGTTGCAGCAGGAAGGGAGGGATCATCCGCACTGCCACCCGCGGATCCACCTCCACGTTGATTTGCAAATTCTCTTCGTAGCGCAGTTTTTCGATCCCCAAATACAACATCACTTCCTCCACGGCTTCAGTCACTTTGATTTTTTTACCCACCGGGGTGGTCAGCGACGCACGGAAAAATTCTGACAACTGGGTGATCATTTTGCGGGCTTTGCCACTGTTATCGAACATCACCACATAAATGGAATTGAGCGAATTAAACAGAAAATGGGGATTGATCTGATATCGCAGGGCATTGAGTTGCGCATCCTTCTCCCGAAGTTGTAATTCAAGCAAATCGTTTTCCTGTTGAATCAGGGTCAGATCCTGTTGTCGTTTTACGAGAATCAACACCGAAAAAACCAGGGCGGTGGATGCGAGCACCCAGGAGAACGCCTGTACAAACCAGAGAATTTCCGGGGTTTGCTCCACGGGCAACACGAACGCATTTTGGATCAAGGCCCCATAGATTGAAACAAACACGATAAACAGAAAAAAAGAAATCTGCTTAAAGGAGAACCGCAGCGTGAAAAAGGTCAGCACAGGATACAGCGCAAACACATAATTTAACCGTCCCTGGAAAACCCGATTGAACGCCAATAATGCCACCACCGCCAACAAAACCCCGCCGGCAAAGAAAACCAGAGGTTGGGTTTTACGCGGTTTGCCGGGAAATGGAAATGTAAAAAACAAGGGGGTGATATAAAGGATCCCACAAGCATTCGCCGCGGCAATACTTGCAACCGTTTGCCCGTATAACATCGCGGAAACTCTTCCATGATGCACCATAACCGCCGCCATGGGAATCGCCGAAAGCATGCCCATAAGGATGGAACAAAGTAAAAACATCAAAAGATGCTGCACCCGTAGGGGAGCCTGCAATCGGTGGGCAAACTTATATAACAACCCATATCCCAGCCATACTTCAAGGATATTAAAAGTGGCCCCGGCCAGACTCACAGACACCGGTTGCTTTAAACAGAAAATGGTGACCAGCGCATTCAAATAAATCAGAAAAGAGTACTTCCACCCCCATTTGAGACAGAGGGCAAAATTTATCCCGCTGGCCGGCCAAAAAAACATCGCCGCATTGGCATTGAGCCCGTCCGGCCACAGCCAAGATCCCAATAGAAAAGGAAAAAGCGTTAACGAACAACTCCCCAATACAAACCAAAGAGGGCGTAGCGCCGGGTTTTGAAGAGGATGATTCATCCATGATGCCTTAAATCGCTACGCCCCTCTTGGCAACCCGAATTTATCGAAAGACGATGCCCGCAGCGACTTCAACTTCGTCGATTTCAACCTGTTGAACCCGTTTGTCAACAAGGGCTCGGTTCACCTTCCCCTCAAATGAGAGGAGAAAATATTCTTCCCGAACCCAAGTCAATCCATTGACCTTTATAGCCTCCAAAGATAAGGTTTTCAGAAATTGAGACCGAATCCATTCCTATCATATGAATAATTTCATGACACACTCCATACGCATTTCCTGGCTGCTTTTGGGAACAGGCATCCTCATAACAACCTCCCCTGTTCTGGCAGAACCGGGTTATGATGCCCTGATGAAGCAGGCGAAGCAGAACATTTCAGATGATAAACTAGAGGAGGCGGACAAAGCTTTTGAACAAGCCTACCGGCTAGCATCCAATGACAATCAGAAAGCGTTGGCCCTGGCCAAACGCGGAGAGATGATGGTCTACTATCAAAAGAAATTTACCCAGGCCAAAGAGATGGTCAACTACGCGAGACGTTTCCCGCAAAGGGAAGACCAGACCAATATCATTTTGTTCCAAGTCGAAGCCGCCTGTAAAATGAAAGGCGAAAAAAAGTACAAAGAGGCAACGGTTTTTCTGCTGGAGGCAAGCAAACTTGATACGGATGACACCTCAGAACTCATCACCTATATGATGCTGGGAGATTGTTACCGGCTCGACAAGCAATATCAGAAAGCACTGGACGCATATACACAAGTGACCCAACTGAGCAACGCCGCCAAAGACGGACGATCCGCGGCCCACATGAACAGCGGCATCATTTATCAATACCGTTTAAAAAAGAATGACCTGGCCAAAGCGGAATACAAAAAAGCCGTGGCCCTGAATCCTTCTTTAAAATCTCAAACCCGCAAATTGATCGACAGCATGGAATAATCCGGTACCCGCAAACAAAGCTCTCACATTCTTTTACTTGATCATTAATTGTCAGCCATTACTTTAAAATCATGAACCAACTCGAACAACTCAAACAGTATACCACCGTTGTCGCCGATACCGGCGACTTTGAATCCATGCGCGAATACAAACCGCAGGACGCCACCACCAACCCTTCTTTGATTCTCAAAGCCGTACAAAAGGATGAATACCGTCCGCTTTTGGATCAGGCCATGAAGGATCATGCCGGCGAATCCACCGAAGAAATCATCGATCAGACCCTGATTCTGTTCGGCAAGAAAATCCTTGAAATCGTTCCCGGCCGCGTTTCCACCGAAGTGGATGCCCGCCTTTCCTACGATACCGAAGGCACCCTCGCGAAGGCCCGCAAACTGATTGACATGTACGAAACCGCCGGCATTTCCCGCGACCGGGTACTGATCAAAATCGCCTCCACCTGGGAAGGCATCAAAGCCGCCGAAGAACTCGAAAAAGAAAACATTCACTGTAATCTCACCCTGCTCTTCTCTTTCGCCCAGGCCGTCGCCTGCGCCGAAGCGAAAGTGCAGTTGATCTCCCCCTTTGTGGGACGAATCTACGACTGGTACAAAAAAGAAAACAACACCGATTACACCGGTGCCGAAGATCCCGGCGTTCAATCCGTTCAGAAAATTTACAAGTACTATAAAACTTACGGCTATAAAACCGAAGTCATGGGCGCGAGCTTCCGCAACATCGGCGAGATCCAAGCCCTCGCGGGTTGCGACCTGCTGACCATCGGCACCGGCCTGCTGGAAGAATTACAAAATGAAAATGGCAGTTTGGCCGAAGCGCTGAACCCCGAAATGGAATCCGGGGATGCGCAAATCCACCTGGACGAAAAAACCTTCCGCTGGGAACACAACCAGGATGCAATGGCGGTCGAAAAGTTGGCTCAGGGTATCCGGGGTTTCACCGCCGACACCTTAAAGCTGGAAGCCTTGATTGAAGGGAAATAACTTTCCAACCTGCGCACGGTTCACGAATAGGTTTTTAGCCTGATTCCATATGAACATTCGTGAATTAGCCCGGATTGCGGGCGTCAGCAAATCCACCGTTGCCTACGCACTGAAAAACAGTCCGAAGGTAAGTCAGGAAACTTGTCGGCGCATTCAGGCGCTGGCCAAAAAACACGGCTATACCAGTAATCCTGCGGTCACGGCTTTCATGCGCGGGGTCCGTGACGGGCAAGTACCCGTTCACCGTCATAACCTCTGTTACATTTCCAGTTTGGATGCAGACGGAAAATCCCGTCGACTGCGTCATGGAAATGAAGCTGAACTGATCCGTGGCGCCCAAACCGAGGCCAAGCAACTCGGTTGTAATTTGGATGTCATTGACTGGGGCTTAAATCAGAAAGAACAGATCCAACTGAACCGGATCATCGAAGCCCGGGGAATTCAGGGCATTTTTTTCGGCCCGGCGACGGTTCCCCATACCCAAATGAATTTAGACTGGGACACGGTAGCCATGATTTCCAGTGGCTTTACGGTGGAGGAGCCGCGGATGGACCGGACGGCAGCAGATTTATTTACCGCCGTGTTTGAAGCGGGACAACGGGCGATGGATCGCAAGTACGATTGCCTGGTCCTCGCTATCCAAAACCTCAATCACGAGCGGGTCGGCTGGCGCTGGCTGGCCGCCATCACGACCCTGCGGGAACTGTACGGACCGGCGCGTATTCAGATTTTACAGGGCACGGATGCGGAAATGGTAAAGCAAGTGCTGGCAATGAAGAAGAAAAGAACTTCGGCAGCCGTATTGAGCCATTCGGATTTTCTGAAAGACCTGCAAGTGAAGGGAATCCGCTTTCCCGTCGATATGGGTTTTATTGCGACAGACAAAATGGATGAAGCACCGGAAATCACCGCCATCCAACAACCCCACTTTGAAGCCGGACGCCTGGGTTTGCGGCATCTGTACAGTGCGGTAGAAAACGGCGTGCTGGGGATACCCGAGACCCCCTGCCGGCTGGCGGTTTCCTGTGGCTGGCACGAAGGAATGTCCTTACCTGACCGATTATAAATCCAAGAAAACAAGAGAGGTGGACGTGTCCAGCTCAAAAAACTTGCCTAAAGACTCCTTGCAGTGATAAATATAAAAATATGAAAAATAACCGCTTCATTACTCTATCACTCCTCGTAATGGTTTCAACCGTGCTCTCAGCGGATGTGCTGATCTTTTCCGATAATTTTAATACCACGAACACGGGTATAAACGACGATCTCGCAACCCGTCAATCCGGCTTGATCGCGCAGACCGATTGGAATACAGGCGGAAGTGTTTCCGCCTCGGTCAGTGGCAATTCGATGCTTGTGACCAACCCGACGACCAGCGGTGACGCGAACACCTGGCTAAACTACAACTTCGCGACTGATACAGACCTTCTTACAGGAGGTAAATTCACCGTGAGCTTTGATATGACTGCGGACGACAATTACACCGTATTCTTTATCGGGGGTGACATATCGGCTTCCCGGCCATATATTGACTCGGATACAGACTTTCTTTTCAGACCAAACTCTACGAGTACGTCGACTTTGAAGGATAATGGCGCCGCCACGACCGGACTGGCAACTGTAGGTACGGGATCAAAATCATACCTTTACACCGTGACGACAGACGACTTTGACAACGGAACGGCATGGTCCATCGATTTGAAAATCAACGGTGTCGATTATGACTTGAACGGCGGAGTAGCGGGCAACACCTTCAGCGGAAATTGGGATGGGAGCAGTATTTATATTGGATTTACCAACCGGAACGATGACCTCACGTTCGATAATTTTGCGATTTATGCCGTTCCCGAACCTTCCTCACTGCTGCTAACCTTCGGCGGACTCTCAGTACTCATGTTGGGCCTCCGCCGCCGGGCATAAACCTAAATTATGAGGGGAAAGTGATGAATAAGGTCATCACCGAAAATCAACGTACCACCCCGGTGGCCGAAGAGGTGGATGTCTTGGTCTGTGGAGGTGGTCCCGCGGGGATCGGCGCGGCGCTTGCCGCCGCCCGTGGCGGCGCCAAAACCTGTCTGCTGGAAAGCCAGGGATGCCTGGGTGGGGTGTGGACCGCCGGTCTGTTGGCCTGGCTAATCGATTACGGTAACAAAGACGGCATCATGCGGGAGATTGTGGACCAACTGGATGCCCTCGGCGCGCGGGCCTGCCCCGAGGGAAAACCTTCAAACGGTTTTGATGTGGAAATCATGAAGGCCCTGTTGGAGGATCTCTGCATGGATGCGGGCGTGATCCTGCGCCTGAACCACTACCTCGTGGATGCGGTGGTTGCCGACGGAAAAATCACCCATGCGATTTGTGAATCCAAATCCGGACGCGAAGCCATCAGCGCCAAGGCATTTATCGACTGTACCGGCGACGGGGATCTGGCGGCCCGCGCGGGTTGCGGATTTGAGTTGGGCAAAGCTGATACCGGCGAAACCCAGCCCATGAGCATGCTGGCCCTGGTGGCGGGAATCGATCCTGATGCGGTTCGTGCTTTTCATTACGGTTTGCCCGGCGATGCCCGGGGAAATCTGAAAGCGGAAATGGAACGTGCAGGACTCTCCCCTTCCTATGCAATGCCCACCCTTTCCTATGTGCGCGATGATCTGTTCTTCTTAATGGCCAACCACGAGTACGGTGCCTCCGCCATCGACGGCAAAAGCCTTTCCGATGCCACCGTGCGCGGTCGCCGGGAAGTACATCAGCTGGTTAATGCTCTGCGCAATTTGGGAGATCCCTGGAGCCGTCTGCATATCGTGGCCACCGGAGCCCATATCGGGGTGCGTGAAGGACGCCGCATACACGGACGCTATCAAGTGACCGCCGAAGATTTGGTTCAGGGTGCACGTCATCCGGACGCGGTTTGCCGTGCCACCTTTGAAGTGGATGTGCACGCCACGGATAAAAAACATGGCTCCGGCGTAGAGCCCACCACCATCCGCACTCAACCCTACGACATTCCCCTCCGGGCGCTGATCGCCAAAGATCTCGATGGACTGATGATGGCCGGACGCTGTATCAGCGGAGACTTTCTCGCCCACTCCAGCTACCGGGTCACCGGCAATGCGGTGGCCATGGGCGAAGGCGCCGGCCGGGCCGCCGCCGAGGCGATTCGGCGAAAGCGGTATCCTCACGAACTTTGCGATCCGGAAACCGGAGAATCTATTTAAAACGCCTCTGGCTGAAGAGTATAAATGTATACGCAGCTCAAAGCCCCGCGTCCCGCGTAAATCAGCGGGGACGTTTAGATGATTCCACCCCTTTTCCCAGACGCCAACCTATGGAAAGCTCCACCTTATAGCTACTGAGATCCAACGATACGTCGTCCGGTCCGATGTCGATTTTGGCATCGTCCACCCAATCATATCCCCCGGAGGCATTGAGGTAGAGTTGATCAGTCAGATCCCATTGTACCCCCGCGGAGGCACTGAGGCCCGGAAGCCACTGCGTGTCGTTACGCCTATCTTGCCATGACCCCAACACGGTTCCCGCTTCGGTCGCAAAGGTTTCGCTCCGGTACAGCGTCGTTTTGAGATAATTCAAGGTGGCACCCCCCTGCAGGAGAAACGAAAACTGTTCATTCAACTGCCAACGCACCCGGGGACCGAGAGTGAATACAGACAAATCCGCCTCCATACGAAGATCCACCTGGCTTTGGGCCCGAATGAGGCTGCGCCCCACCACTTCTTCGCTGGAGGTTTCCGTGCTGCCTGCTGAAACAATATCAATAGGACGGTCTGAAATCAACGGCCCGACTCCCGAAGCGTCCGTCATTTCATAAGGTCCGCTGGGGAATACGGGATTTCCAAAAGTGTCGAATACAAAAGTCCGGCTTTCATACTGAGTGACCGTGGTTTCCCGAACTTCCTCTGTATATTTCTGCTGGTAAGCGGACTTTCCTTGGAAATTCGCGTCGAGATCCCCCAACCAGGCAACCTGACCGAACAGACTGACTTCCAGGTGTTCGTCCTTACGCAAAATATATCCGGTGGTGGCCTGCAGACCGACACCATCGAAAGACTGTTTTCCTGACCAGCCGGCCTCTGCAGATTCCAGACGGCTGCGGGTTTGTGTACTCTGACTTTGACTTGAGGTAACAGATGTGAAACTTAAAGTTCCCGCGGTTGAATTATGTTGAGAATCGGATTCAAATCCAAAGTATTGGGTTTGTCCTATGCCTGAAAACAGTGGCAGCCCGGAGGGACCGACAAACCCGTCTTCAAAGGTTCGGAGTATTTGCGCGCTTCCATCATCCATCTCTCCCGGGGAACCCGTCTGGGTAGGCGCAGTGCGGGTGATTCCCGGAGCGCCAATCTGCGTATTTGTTTCTTTCGCCCGGGAACCTCCATCCACCTCAATACTCATATCTCCCCGATAAACGGGGCCGACCTCGAAAAACCATTCAGAACGGAGCTTCGGTGTGGTGGAGAGCAAAAGCAGGCCAACCCCAATACGATAAATTTTGGACATTTTCATTATTCCTCTCCTTCAATCAATTGTTTCACCCGATACACTCTCATACCGGAGGAGGGTTGGGTCACGGGAGGCCCGGAATCGATCCATTGGGTTTTGTTGGCGCCCGCCCGCAGTCGCAGGGGGACCTCCACCCAATCGCCATCAGGGAAATCATTCATGTATTCCACTGCATAGAGCGCTCCGGGCTGGGTCTCAAATTCGATGACAATTCGATCCGTCCCATCCCCAATAGGTTGAATGCGGGTCACCTCCACCCCCTCTCCCGGGAGCGGAGGAACGAAGTCCTTCAGAATGTATTCAAACGCCAGCGTGGGTGGCTGAACTTCCGGTGAAACCGTGGTGGCCAAATATACGATGTTAAATGACAAGGCCTCCCCATCCGCGAACGCGGTTGAAACTTCCAACACCGGACGACCGTCTTCAGACGCGCCCGTCTGATTTTCGATGGTGATTCCCGGTGCAAGGTCGGAAAACAATACCCTGACCCCCAAGGCATCTGCACCCGAATTGTTTCGGAGTGAGACCTTCTGGGTGAACCGGATATTCCAGGACTCGCGCTCTGCAAAGGTATTGGATTCCACCACCGGCATGGCGTTAAGCACCTCAACGTTGAACGTATAGCTGGAGGAATAATGCGTAACAGGATCCGTGGCGGTCACGGTAATCATTGCCGTCCCCGGCTGCAGCATTTCCAACCGTAACAAGCCCTCCTCATTTATAGAAGCATCCACCACCGTCGGAGCACTGGATATTGTGCTATAAACCATTCCGGATCCGTGGAACATATAGATGGGGTTAAAGGTCAAAACCGAGCCAAGGGACACGGGGCCGGAAGGCGGTGGATTTAATACGTAGGGAATATTATCGCCCGCGGGTACCCACACGGTGCGCGAAGGTAAACTCAGTCCCTGTGCATTGCTCGCAAACACCCGTATCGCATACCACGCTCCGGCGCTTAAATCAGGAATCACCTGCTGGGTGGTCTGCGCCACATCCAGTTTTTCAAATCCCGTCACATAGGTATCAAAATTCTGATCCGTCCCCACATCCAACACATGTGTATCCGCCCCCGGCACCAAAGTCCAATGAGCCACCAGACTGCTGGCCGTGATATCCGTGGGTTCAAGCTGTTCGGGAGACGCCAGCCACAAGTATTCGAAACCATCGACCAGCGTCACCTCTCCCTTTGAAGTGGATGTAACCTTCACATCCCCAACCCCTGCGGTTTCAGCCGCATTTACAAACACGGTCACAGAATCGCTGGTTTGCGTAAGAATCGTCGCAGAAACCCCGGCAAGAAGAACCCCGGTAATATCCGAACCATCACCAAGATTGTTTCCGCTAATCACCACTTCGATCCCGCCGCCAATGTTCGCCCGGTTAGGTGAAAGCCCCGTGATTTCTGCATTCACCACGGTCACCTCAAAACTCCGCACAACAGGAGTTGCCGCGTTCCAGTTGGTATTCCCCGCCTGGCTGGCCGTCACCTGCACCGTACCCGCTCCGCTAAAAGTCAGATCACTTCCGCTCAGAGAGGCCGGTCCGGTCACCGCATAACTCACCGGCAAGCCCGAAGACGCGGTGGCGGCGAGGGTCACCGTGGCGGTGGTGCTTTGATCCGCGATGGCGGCAAATGTGATACTTTGATTCGCAGTGCTGATCTCCAGACTGCCCGAGGCGCTGCCCTGATAAAGGGTGTCGTTGATGGTGGCCACCACCGCGTAACTGCCCGCGGCAGAAGGCGCAATGGAAGATCCGTCGTAGGTAATGTCCACCGTCAAGCCCGCCGGAACGGTAGTGGCAGTGACCGATTTTGCGGACCCGTCAAAACTCTGATTCAGACCGTTCAAGGTCACCGTGGCCACCGCTTTGCTAACTTCAAAACTACGTGCCACGGCGGAAGCGGCATCCCAGTCATCATCGCCCGCCTGGCTCGCTGTCACCTGCACTGTTCCCGCACCGGTAAAGGTCAGATCACTTCCGCTCAGTGAGGCCGGCCCGGTCACCGCATAACTTACCGGCAGACCCGATGACGCGGTGGCGGCCAACGTCACCGTGTCGGTGGTGGTTTGATCCGCAATGGCCGCAAAAGTAATGCTTTGGTTTGCGCTACTGATTTCCAGCGTACCCGAAGCACTGCCCTGATAAAGGGTGTCATTGATGGTGGCCACCACCGCGTAACTGCCCGCGGCAGAAGGCGCAGTGGACGATCCGTCGTAAGTAATGTCCACTGTCAACCCTGTAGGATCCGTGGTAGCAGTAACCGACTTCGCAGTTCCGTCAAAACTCTGATTCAGACCGCTCAAGGTCACCGTAGCCACCGCTTTGCTAACTTCAAAACTGCGCTGCACGGCGGAAGCGGCATCCCAGTCATCATTGCCCGCCTGGCTGGCCGTCACCTGCACCGTTCCCGCCCCCGTGAAAGTCAGATCACTTCCGCTCAGAGAGGCCGGTCCGGTCACCGCATAACTTACCGGCAGACCCGATGAGGCGGTGGCGGCCAGCGTCACCGTGTCAGTGGTGGTCTGATCCGCGATGGCGGCAAACGTGATGCTTTGGTTTGCGCTACTGATTTCCAGCGTACCGGAGGCGCTACCTTGATAAAGAGTGTCATTGATGGTGGCCACCACCGCATAACTACCGGCGGAAGAAGGCGCGGTAGAAGATCCGTCGTAAGTGATCCCCACCGTCAGTCCCGCCGGATCGGTGGTGGCGGTAACCGACTTTGCGGACCCGTCAAAACTCTGATTCAGACCGCTCAAGGTCACCGTAGCCACTGCTTTGCTAACTTCAAAACTGCGGACCACGGCGGAGGCCGCATCCCAGTTGCCACTCCCCGCCTGGCTGGCCGTCACCTGCACCGTGCCCGCACCGGTGAAACTTAAATTACTTCCGCTCAAAGTCGCGGGTCCGGTCACCGCATAACTCACCGGTAGCCCCGATGACGCGGTGGCGGCCAGCGTCACCGTGTCGGCGGTGCTTTGATCCGCGATGGCGGAAAAAGTGATCGCCTGTGATCCTTTACTGATCGCCAAGGTGCCGATGACCCCACCGATTTGACCCGGTTCATCCACAATAGCTCGTACCGAATAGCTCCCAGACGAGGTCGGGGCCGTGGAGGAGCCGTCGTAGGTAACCTCCACGTTGACGCCGACAGGGTCTGTGACCACAGTGGCGGACTTGGGATTGCCATCAAAAGTTTGGGTTAAATTGCTTAATGTAACCGTTACCGTGGGTTCCGCTTCATAGGCCCCCACATCAGCTGCGATGGCCTGCGGACGCGCAACGCCCCGCTGGTCGGTAGTGACCCCCTCCACGGCGGCCGCGGCAAAAAGCGCGGGACTCCCGGCAAGCAGGGCATGCGTGGACGTGGGACCGCCATTATCCTGAAGGGGGCCCAGCACCGGATCCAGCGGTGTGCTCTGGGAACCAACCTGATCCGTGGCAACCCATCCGGAGGAATTTCCCTGTACCCCAATTAGGTTGTGCCCTCCGCTCTGGGCCCCGCCATTCACATCCACATCATTGGGTCCGCTCCCGGTATTTCCCGCCACAATCGAAGCCGTAATATTTACAGTACCAGACGCAGGTGCATGAAAACCACCGGGTCCAACATCCGAATTATTTCCAGTAAAGGTACTATAAACGACGGTCACATCTACGACACCTAAATCCCCGGAAGTCACAAAAGCCCCTCCGAACCCACCTGCATGATTTCCGGAGAATGTACTGTTTTCTACAAGAACCGTTCCGTTATTATTAAAGAACCCGCCCCCGTCACTCGTTGCAGAATTGTCCGAGAAAAGGCTTCTGCGAATCGTCAACGTCGCACCGGTCAAATTATAAACGCCCGCACCATTGAAATATACCGTACTCTCGTTTTCAGTAATGATCATCTCCAGCAGGGTCAGATCCCCTCCATTGAGGATTCCCCCTCCATCTTCAGCCACCTCTCCGTCGCGAACCGTGAATCCGGTGAAGGTCACCTCCGTATCGGTGTCGACTTGAAACACACGGCTGCTGTTGTCAGCGCTCACCGACAGTAAGGACGCACCCGGCCCTTCGATGTTGAGGTCACTGGACAAGGTTAACTGGGTACCGCCCAGGGTAATCGTCCGCGCGGTGCCATCGTGGAAATCGACCGCACCATCGTCGGTATTATCGGAAAAGGTGATGGTTTGCGCCCCTGAAAGGGTTGCCGCATAGGCAATCGCCTCCCGCAGACTGGTTTGGCCGTCGCCGGCATCTATTGTATCCGCAAGGGTGGTAACCACGAGGCCGGGCACATCGGAAAGCGGACGTAAACTTGTCACCCGGAAGCCGAGAACCGGACCGTACGTTTCTGGAGTAGCATAACTTGCGCTCGTAGCATCGAGTCCGTTCGCATACGAAAACCGCCCGCCTCTGAAGATCCGGGCATTACCGGATACGTCGATATCTTCAATCCACTCCTCGACATTTCCAGCCTGATTGTAAGTGCCATAGGCACTCGCCGCAAGGGTGTAGCCCCCCACATCTGTTACATTTCCCACGAAGTTATCATGATTTGCACTGTTGGCATCGGAAGCATTCGGCGCCGCCGCGGTGGGAAGCGTATTGCTTTGGGTCGGATACAGCCAGTAACCACCGGCACCGCTGTTCAGGCCCGGATCATAATAGGCCGCTTTGTACCATTCATTCTCATTGGCAATCGCCACCCCGCCATTTGCCCAGGCTGTGGCATCCCGGGTAACCGTATTGTTCACCGGAAAGTCCACCCCTCCCAAATTGTACATTCCCGTTTCGGTGGTTCCGGGGCCCTGCGGACCGGTGGGACGTCCATTGGTCAACCAGTTGACATAGCGGGCCGCGGCCCAAAAGGTGATATAATTCACCGGTGCATTCGGACGCGTGGTCGCGTAGCTGTAGCTTCCATCGCTGCCGCTGCGGGCAATCCCGCCGTAAAGCAGATCCCAAGAAGTATAAAGAGAGTAGGTATCCGTTTCCGCCACCGCATTGAGAAAGGCGGCATATTGGGCATTGGTCACTTCATAGGTGCTGATATAATATTCATAGCTGACAGCGCCAAAACCCGTCGAGTCATTCGAATTTCCGGGGTTGCCCACTAAAACGGATTCAAGAACATCGCTTCCTTCCACCAGGGGAAGAATCTGAAACGTTTCCGTTTCACTTCCTTGGTAGGTATCATCGACAATGGTGGCCACCACCGCGTAACTGCCCGCTGCACTGGGAGAGGTGGAAGAGCTGTCATAGGTGATTTCCAAGGTGAGTCCCCATGGTTCCGTATACGCGGTCACCGATTTGGGGTTCCCATCGTAAATTTGATAAAGATCCTCAAAATACACTTGGGCGACCGCTTTGGTCACCTCGAAACTACGGACCACCGCGGGAGCCGCATTCCAATCATCATCACCCGCCTGACTGGCCGTCACTTGCACCGTGCCCGCGCCGGTGAAACTCAGATTACTTCCGCTCAAAGAAGCAGGCCCCGTCACCGCATAACTCACCGGCAAGCCCGAAGACGCGGTGGCAGCCAAGGTCACGGTGTCGGTGGTGGTCTGATCGGCGATGGCAGCAAATGTGAGAGTCTGGTCAGCAGGAAGTACCAACGGTGTACGACTGGCCACCCGAAAGCCACGACTGGCGTCATCGCCCCCCCCTACCGCACTGACAATTCGCTGTGAAGATCGTAAATTGGCCTCTTGACTATACCAGTGTCCCCCGCGAAACGCCACGTCATCGCTCGTAATTTCCGTCCATTCCCAAACATTCCCATTCATGCCCATGACACCGTAGTCACTGAGCCCTCCCGCGTTGGTTATCGCGGCAGGTCCCGAAGTTGCCCCCTGTACATAGACTGCGGATCCTGAATCGACGCCTCCGGATACGCCGGCAGGTATGGTATCATCTCCCACGGCATAATCGTTATAAACGTTACCCGTTCCACTGTAATAGGCCGCCTTGTACCATTCGTCCTCAGAGGGAAGCACATAGAGGGCGTTGGCATTCCGATAGGGGTTGTCTGCATCGTACCCCGCATCGCTGCTTGTCCATATCTCGACATTTTCATTAGCAGAATATCCTACATCCCCCGGCTGCGTGGCAAATTTATAAGCAACAGGATACCCCTTACTGGTATTTAACCAGTTCACGAAACGGGCCGCTTCGTTCCATATTATTCCCCCAGCGGGGCGATCGGAAGCACTGCTGCCAAAATTACTCATTGTGATATTCAGATTCCCCAGCGCATTGGCTTTGGTGATCATATCCCGACTGATTTCATAAGTCCCCATTCGATACACATATGCCACGCCGCCACTCGTCGAATGGTACAATCCGGTCGTACCCGAATCATCCGGATTCCCTGCATCACCCACCTCAACAAAATCGATTGTGAATTCATTTAC
Source organism: uncultured Verrucomicrobiota bacterium (assembly GCA_937127435.1). Classification (GTDB taxonomy): domain Bacteria; phylum Verrucomicrobiota; class Kiritimatiellia; order SS1-B-03-39; family UBA6053; genus UBA6053. The sequence goes on along the minus strand of CAKZLZ010000120.1, from coordinate 24,851 downwards.
CCCGGAGCCGAATGTATCCTGCGCATGGAGAGGGAACAGCGAGAATCCCGGCAAACAAATAAGCAGGAAACGAAGAAGTTTTAATAGGTTTTTCATGGCGTATACTTGTGTAAATAAGCTCAATTCACATACGTTTAACAAATGCCACATATGGCATCCAATAGTTATAAGCAATATATGGTTGGTGTTTTTAGAATCTTTTCATTTAAACACGCGTAAACAAAACAGAAAAAGGGTCAGCAGCCCCTTTTTCAGGGAAATTACAAATATTGGGAACTGATGCGGGGGACCCCGCCCCAATGATTTGAGACGCAGCGGGTTTCTCCACGGTGGGTCAGACGGATATCCGGGTAAGGGCTCAGCTCCATTTCGTATTTCACGATTCCCTCCTCTTCCCTGTAACAGTGCAGGGTGTCCGGAGGATTTCCGTTTTCCCGCCACTCCCGGAGCAATGGCAGCGTATCGACCGTTCGGTTCAGTCCGGACCCCCGGGCACCGTGATCTTTGCCGGGGATCAGAAAATAGCGGCAAAAGGTAGTAAATGCTTCAAGGGAACCCAGCGCCTCGATCACCCGCTCCACATAATCGAGGGTGGCGTGATACGGCACAATGGAATCCGAGGATCCGGAAGTGATCAACAAAACCCCGCCCTGATCTTTGAAAGCCTGCAGGTCGGGATCCTCCGCATTCAACCAGGGAGCCAATGCCCGGGAATAGGTATCCATGTCCTCTGCAAAATTCAATCCCATCAAATCGCAGTCGCGGCCGAACACCCATTGAAAAGGATACAAATGAGACTGTGCATTAAGAAAAGAGCTTCCGAGGGGAACCCCGGGGAAAATCCGTGCGCCGGTCTCCGGATGGGTTGGTCCGGCAAATAGTTGCCGCAGGGCCTCCTGATGGCGGGGGGTGATACTCGAATCCCGTTTCGCAGCCAGGGCGATGACCGCTTCAATATCCTCCACCGAACAGCGGGGATTCGAAACCGCGGTCATGATCTCCGGAAAAGGTTCGCGGTTGGATAAAAGCTCCAGGGCGGCCCGGATCACCCCCTGCTCCTGCGCCTCGCTGAAGGGACAACGGGTCAAAATCTGAAAATTCCACAGGAAGTAAGCATGCAACGGCGTGCGGCAATGTGCGGGAAGTTGTGCGACCACTCCGTCATACAATTCGGGATGGCGTTGCACCAGTTGCAGGGCCTGCTGCCCCCCGGTGGACCCGCCGACAAAATAGGATTTTTCCAAAGGCCTCTGATAACAGGCTTCGGTAATCCGTTGGGCGGTCAGAGTCATAAGTTCGGTTGCACGTCCCCCGAAGTCTTTCCAAACCTCAGGATTGCCGTCACCACATTCGGGGCCGGCGGAAGTACCCATATCCGTTTGGGCCACCGCATAGCCCTCCTTCATTCGTCCCGCCAGCAGTCCCCGGTTAATGGCCCCTGCCGCCCCTCCGTTACCACAGCCCAGAAAACACCCGTTCCAGCTGGAGAGCTCCGGCAGCCACAGTTCCACCACAATGTCAGATCCCGGGGCGGGAGACAGATGATAATGCACCACCTGACGCGGGGGCAAATCCTTCACCTCGGTTCCTTCGGGAAAAAGGTAAGGTCCGCTTTCCTCCCGCAACTCCAGAGAGACCAAATGATCCAGGTTTAAACGGGCAATGAAATCAGGGAGAGTTTGTGCAGAGGTCATGATAAACGCCAAGCAATAGGCCAATAGTGAAGTGCGTGCAAGGAATAGATTTCAGAAGAGCAAATGAACGTATATTTTCAATACGACGGTCAAAGGTGATCCCGTCAAAGTAAGGCATGTCGTAAAGCGCGAGCCAGAGTGTCACCCAACTGTTTACATGTCATTTTTTTCTTCAGAAATCCTACCGGGGGTATGGGTATTTATATTTTCACTTTGCTCAACCAAACGAACAAGTAAGTTTTTTGCAATGTCTCCATTCCATGTGAAAATCGTCTGCGTTGTAATAAAGCCAGCCAACCCCAGATGAAATAAGCATATGGGATAGGCCATTGCTACCGCCAATGCTCCAAGTTTATTATCATTCATCAAATATTTCACTGATGCATCCACCGTAAGCCGCAGCGCTGAAAAGCCGACAGCAGCCATAAACAAAGCACAGAGCAACTTCATCCAGCGCAACCGTGCATTATTCTTTTGGTTACGTTTGATTCTGCTTATGTATTTCAATTCAGTTACGTTTAAATCCATTTTAATCCATAGCGGTTAACGTTTCACATACGCAACGAGGTTCTTCTTTAACCGACTATGAGCAATGATTACCCGAATTGTACAGAAAATCCATGTCTGGCATTTTAGTGGCGTAGGAATATACCCCGGGTTCCGCGTAGCCCTCGCGTAAACGCTTCGGGTGAACCATCTGAAGATGGAACTCGGAACTTTCCCCCCGGATGGGATCTGATTTTCAAGTTTCGGGTCCCAAGTTCGGAGTCCCAAGTTCGGAGTCCCGACTTCAGGCGGTTCGACGGAATGCCTTCAGGCTTCCGCTTTCAGAGCCCGGGTTCCGCGTAGCCCTCGCGTGAACGCTTCGGGTGAACCATCTGAAGATGGAACTAGGAACTTTCCCCTGATGTACACTGCGTTCGGAGTTTCATGTTCAGTCAAGAGAACATATCATTTCCGGCACAAACTTCCCAGTTACAATGATCTCCGCAACTTGATGTTCCGGACCGGAAAAAAACTTAACCCAAAAACCGTGCCAGCGGTTGATCCGGATGGGCCAATAGAGCTTCCAGTGCCACCGAGCGGTGGGAGATTTTATGTTTCACTTCTTCTCCCAACTCCGCAAAACTTTTGTCGTACCCTTCAGGATGAAATAGCGGATCGTATCCGAAGCCGGCTTCTCCACTGGCCGCTTTCGCAATCTGTCCAACACACTCTCCGCGGATCACCCATTCTTCTCCATCCGGTCCGCAGAGCGCAAGCACACACACAAAACGGGCAGTACGATCGTCCGCTCCTGCCAATTTTTTCAATAGAAGCTGATTGTTGGCCGCATCGTTTCCGTGCTCACCGGCATAACGGGCGGAGTGGATGCCCGGAGCGCCCTCTAAAATATCCACGGCCAACCCCGAGTCATCCGCCAAGGCCCAGCCCCCGGTAAAGTCACGAAGTCCACGGGCTTTAATCAGCGCATTGGCTTCGAAGCTGTCACCGTCCTCCACAAACTCCGGGCAATCAGGCACATCTTTGAGCGAGCGCACCGGCATGCCCAACATGGCTTCAAATTCTTCACACTTGTGGGCATTGCCACTGGCCAGGGTCACAGTCGGAGCGCTCATAATTTATTGTTCTCCCTCGCATAAGTCTCGCGCATAAAGGCACGGATCTTTTGCAGTCCTTCATCCTGCAATTGCTTGATGCGGGCACGGGTTAGTCCGAACTCACTCCCCACTTCGTCCAAGGTGTAACCCTCCACATACCGCCGCTTCAAAATAATCTGTAAACGTTCAGGCAGCCGTGCCACCGCATCCCAAACTTCGTTGCGTTCCACTTCTTTGGCCGAGTCGACATGTTGATGATCCGCGACCAAATCGTGAAGCGAGGATTTGGTATCACCCAAAGCCGCATCCAAAGACAGCGGCGTGGCCGGCATGCGTTGCCACTGACGAACCATGGGCAACAATTTTTTAATCCGCTCGGGAGGCAACTGGGTCATTTCGGACAGGATCAACTGGGAAGGATCTTCCCCTTGCCGGTCCCGCCATTCCTGAATCACCTTCTGGATTTTAATCATGTCTTCATTGGGTTTGATCCCCAACGCGCCGGAGCGAATATGATCCCGGAAATAATTCCGCAACCGGTTCTGAATCGACCGTTGCGCATAGGCATAAAAAGGAACCCCCCGGGTGAAATCAAACTTACGGATCGCATTCCCCAGCGCGCGGGAGCCCTCCTGCAGAAAATCTGAAATCCAAATTTGTCCGATCCAGTAAAAGGGCTTCGCGCAGGCCACAATCAACGGGCGGTTGGCAATAAACAATTCCTCTTCGGCCGCCTCCATCCGCTGAACACATTTAATCGTTTGGGTCATGGCATACGACCAAAATGATGGATCCGTCGAATCACTCTGTGCGAGTTTACGAACCTGGTAACAGCCCCAATAAATTTCACGGAACAGTTCTTCCACCATTTCCGATTGTAAAATCTCCACCTGCCCCCGATCGGACAAAAAGCGGGTAATGGGCAAGGTGTCACCGTCCGGACGTCCATAACGGCGGTGCTGACGAATCGACCCGGGTTCATAGGCGGGATCCTCAAACTCCGGCAACATCAATTCCAGAAAAGGCAAACCAATCGCGGTGTCTAAAACTTCGGCGCGGTCCTGTTCCATTTTTTGCTGCAAATCACTCATCGGGATGTCCCCCTTAGCGGATTCCCTACCCGCTGTCCCTCCAAAAATGGCCCCAGCCAGCATTCCAATTGATTCAGGGCCGCCGGGATATGCTCCAGAAAGCGCTCGTTGCCTTTCAACGCGCCCAGTCTCCCATAAGCCCCCAAGGCCTGCATCAGCCTTTGCACCGCTCCGGCCGCCACAACTTCCACCGCCACAGGATCAGAGGCAAAACGATTGTACAGCTTCAACAAATCCAATTGCAGATCCAAAGAGCGGTTCACATAGGGATCCGCCAACAGAGATCCCAGATCATAGGCCGCCGCCCCCATGCGCATGCCCTGATAATCGATCATGGCCCACTCTTTCATGCCAGATCGGGGGCGCCCCGCCCCCAATATCTCCCTGCTTTTTCCATTCGTGGGGGCGAGGCGCCCCCCATCCAATACCCGCATCAAATTGGTACTCTGCAAATCCCGGTGCACCAACACTTGTGGCTGATCCATCAAAATTTCCGGAATTCGGAAAAGACTTTTTTGATGTTTCCGAAGGAAGGAAACCTCTCCATAGCGGCCGACATATTCATTTTCAAACAGATCCCTTTCCCAGGCGTAGAGTTCTTGATCAAAAGGGTTCTCCAGCTCAAGTTTGGCCGGGATTTTGAGCGCATGAAAGGCGGCCACGCTTTTCAGCACTTCCCGCATATCTTTCAGGTTCCGCGCCGGACTTCCGCTTTCCAATCGGTCGAGCAAATGTTCCGTCCCCAGATCTTCGACCTGAAGCCAGCGTCCCTGCTGACGCGATTTTAAAATCTGTGGCACCCGAATGCCCCGGCCTGCCAAAAACCGGGTATGCCCCACGAAACGGTTGTTTTCCGGACGGGCTTCGCCACTGCGGATAAAAATTTCACTGTGATCGGGAAAGAAGATTCGGCGGAAATTCCGGTCGGATCCGCGGGCCGGCAACAATTCCACTGCTGTCGCCCCGGGAAAAGCTTTTTGCTCCGCCTTCGACAAACTCCATTCCGGCGCCACCACCAGCCCTTGTGTTTTTTGTTTTTTGCCCAGACGGGCACCGGGAAAAACCACCGCCCCGCCTTCCGCGCTCAGCAACTGCTCCGGCGTACCGACATCCGCCCAGGAGCTCCCGGGCACGTCGATGCCCAGAATTTTTTCGCCCGCCGCCAATCCCGCGTCGTAGGCTTCGATGATCGATGAAAAGGGTCGATCAGGTAAAAAATCCAAGGTTCGACGGTTCAACAAATGAAGTCCGCTGAAGGTTTGACCGCCGGCCCGAAAATCCACCACCCTGCCCCTTTTCACTTTCACAGTTCGGGGCCCCTGATCGGGAACCATCCACAAACAGGCCAAAGGCTTTTGTTTGTTCCAAGCGTCCAAAAGGGGCTTGGGATTCAGTGTCTGATGCACATCCGCATTACAGACCCAAAGCGGATCTTCATCCACAAACCAAGCCATGCGGCGCAGTCCGCCCCCGGTGCCCAAAATCTCCACTTCAAAAGAAAAGTTCAGTTTCATTCCCTGCGGACAAATTCGGGGGAGCTCTTCCACCAGCACCTCCGCCAAATGATGAAGGTTCACCAGTACTTCTTTTACCCCCCAGCTCTGCAACAATTCCAGTTGATGCAGGATCATGGCTTTGCCATGCAGGGGCACCAGGGGTTTGGGACAAAAATCGGTAACGGGTGAAAGCCGGGACCCGAACCCTGCCGCCAAAACAATCGCCTTCCGCGGTCGCTTCAAGCCTTGGCCTCTGGTTTTTGCAATTCAAAGCCCAGCAACCGGCATTCCAGCGGACCATTATACAAAGTGTGTTTCTGTGCCAATTTCAGTCCGAAACGTTTGGCCAGCGGCAGGTTGGCGGTGATCACCAGACCCTGCCCTTTGCGGTCGAGAGACTTGAGCCACTGTCCGATATCCTGATAGAGACCGGTGAGATCTTCTTCTTCCAGGCGAATACCGTATGGCGGATTAATCACCACCCAGGCCTCTCCCTCCGGCACCGGGGTTTCACGGAAATCGCAGACTTCAAATTGAATCAGTTTTTCGACCCCGGCATCTTTGGCATTCATCTTCGCAATCTCGATCACATCCCGGTCGAAGTCGCTGCAAATGATCACCGGCACTTCCCATTCGGGAATAATTTCGGATTCGGCGGCTTCCACCTCTTTTTGCCAGAGCATGGGCTGAAAGCGTTTCAGGGAGAACAACCCAAAATGATCACGCAACAATCCGGGCGCACGGTTTTGGGCCAGCCAGGCCGCTTCGATCGCGATGGTACCCGATCCGCCCATGGGATTGCAGAGCGCCACATCTTTGGGCCATCCGCCGGCCAGCAACATGGCGGCGGCCAATGCCTCCTGCAATGGAGCTTCCCCTGCCCGGCTCCGGTATCCGCGGCGGGAGAGCGGTGCCCCGGCCAAATCGAGGGAGATGGTCACTTCCTCGTATAACCAGTGAATGTATATCGAAGAGCCGTGATCGCTGGGACCTGAATCGGGACGGCGTCCGTATTTATCCCGCAAGCGGTCCATCACGGCATCTTTCACGGTTAGAAAGGCAAAACGTTGATCGCGGATTTCTTCATTGTGTACGTAGCCGTGGATGCGCACATAGCCATCCGGACCGAAATGGTCTTCCCAATGAAAGTCGGCAATGCGGCGGGTCAGTTCCTGCGGACTGCGGGCCAGACAGGTGATGAGCGGCACCAGAATTCTGTGGGCGGAGCGCAAGCGGAGCAAAAGCCGCATTTGTTGCTGTATATCCGCATCCACGGTGACCGCAGCCACGTCTTCAGAAGTCGGTTCCAGGCCCAAAGCCCTCAACTCGGATGCGAGGATGGGGGCGACGCCTTTGGCACAGGTAATGGTAACGTTTTCTTTCACGGACGCACCCTGCCACGGCAACTGCACACAATCAACGCCAAAGCTGAAAATAGGCGATCCACTTTGACCACAGGCCACTTTCCTTTCCAGGAGCCTCCCGGAATGAAAAACATGGGTTTAGAGAAAAAGAGTTATTGGTTCCGGATTCAGATCGTGATAAAAATCCCCCTTTCAGATTAGCAGAATCGGTTTAACCGCTCTCCATATATTATTGTGATCCATCAAATGCGTCCTTTCATTCATTTCTCAAAAGTTTGCCTTTTGGGAGCGCTTGCGCTTCCATTCTTCTCCCCACAACTCGGGGCCCAAAGCATCTCTCCTGTTCTCGCACCCCATGCGCAGGATGTGGAAGAAGCTTTGGACAAAGCCTTCGAATATCTGCTCAGAACCCAACATCCTGACGGCACCTTTGACGGGCAATACGGAAAATCTGCAGGGGTCGTGGCCCTGGCCGGGATGTCTTTCCTCGCCGCCGGACATACCCCCGGAACCGACCGCTACGGAAAATTCATCAACGACTGTATCGACTACGTGCTCAAACAGCAAAATGAAGACGGCTATATCCTTACCACCGGCAAGCCGGACAAGGGCATGTACTCCCACAATATCTCCACCCTGTTTTTGGCGGAAGTATCCGGCATGCTGGACCCGGGACGGGATGTCAAAGTCCGGGCCGCGTTGGAAAAAGCGATCCGGGTTATTTTGTTGGCCCAGGACGCAAAAAAACGCGGAGGTCACGAAGGCGGCTGGCGCTACAGTCCCAAAGCGAACGACAGCGATCTTTCGGTTTCAGGTTGGGCTTTGATGTCACTCAAAGCCGCCCGCCTCAATGGTGCCATGGTTCCTGAAAAAAACATCCAGGCCGCCATCGAGTATGTGAAAAACCGCCAGGGGGAGAATGGATCTTTAGGCTATCAGGGAAAAGGCGGCGGACGGGTCGCACTGAGTGGCTTGGGGATTTTATGCCTGACCCTTACCGGCCATATCGACAGCCCCGAAGTCAGATTGGCCCAGCAGGATTTAATGAACCGTTATCAAAAATTACCCCGGGACAGCCATAGTGAATACGGTTTGTATTATGTGACCCAGGCGGCTTTCCAATTGGGAGGTGAATCCTGGGAACAAATTGGAGATTGGCTGTATCGAACCTATTTGCCCAAGCAAAAAGAGGATGGGTCCTGGTCAGGAAAAACCCCGGTGTACAGCACCTCCATGATCGTGCTCTCCTTAACCGTTCCCTACCGCCAGCTGCCCATCTATCAGCGGGATGAAACGATCGACGAATAAGTCTTGAAATTGTATACGCGAGAAGAAAAGTCCCGCAAAATTTTCAGCATCCCACCCCTTGCCCCCATGACCGCGAAACCCAACATTCTCATCCTGCTTTCCGACCAGCATCGTGCGGATGTGATGGCGCACAGCGGCAACCCGGATGTACACACTCCCCATTTTGACCGCATGGCCGCTGAAGGTTTCTGTTTCAGCAACACCCTCAGTTGCCACCCCCTCTGCGCCCCCTTTCGTGCGACCTTGCAAACAGGCAAATATCCGTTCACCCACGGGGTCACCTTTAACGACGAAACCATCGATTACACCCTTCCCAATCTTGCCGGACACTTTCGAAATCAAAACTATGCCACCGCCTTTTTCGGCAAAGGCCACTGGGACCGCAAAACCAAACCCGGCTACCTTAAACCAGAAGAGCGCCTGAATTGGGAGCATTGGGTGGGATGGAACAATGGGCATGAAGATTATGACATGCCCACCTTTGACGAAAATGACAACCCCTGGCTGACAGAAGAGCCGATGGCCGAGCGGCCCGGTCATGATCAGTGGGGGGAATTTAAACATGAATATGCCAATTTATTTGCTCCGGGGGTGCAAACCTCCCTGCTCAAAGATTGGGTTGAATCTCTTGAACCCTCTAAAGCGTGGATTGCCCAAGTCAATTGGGGGCCTCCCCATAATATCAGTAACATCAAAGGGTTCAAAGACCCCGAAACTCTGGCCCTGTCTAAAAAGATAAATAAAGAGCTCCAACTCGGACTTTCCGACGTTCATTTTGAAAGTTACACCGCCTGGCTCACCACCTTTCCCCAGCATTTGGTCAGCCCCATGGTTCCGCAACATTTTCTGGATCTGTATGATGTGGACAGCATCCAGGTTCCCGAAAATGTCCCGCCCGCCTATCACCGTCTGGTGCAGTATCAACTCAAAGGCTACTACGCCCAAGTCACCGCGCTGGATGATCTTACGGGCCGTATCCTGGCTTGGCTCAAAGAAACCGGCCGGGACAAAAACACCATCGTGATGTACAGTTCGGATCACGGGGATTTTCTGGGCAGCCACGCCAACGAAGCAGTTGTAAACCGCAATGGAAGTGGCATTCGGGGAAAAGGCAGTGCCCATGCCTGCAACACACGCGTGCCTATGATTCTTTGGGGTCCTGAATATATTCAGTCAGGAGGAAGCACCCAAACTCCTTTGGGCACCGTCGATTTACTTCCCACCCTCTGCGGGTTGGCAGGCTTTAATTGCGATCCGTCCATGCCCGGAAAAAACCTGGCAGATTGGGGACTGCACGGAAAAGGCTGCCCGGACAATCCCCTCTTGCTTACCATGCGGGGATGGCGGGGGATCTATGACGGGCGGCACATGTACACCCTCAAAAAATCCGGGGAAGGTCTCCGCCCCTTTCAGTTGTTTGACTTTGAACAGGATCCTTTAAATTTGCACAACCGGATTGCGGACCCGGCCTGTGAAACTCTTCGGCTTCACTTACACCAACTCCTGCTCACCAAGATGGAAGGGCTTTCAGACCCTGCTGTCTCCGAAAACTAAATCCCGTCCGGCTTAAAGTGAAAGGCCAAAAGGACTGGCGGGAATTTTTTCGGAATTCAACAAATGGTTGTTGATGGGATGGTCCGACCAGGCATAGCGGATCTGTTGCGGGTCGGTAACCTGATCCGAGCACACTTCCACTTCGTTCGAAGATACAATTTTTGATTCCGCAGGGTAAAAAACGCCATCCGCATCCGCGACATAAAATCCGTCGGGATGCTCCCCGAGCTGTGCACACAACCCTTCTCCGGCCTGATCAAATCGGCAAATGATTTTCTCCGCCTCTTTGCGTACATCCGCAAGCATCGGTCCTCCGGAAATTCCCTCTTTGCCATACATGCCTACCAGTGCGGATCGGGCCAACAGCGCCCCCACCGGCAATTTATTTTGCGGATGGATATCGTCCTCTTCGCCATAGCCCAGCGTCACGGCCATTCCCACTCCGGGCAATGGAGCCACTTGACGCTGTCCCTCCCGCATCCTCGCCCAATTGCTTCCTTCCTGATAAGCGATCGGGGCCATAAATTCAGGCAACTGCACAAAATAAAACCCTAAATCAGGTCGGGCAAACTGCCAGCGCCAATCCGCAATTAAGGTCCGTAAAAGAGCAGGATACGTTTCCGAGCGACCCGCATTGGACTCCCCCTGATACCAGATCACCCCTTTAAAAGGAAACGGCAGCAGCGGCGCGACCATATTATCAAACAGGATATGGGGAGAGTTATGGTTACAGTGCCCCATCATCCCGGAAGTCGACACCACCCCGTAATCCTGTTCCTGCTTAAACTTCCATTCCCCCGTAATCGGAATCCGCTCTTCAGGGGCACCCTCAGGATACAATCCCATTTTAGTTGACGGACCGATCATGCCCCCATCTCCGCTGAAGGACACCACCCGCACGGCCAAGGACACTTTGGAGCCTTGGTTTAACTCACCGGGCAGCGAATATTTCCGAGGCTGATTCCAAAAAGAGACATCATGCCCTTCCCCTGTGCGCCCAATTTCCTGTCCGTTGGCATAGGTAATATCAATTTTGTCCATGGCCCCGGTTTCAAGCACCAACGTTTTTCCAAGCCAGGAAGCCGGCAAATCAAAGCGCTGGCGAAACCAAAAAACGCCGGATCCCTGATATCCGTTGGATTGCCATTTCCCGGGCACCACCATTTTTTCCCAGTCGCCATCATCAAACCCGGCGCCGGCCCAGCCCAAATCCAGCCCTTGATTCCCTGCGTCCTCCGGCAAATTAATCACAATTCCCTGCGCATTGCCATCCTCTCTGAACGCTTGCCAGCGCTCCGGCAGATATGCTTCCTGCCGGTACGTCTCCGCCCAGTCATGAAATTCAGGCAGACGGCTCAGTCCCTGCTGACTGATCCAGGTTTCAATAAAGGTTCCTCCCCAGGCGCTCACCACCACCCCTACCGGAACCTCAAGTTCCAGATGTAACGACTTTGCAAATCCAAATGCGACCGCAGAAAACAGCTTTACCGTTTCGGGTTGGCACGGTTGCCATTTTCCGGAAACGGAACTTTCGGGCGTCAATTCAGCTTTCCGCTCCACCGTAAACAGACGCAGCTGCGGATAATCGGCATCCGCAAGCATTTCTTCCCGATGGCGCTCACAAGCCTCCACTGTCATCGACATATTAGACTGTCCCGAAGCGAACCAGACCTCACCCACCCACATATCTTCGAGCCGCTGTTCTTCATCGTTTTCCGGCATCCAGATCCGCAGTGTAAAAGGGCCGCCCGCCTCTAAAGGGGACAACCACAACTTAAAAACACCCGTGGAATTGCTCAGGGTCTCCGCTTCCCGCCCCTGAATGGACAGGCAGATCCGCCGGCCCGGTTCCGCAATTCCCCAGAACGGGAGCCTTTCATTTCGGGGTAAAACCATGCCGGACTGGAAAAACGGGTCGAGTTGTATCATGTGAAGCTGGGGCAAAAGGGTTAATCACGTATTGGGGGAATCCCTCTAATAGGACTCCCAATCAAACTCCAAGCCTTTTTCCGATTGAGATTGACCACAACGGTTATACTTTACTATAGGAAACACCCGTTTTAACCTCACTCCCCCAGCAAAATGCCTGACAAAATTTTAGATCTTTCTAAACCCGTACCTGAACACTTCGAACATGTGGAACACATCAAGGAAGCCAGCAACTACTTGCGTGGCACCATTGCCGAAGGATTAAACGACCCGCTGACCGGTGCGATTGCCTCCGATGACACCCAGTTGACCAAGTTTCACGGCTCCTACATGCAGGATGACCGCGAACTCCGCAACGAGCGCCGTCACTCCAAACTGGAGCCGGCCTACAGTTTTATGATCCGGGTCCGGGTCCCCGGCGGCATTTGCACCGCCCAACAATATTTGGATATGGACGAAATTGCCAATACCCTGGCCAACGGCACTATTAAAGTGACCACCCGTCAGGCTTTCCAGTTTCACGGCGTTTTAAAGCGCAATCTCAAGCAGACCATGCAGGAGATCATCAAGTCCAAACTCGATTCTGTGGCGGCTTGCGGCGATGTAAACCGGAACATCATGTGCAACCCCAATCCCTACCAATCTGTGATCCATGAAGAGGTCTATCAGACTTGCTGCGGGATTGCCGATCACCTCATGCCCAACACCAGCGCGTATTACGAGCTGTGGATGGACGGGGAAAAACTTCTGCACACCCCGAAATTCCGCACCGAAATCGGGGAAGACAGCGAACCCATTTACACCAAACGCTATTTGCCCCGTAAATTCAAAATCGCGGCGGCCCTGCCCCCCTACAATGACGTGGATATTTTCGCCAATGATATTGGTCTGATCGCCATTGAAGAAGACGGTAAACTTATCGGATTCAACGTGGCCATCGGCGGCGGCATGGGCATGAGCCACGGGATGCCGGAAACCTATCCCCGTTTGGCCTCCCTGATCGGATTCTGTCCCTTGGATAAAATCAACGATACCTGCGAAAAGATTATGACCATCCAACGGGATTACGGATGCCGTGACAACCGCAAACACGCCCGTTTCAAATATACCATCGATGATTACGGATTGGATTTCATTGTCGAAGAACTCAACAAACGTTGCGGTTACGACATTCAGGAAGCCAAACCCTTCGAATTCATCCGCAACGGCGACACCTACGGCTGGACGCAAGGCACAAATGGCAAATGGTTTCTCACCCTCTTCATTGAAGGTGGACGCATCAAAGATACCAAACAACACAAATGGATGACCGCCCTGCGGGAAATCGCCCAAACCTGTGGCGATGTGGATTTCCGCCTTTCCGGCAACCAAAACATGCTGATTGGCAACGCAAGCGATGCTGACAAAAAAACCATCGATGATCTGCTGGCCAAACATAAAGTGGGTGAATACGCGAATCTCAGCGGACTCCGCCGTAACTCCATCGCCTGTGTGGCCCTCCCCACTTGCGGATTGGCCATGGCCGAATCTGAACGCTATCTGCCAGAACTCATCACCAAAATCGAAGAGATCACCGAAGAAGTCGGTTTACGGGATGACGAAATCGTGATTCGCATGACCGGTTGCCCCAATGGCTGTGGCCGCCCCTACCTGGGTGAAATCGGTTTTGTGGGCAAAGCGCCCGGAAAGTACAATCTTTATCTGGGGGCCGGATTCTCCGGTGAACGGATGAATAAAATGTACAAAGAAAACATCGGAGAAGAAGAAATTCTCAAAGAGCTCAAACCTATTCTCAGTGCCTACGCGAAAGAACGGGAAGAGGGCGAACGCTTTGGAAGCTTCACCATCCGGAAGGGCTATGTAAAAGCCACGATAGAAGGAAAAGACTTTAACGACTAATCCCATGCTTGCATCTTAAGCCATTCTGAATTAGACAAAAATTTAACACCTTCTTCTTGAAACAGGTTTTAACTATGAAAAAAATTATACGTGCTCTCCCCATCCTCCTCGCACTCTCTGTCCTTCCGGTTCTGGAAGCAGAAGAATTACGCGGGCACCCTCCGGGAATGCTGGGAGTCGGTTTGGACGAAATCACTGCCAAGGAAGTAAGCAAATTCCAACTGCCCGGTGAATACGGCGCATGGGTGGTGCAGGTCGGTAACAAAGGCCCAGCAGACAACGCCGGCATTCAAATGAACGATGTGATCATTTCCTATAACGGTCAACGCGTAGAGAGCGCCCGTACATTGAGTCGTTTGGTTCAGGAAACCCCTGCAAACCGGGCAGTTGAAATCAAACTGATCCGCAACGGCACCGGCGTACTGGTTCAACCTGTACTCGGCAAAGGACGGTTGGTCACTGCGGTCGCGCCCCGTCCTACCCAGAGTTTAGGTGTGGGCATTGAAAACATTTCCCCGGCCGTGGGAGAATACCTCGGTCTGGGTGAAGGCGTTGGGGTCATCGTTCGTGCAGTCAAAGAAGACTCTCCGGCCAGCGAAGCCGGTCTTTTGGAAAAAGATATTCTGGTGAAAATCGACGAAACCGAAATCACTTCCGCCCAACAGTTGGCTGACGTGATTAAAGGCCTGTCTGCATACAGCGCCTCCCTCACTGTAATCCGTGGAACTGAAACGCAATCCATTGAGGTTCAGTTTTAAACTCATGCGGTTGCGCCCTTGACCGATTTTGATTCTCTTCTCGAGTTGGGTTGGCAGCCCTATTTCTCCACCCAACTCACCCGGGAAGAAGCTGAGACCCTCCAACCCGCCCGGGTAATCGAGCAGCATCGATGCGATGCCGAAGTGGATACCGGCGAAGACCGTCTGCTCATTCCCCTGCTCTACTCCTCCCCGAAAATGGCAGTGGGAGACTGGGTAATTCTGTCGGGACCCGATAAGATTGGCCGCCTCCTGGATCGTAAAAGTTTATTTACCCGCAAGGCCGCCGGCACCAAAGTCGCCCCTCAGCTGATCGCGGCCAATGTGGATGTCTGCTTTATTGTCTGCTCCTTAAACAAAGATTTTAATCTCAACCGGATTGAGCGCTACCTGAGCCTCGCCCACGAAGCCCGGGTCGAACCGGTGGTGGTGCTCAGCAAGGCCGATCTTTGTGACGATCCCCAGGCTTTCGTCAGGGAAGTACAGGAATTGGATCCGAATCTGGCAGTTGAAGCGGTAAACTGTCTCGAGGTTGAAAGTACCCGGAGGCTGCATGAATGGTGCAGCCCCGGCACCACCGTGGTGCTGATGGGATCATCCGGTTCCGGAAAATCCACCCTCACCAACACTTTGCTGGGCGAAGAAATTCAAGACACCTGGGAAATCCGGGAAAATGACGCCAAAGGCCGCCACACCACCACCCGGCGCACCCTCCTTCCCATGCCCAACGGGGCATTGATTTTGGATACCCCCGGCATGCGCGAGTTGCAACTCGCCGATTGCGAAGCCGGGGTCAATGCCACCTTTGCCGATATCGAAGCCATCAGCCTGGAATGTAAATTTAACGACTGCAGTCACAGCAGCGAACCGGGCTGCGCCATTCGGGATGCGCTGGAAAGCGGTGAACTGGATCCACGGCGGATCAAGAATTACCTCAAACTGATGAGTGAACAGGCCCACAACCGGGCCACCCTCTACGAACGCCGATCGCATGAAAAAGCCTTCGGGAAAAAGATCCGTCGCGCCCAGGAAGAGGCCCGCCTCAAAAAGCCGCGGTAAATGCCCCTTGCCTGACCCACGGGAAATCTTTAGGACACATTCATGATCGCTTTTTGTCATACCTATAAAACCGCCGGCACATCGTTTAATACTATTCTCCGGAATCATTACCGGAACCGGCATTTTGACAGCCCCGGCTTTCAACATCGGGCCCTCACTCCGGAAAACCTGAAAAGACTCAAGTGGATCTATCCGAATCTTGCCAGCATCATCGGCCACACCATCAAACCCTACGCCGGTTTGCAACAGGTCGATCCGGACATGAAGTTTTACACCTTTCTACGCGATCCGGTGGCGCGATCCATTTCCCATGTCACCTGGTTTTTGCGCTGGAAAGCCAACGACGGGATTTTCTATGATGATTTTGATCAACTGCTGATCGACTGGGCCCGGGCCGCGGACAACAAAAACCGTCAATGCCGTCAACTCAGCCGGGAAGGAAGCTTCGAGGGGGTAAAAAAAATTGTGCAGGAAAACCCCTTTTTGTTTTTGAGAGTCGAACACTTTGACCGCTCCCTCTTTCTTTTCCGCCAATGGACCGGCGAAACGAACATGAATTTGGCATACCGGCAACGGAACACCGGCGCGGACAGCCACGAACGCATTCAATCCGATCATCCGGAATACCTGGAAAAAATCAGAGCCTTCCAACGTTTACTGAAACAGGATGAGGGAAAACAGGCCATCCTCCTGGAAGCCAACCGTGAAGACCAGGCCCTGCATGACTGGGTGGAAGCAGAAATATGGCCGAAACAAATCAGCCAATACCAGGGAAACCTGGACGAAGAGGTCGTAAGGTTTAAAGCGGATCTGGAGCAGAACCCCCCGGACCTCCGCGAACCTTTAATTTCGAAACTTCAACGGAATTTGGTACTCAAACCACTTCGCCCAATCCTGCTCCCTGCCCGCGAACCGGCCGAAGCCTTAAGCTCCCCCTGGTTATAAGTCAGAAGGGTTTAAACTTTTTACGGACCCGTGATTCGCATTTTGTCACCCCCTTCTTGGGTTTGGTGTCGCCTACCCCGTTTGCAAGGGGAAGGGAATGTGGGCTGTGCAGATGCCCATTACGGACTACAGGATTCTCTGTGTACGCTTCTGCCCCTAATCTTCTTCCATGCGCAGCTCTAATTGTATGAAAATAGTAGAACTTTCAGGCAATTGAACTTCAAGTTCAACCCTCTCATTCCCATTCTGCAATGGTATCTCATTTTCATTGATTATAATAAGTTCATCCCAGTCACCGTTCAGGGAAGTTGTGATACGCGGAAGCATCAGGATCCCGGTAACATTTGGGTTTCGTTGAAAAACATAACGTGCCATATTGAGTTCGAGATCCCATTCATCCACAAACGGTAAATCATCCTTTGTGGCCGTTAAAGGATCTAGTCCCGCAGCAAACGCAAGCAAGTTTGGCAGGTTTAATGGTCCGTTTCGGTCATTCGGCGATCGTTTATCTGCGGGCAAATTATCAAGAGTTGCCCAAGATGCATACCCGATAGATGGAACCCAAACAATTTCATCGAGAAATGCTGCGTTGTCTCCAGAGTTTATGCTCCCGTCTTTGCTGTACTCCCAGCGCAGGGTATGAACTCCTTCCCCGATACCCACAACTTCTTTGACCCAATCCACTTCCCCAGAAGTTGAAATTACGGCCGCTCCATCAATGCGAAGACTAAAGTTATCAGCATAAGTTTCGGAGGATATACGCCTCCAATAAGACAAGGTACCTGGCCCCGTTACAGTGGATTCGATCCAACTGCTGCTGTTATGATCCGTATTGCCACTGCGCGCGGTGAATGTTCGCCCTTGACGGGTCACTTCACTTTGCAGGTGCCAATCCGCATCACCCCCCAAGGAAAAAACCAGATCAGAATCGCTGAGGTGACTGGAGATTTCGATGGGCAGCCCATTACCCGTCAAAGCAATTGGAAGCGGATTATGTCTCTCATCATTGCTTGTGACGATTAATCTAGCCAAACGTTCCCCGATGCTTCGCGGGCGAAATTGAATTGTGAATGTTGTGCTATCCCCGGGGGACAAAGATGTATGAGACGGAGATGTGAAGAAAAAGTCACCCTCATGAACACCCTCTAAATCTAAGGAGATACTGTTTAGAACACGATTCCCCTGATTGGTGATGGTCACAACGATTGGAGGAGAAAGTTGTTGTACCTCCTGCGGAGCAAAGCTCAATGCTGCGGTATTCAGCTCTAACAGCACCCCATCTGCAACAAGTTCAATAAAAGGAACGCTCCCTGAGTACGAGCTGTACTCCTGAATAATCCCCGAAGAACCATTGTAGTGACCGCCACTTGTGCGTCCTTGGGCCCGAACCCAGCTGTCAGCAGGCAAATCAAGTCCGGAGGCTTGCCAGCCACCGTGCACCCGTTGTACATTCCCGGCATGACTCCATGCCATACCATCCCAATATGAAAGCTGCACTTGTTGGATTTCCGGTGCACTCCCGCCACGCATCCAGTTGATTTGTGAATTCCCGACAACAGTAAGTTCAGAACTCGCGGGATCGTTCTGTAAGCGTGCAATTCGGTTGCGGGGTTGTCCACCAATATACTGGAAATCTCCTCCAACTACAAGATCCCCATTCGTGTCGATGAGAATGGCATTGACGGGACCACGGGAACCCGGATCAAAACTCTCGTCTAAATCCCCGTTCACATTCAGCCGTGCAATCCGGTTCCGCGGCCGCCCCTCAATGTGTGTAAAAGTGCCTCCAACGAGGAGCCTGCCATCAGCTTGTAAAGCAAGGGTGTAAACAGAGCTGCCTATATTCGGATGAAAGCTGAAGGATTCGTCCAAGCTGCCATCCGTGTCCAAGCGGGCAACCCGGTTTCGCGCTTGCCCGCCAATAAAAGTAAAACCACCACTGACGAGGATTCTATCATCTGGCAGCGTCATGATTGAATAAATAGTCCAACTGGCATCCGGGTTAAAACTCTCATCCAGTGTTCCATCTGCGTTTAACCGTGCAATACGATTACGGGTTTGACCGACGATTTCAGTAAAGCCCCCCCCTGCAAGAATTTTTCCATTCGGCTGCACTGAGATCGCATAGACCGTACTGTTGGTTTCCGGATCAAAACTCTCATCCAGCGTCCCGTCCGGATTCAATCTCGCAATCCTGCTACGCGCCTGCCCACCAATCGTGGTAAAATCCCCCCCAAGAAGTATTTTCCCATCCAGCTGTAATGCGAGTGTATAGACATCATGGTTCGCAATGGGATTAAAAGTTTCATCTAGAGTTCCATCTGCATTCAGGCGGGCTATCCGATGACATAACTGTCCTTCAATACTCGTAAAACCACCCCCAATAAGGATTTTCCCATCAGACTGTACCGCAATTGCGTTGACAGAACTGTTGATGTCAGGTTTGAAATTCACATCAGGGGTTCCATCTATATTCAGTCGTGCAATATAGCTTCGTGTTTGCTCATTCATTTTAGTGAATGTTCCACCGACCAGTACTTTTTCATCCGCTTGCAACGCGAGAGCATTGACCGTTCCATTGCTATCCGGATTAAAAGTATCATCTGTTTGTATACCGACACCTTTTAACACAATCTCAAATGGGGTATGTTCAATATCGTCACTTCGCACCGAAAGAATCGCTTCACGAATGTCACCGCCCTGCGGACTGAACCATACCGAAATACTTGTACTTGCACCAGGGGCGAGCGATGTTTCAGGTAGTGGCGAAACCATGAAATCATTCACATCGGCACCCCTCAGCTCAAGGGACAAATTTTTTAATTCCGCATTTCCCTGATTTGTAATCATCACCTGGAATGGATCAGATACCCCTTTCCATTCCAAAGCACCGAAATCCAGGGTTGCAGAATTGAACTGTAAGGGCGTACCATCTGTACTTAAAGCCATTACAGGGAACGAGCCTCCTCCATATCTCGCGGTTTCCTGAATGATACTTGAAGAACTGTTATGCTGGCCACCTGTTGAAAGTCCTTGAGCACGAACCCAGGTGCTTACAGGCAAGCTGAGTCCGTTGCTGCGCCAACCACCCGATACCCGCTGAACGGGACCGGCATCCTCCCATTCGCTGCCGTTCCAGAAATCAAAATGTACCTGTTCAACTTCAGGCGCACTCCCTGCTCTTTGCCAATCGATTTGGGAAGTTCCCGTCACCGTTAATTCAGAAGTTGCCGGATGATTAGGCAAACGTGCCAAGTAGGAATGTGCATATCCCCCTATCTGAGTAAACAAGCCTCCGACTATAATTTCACCGTCCGATTGCATCGCCAGTGCAAAAATCAAACTGTCGGCATCGGGATTTATACTTTCATCCAACGTGCCATCTACATGCAAACGGGCAAAGCGGTTCCGTTCCGTACCTCCAACTTCTGTAAAAAAGCCGCCAATTAAGATCCGGCCATCCACTTGTCCTAATATGGATTCCACCTGATTATTGACATTGGGATTGAAATTTAAATCCACAGTTCCGTCTGCATTCAGTCTCGCAAGATTATTACGTGTAACCGCCAAAACCCGGGAAAAATATCCTCCAACTAAAATTTTTCCATCCGGTTGTACGAAGATGGATCTGACGATGTTATTTACTCCCGGATTCGAACTTTCATCCAGCGTCCCATCTTCATCCATAAAATTTACATCCAGAGTTCCGTCAGAATGTAGGCGCGCAATACGGTTGCGGGCCTGTCCACCGATGATGGTAAAATTTCCTCCGACCAGAATCTTACCATCCGGTTGCATTGCAATCGTGTAGACCCATTCATCAGCGTCAGGATTAAAAGAACCGTCCACCGTTCCATCCGAATTCAACCGTGCAATATTGTTGCGTGTAAATTCCCCGACTGAAGTAAAGAAGCCCCCCATCAAAATTTTACCATCAGGCTGCAACGCCAGGGTATAGATGCGTTGACTCGGATTAGGGCTGAAGCTCTCATCCAGCGTGCCGTCCAGATGAAGTCGTGCGATCCAGTTTCGGGCTTGTCCGCCCACAGAACTGAATTCTCCCCCGATCAAAATTTCGCCATCAGGTTGTACCACTATGGCATGGACCGCATGGTCGACATCGGGGTTAAAACTTTCATCTAAAGTGCCATCAATGTTTAAACGTGCAATTCTGTTTCGAGGCTGCCCTCCGATGCTCGTGAAATACCCCCCGATCAAAATTTTACCGTCTGATTGTATGGCAATCGATTCAACCAGAGAACCGGGAGCTGGATTAAACGTTTCGTCCCCGTGAAATCCTTCCCCTTTTAAGGCAACAGGAAAAGGTGTTTTCCGCACGTCATTACTATTTATATTAAGAATCGCTTGACGGTCACCAATACCCATTGGACTAAACATTACCAAAAAGGTGGTACTTTCACCTGGGAGCAATGAGGTAACAGATTGTGGTACAATCGTAAAATCATCTGAATGAACACCTTCTACCTCCAATACAATATTATCAAGCGGCGCCTCTCCTTGATTCGAAATCGTCACTATTTGGGGAGTGGACACTGAACCCCATTGCTGACTATCAAAATCAAGCAAGGCCGAACCGATCTGCATGTCCTCACCTTCTATACTTAGCGCGATAGCAGGCACTGCCGCACCGCTTTCGAGGAATAGTTGCTGAATAATCCCGGAAGAACCACTATATTGACCTCCATCCGTTCTTCCCCGAGCCCGAAGTTCTTTCCCGGCGGGCAGGCTGAGTCCGGTAGCCCTCCATCCCCCATCCACCTGGAAAGCAGTGCCCACGTCCCGCCATCGGGAACCTTTCCAGTATGCAAATTGCACTTGTGACACCTTAGGAACACTCCCACCAAGTTGCCAATCGATTTGTGAGTCCCCAGTCACCGTTATTTCCGATAGTGCCGGATCATTCTGTAGCCTTGTGATCTTTCCTCGTGACAGCCCCCCCAGGTTTCTAAATTCCCCGCCGACCAAAATTTTTCCGTCCGCTTGTAATGCCAAAGAATATACACGGTCATCAGCATCAGGATTCAGCGTTGAGTCCAGCGATCCATCATGATTTAAACGGGCTAAATGATTGCGGGTTTGGCCGTTGATACTATGAAACCATCCCCCGATAAGGATTTTGCCATCAGATTGTATGGTAATGGATTCAACATCATCGTCCACATCCGGTTTAAAACTTTCATCAAGCGTCCCGTCCGCATGTAAACGTGCAACCCTGCTTCGTTTTTGCCCATCAATATAGGTAAACTCTCCTCCGAGGAGAATTTTACCATCATCCTGCAGCACAATAGAACGCACTCTTTCGTTCACATCCAGATTAAAGGTTTCATCCAGCGACCCATCCGCGTGCAAACGGGCGATACGATTTCGGGTTTGTCCTCCAACTTGGGTGAAATAACCCCCTATGATAATTTTACCATCTGACTGTTCTGCGATCGAATGAACATAATTATTTACATTAGGATCAAAATTTGTGTCCAATGAACCATTCGCATTTAAACGTGCGATTCGATTACGCGTTTGTCCGCCGATACTTGTAAATTCCCCACCCACCAATATTTTACCCTCGGAGTCTAATACTATAGAATACACCCAATCATTTGCATACGGATCAAAGCTGTCGTCCAATGTTCCGTTCAAATTAATGCGGGCAATTCGACCCCGCCATTCATCTCCAACTTTATCGAATGCGCCTCCGATCAGGATTTGATCGTCTGCCTGTATTGCGATTGAAAAAACTTGATGGCCTGCAAGGGGATTAAAGTCTTCGTCTCGTGTCCCATCCGCATGCAGCCGCACAAAACCCAGATTATTCCCAGCGCCCAAATAACCAAGATTGCCTCCAACCAAAATCTTACCATCAGGTTGAACAGCCAGCGATGATACCGAATTCGCTTCGGCCGTATTAAAGCTTTCATCGCCATGCAAACCGATACCCGTTAAATTAACAGGGAATGGCGATTGAACTGCATTATTACTCCTTATCAGGATTTCACCCACCCTGGCACCACTGCCCAAAGGAGAAAAGAACACCTCAAATGTAACACTTTCACCCGGAGACAATGAAGTTTTCGACAAAGGAGTAAAAGAAAAGTCATGCGCATGAACACCCGCCGTTTCCAGTGACAAATTATTGACGTCAGCGGCTCCCTGATTCGTGATGGTTAAGGCAATTGGAGAAGAGATTGTGCCCCATTGCTGTGCGTCAAAAACCAAAGGAGAAGCATTTATGGGAAGCCCCTCCCCTCCAACGCTCAAGGCGATAGAGGGTTGCGGGCCTCCTCCGTAAAAATGTATATCCTGAATGATCCCAGAAGAACCGTTGTTTAGCCCACCGTTGGTACGTCCCCGGGCACGAACCCAAGTGCTCAAAGGCAACTCAAGATTGGTGGCCCGCCAACCGGTCGATATGCGTTGGGCACTACCTACATTCTGCCAATGAATCCCGTCCCAGTAGGCAAACTGCAGCTCTGAGATTTCAGGAGCGCTACCGCCATAGCCCCAGTCAATCTGGGTTGTCGCAGTCACTGACAGTTCCGATATCGCCGGATCGTTTTCCAATCTCGCAACTCCAGAATGGGCCTCTCCTCCAATATTCTCAAAAGTACCGCCCACCAAAACTTTGCCGTCAACCTGTAGTGTAATCGATTGAACCGTTGAGTCGGCTCCGGGATCAAAACGCTCGTCCAGGCTGCCATCGTTATTGAGCCTGGCGATCCGATTGCGCGTTTTACCTCCAACCTTTTCAAAAAATCCACCCATCAAAATTTTACCATCCGCTTGCAACGCAAGGGTATAAACATAGCTATCGGCATCCGGATCGAAACCGGGGTCTAAGGAACCATCTGAATGAAGGCGTGCAATTCGGTTTCGGACCTGCCCACCCATACTGGTGAAATATCCACCAACGAGTATTTTCCCATCTGGTTGTAAGGCGAGGGTATGAATATTGTTGTTCGTACGGGCGGGGTCAAAACTTTCATCGACGCTCCCGTCCACATTCAAACGTGCAATCCTTAGACGGCTCTGCCCCCCAATACTTGAGAATGAACCGCAAACTATACTTTTCCCATCTGGTTGCACCTGGATAGAATCGATCATTCCGCTGCAATCAGGATCATAACTTTCGTCGAGAGTCCCATCAGCATTCAGCCGCGCAATTGCACTTCGGTCCGCCCCCCCGATTTCACTGAAATTCCCACCGACCAGGATCTTCCCGTCGGATTGCAAGGCGAGCGCGTTTACCGTATGGCCGGGAACAGGGCTTGGAATGGGATTAAAACCCTCATCCACGGTTCCATCCGCATTCAGCCGCGCAATATAGGTTGCCACTTCGCCACCAGCTAATAAAATCTTCCCATCCGCTTGTAACACAATGGATGTAATCGTTTCACTGGTACTTTTAATAAATTTAGGATCCAGGGTACCATCCACGTCCAGACGTCTAATACCGTATTGACTCCCTATCAAGATTTTGCCGTCGGGTTGCAGGGCGATGGTTGATACCGTGGCAGCTACGAAATCAGACGTAAAATTCGAATCTCCATGTATGCATTTCCCGGTCAACGAAATTTTGAAAGGGTTACGGGACGCATCATTGCTCGTGACAGATAATGTTGCATTTCGCCGACCCGCCCCCCCTGGGTTAAAACCCACCATGAGGGTGGTACTTTCCCCGGGGGAGAGTTCCGTGACATACAGCGGGGAAACAGAAAACTCACCCGCATTTTCCCCACTCAGATCTAAACGCAAACTTGTCAGCTCAGTCGCACCCAGATTCTGAATGGTTACAGGGATCGGCGCCGACGTTTCATTCCATAGCAGGGTTCCTGCATCCAGAATTGCAGAACCGGTCACCAAGGGTTCGTCCCCGACACTTATAGCAATAGCAGGTAAGGCTTTGTCTCCGGATAGAATTATTTTCTGAATAATACCGGATGAACCGCCATACCTCCCCCCGCGAATAAGCCCCCTGGCCCGGACCCAGGTATTTAAAGGAAGGTCCATACCTGTCGCTTGCCATCCCCCATCCTCACGGGTAGCCATTCCCGTATCCTGCCAACCGCTCCCATCCCAGTAGGCAAATTGCACATCAAAAATTTCAGGTGCACTTCCGTCAATCAACCAATCGATTT
>CAKZLZ010000119.1 GCA_937127435.1 uncultured Verrucomicrobiota bacterium | reverse complement strand
TTTAAAACCAATTCTAACCAAGGAAAATTATGTCATTCAAAATCAATGGCCGTGAACTCGCTGAAGCCCTCACCGGTCTTCAACGGGCGATGGCCCGTAAAACGAATCTCGCTGTATTGAAGTATGTCCGCTTCCACAGTGAGGACCAGGCCGTTACCGCATCCGTAACCGATCTGGATCACCACGTTGAATACAAATTCGCCGATGCAGAAGCCAGTACCCAGGCGACCCTCCTATTGCCCGCAAAGGAGCTTCACCGGCTGGTGAAATCTGCGAAAAACGACCAAGTGACATTAGAAGCCACTGACAACTCTCAGACTGTCAGAATCGGCCTTTCCGGTGCGCTGGGTGAACGAACCCATTTTCTTCCTTGTATTGACGCGGAGGAGTGGCCAGAGGCTCCTGAGGAGATTTCCGTAATGCCTGCGGACGGTCGATTTATCGCCGCGTACCGGAGTCTGATTCCATTCGCCTCCACCGATCCTAGCCGCACTGTGCTTAACGGAGTAGCCCTACAACTAGGACGCGGCGGTCACACCCTGACGGCCACAGATGGACGCCGCTTGTGTACTTTCAGCGACTTCGAATTCCCGGAGGAGACAGAAGGCATTTTGCCGATTCTCAACCTGCTGACCTGGACCCGCTTTCCGACGAGCTGCAAACTGGGCACCCACCAAGGAGGGTTTCGCATCGAGGCCGACAACTGGAGCCTTCAAGGAAAACTTATGGATGGCCCATTTCCAAATTGGCGGCAGGTGATCCCAGATGCGAAGGACGATGACTGCGTATTCCAATTGGGGAATGAGGATCTGCCCGCACTCAAAGAAGCGGTGAAGACCCTACCGGCAACCAACGCTGATACCGGTGGTGATAAAAACGCCGGGATCAGCCTAATGATACAGGACGGCGTGGTGGTGCTGGCTGCGTGCGATTCGCAAAGTAATTGGGTCAACCAACCTTTGCGCCATTCAACCCTCAGTGGCAGTGAATTCACGGCATTTAACAGAAGCTACTTCCTCCAAGCGGTTGAAGCTGGATTCCGCCGCTGGCAGTTTGCTGATCATATGGCTCCGCTCCGTGCGGAAACCGAGAACGGGATCCACGTATTAATGCCGGTGCGCCAAGAGAATGTACAGGGAGCTGCGAAGGCATCGACACCAGAAGAAACCCAAAATGAAACAGAAACCATAACCAAGGAAACGACTATGCCCAAAGAACACAAACCACCCCTGACCGTAATGTCCGCAATTGAGGACAAACCGGAAGAAGACTTGATGACAATGGTGCAGAATGCCCGGGAAAGTTGCCGGACGCTCAACACCACCCTTAAGGACATTGCGGTGAAGATTCGTGCCGATCAACGTGCAAACAAAGCGCTGCACAGTGAATTGCAGAATGCAAAAGGAGTCCTGGAGAAACTCCGGGACATCGCCGCCTGAGTTACGACCGCCGGAACCCGGGTCAGACCGTCCTCCGATCTTCGGAGGGCGGTTTTTCACTGAAATGCCATTCTATGTGAATATTAGTGTTGATCTGACGGGACACCGGTTCAGCTGCTGATTTGCATTAGCCAATATTAGCTTATTGGCAGAAAGTCTGGATACCTGAAATTCGTGTAAGGAAACCGGTCAAACGACTCAAACCCCGTTTGAGCTGGGTCCGAAATGGCGCATAAACAGGGGCCGGAATCGTATTTATTTTTTGCGATCAGACTATTTTCAGCACCCTAGAAAGGCAAAAAAATGTAAATGATTCAGAATGGCTCACGGTGGAACTCCAGAAATAGGAAAACTAAAAGGCTATATGTCTGGAGAAAAAACTCGGAGATCTAAAAATTAATCCACAAGTCAAATTGTTGAAGGTACAAGAAAGACCACAGTTGTGGCATGGAATAAAGAAACGAAAATCTACCAAACCCTATAAAAACAAACCTTAGTTATTTTTCGTTTTCAGCTTCTCTGATCATATCAGAAAACTGGATCTCCAACGCCTGAGCGATCCTTGCTGCGGAAGAAAGAGACGGGACCCGTTTACCGGCTTCGTAAAGGCTGATTGTCGACCGATTTAATCCGGCACGTACAGCAAGTTCCTCATGGCTCAATCCCATGTCGGTGCGTTTTTGTTTTACTAGCTCGTTAAATCGCTGGGCCAGTTCTTCGGGTTCATACATCAGCGCATAATGGCACAGAGTGACTTCTGCCACATACGTGACAATTGTCACATTTTTCCTTTTTGTGCCGTTCATCTTCAGTATAATACGTGAGAAGGTCAGGCTTTCCTTTTCCCTCATCTCAACAACAAAGCCTTTTGGAGAAGAAATGAAATACACAATGAAATTCTTATTAATCACTGTCGCTCTCGCATCTTGTATTGCGGTCACGGCAGAAGTCTTCCAGATCCCCGCCGTAGTCTGTGCCCTGGATAACATGA
The DNA here is from genome assembly GCA_937127435.1 of uncultured Verrucomicrobiota bacterium. Classification (GTDB taxonomy): domain Bacteria; phylum Verrucomicrobiota; class Kiritimatiellia; order SS1-B-03-39; family UBA6053; genus UBA6053. The sequence goes on along the minus strand of CAKZLZ010000119.1, from coordinate 25,765 downwards.
CCATGAATTGGACCGGTAAGCGTTCGATACAGAACGGAAAAACCCTCCACGAATACAAATGCCCCGGCGGACACAAAAAATGGGTAATTCAATAAATTTCAATTCAAGAAGGAGTTAAAAATGGACGACGGTGGATGTTTTGGTGCTATCGGCTTCGCTGTGGTAATATTTTTTTTGATGCAGTGGATCATGCGATTTGCTGCATTTGCTTGGATTGCTAGTTTGTTTAGCTGTTCATGATTTCATTTAAGGAGCAATAACTTCGAGAAATGAAACCGTAATCTTGATGCTGTCGTACCTGTAATTACGCAGCTTCATATTCTGAATTTCCGCTACCCTGCGGATTCTAGCCCGTCCTCATTCGAGGGCGGGTTTTTTCATACCCAAAACCCTAAATGGAGAAAACCATGCATCGACCCTACACAGTCACCCTCGACCTCTACCGTGGGGCCGCATATCGTCCGTTCAGCCGTGTCACGGCTAGTACGCTTGCAACATCCGTATTGGAAGCCTGCTCGCAAGCGGAGACCGCGCTCAACGTCGGTTTGCCGGACATCGAATACGCCAGTGCGGTGGATGCCCATCCTGTGTGGCAGCCCCGTCCGGCAGTACCCGCGACCACATTGCCCGTCGCAGCCTGAAACAAGGCACCCATCCCCCGGTGCGTCCCGCCGGGTGAACCCTTTTTAAAAAAAACTTAACACAAAGGAATCCCCATGCGCATTCTCACCCGCCCGGAAATCCATGCGGCCGATCCAGATATGGTCCGCACCATGGCTTTTCACGACCGGCTGGTGCACAGCCGTCTGCTGACACTACTCCCTGAATCATCCTCAGCGCCCATGAGGCTGGCCTTTGATAATCAGGTGACAATCACACCGCTTTTGGACCCGATGTCCACTCGAAGTTCAGCATGGGCGCTGGTGGATCAGAAAGGGGGGACCTTCCCCTGGTTGGACCTGCCGGATCTTATCGGATGCCCGGTTACCGGCATCGGATACTTTCAGCATCCCGAATGGGAGGAGCAGGTCGCAGCGCCATATCTCCAATTTATAAACCGGATTTATCTGGTGTGCGAAACCCTAAATGGAGGATGTGCACTCCGACACGACCGCCCTCGGGAAGATTCTTGGGACATCTTCCCCCAATTCCCCATTTCATAACCATTAAAACAACAAAGGAGAACTTCATGTCTGTTCATCTTGAACTCAACTACGGAAAGAAAATCGGACTGCCTGAATACAGCAGCCACAACTTCAGCGTAAGCCTGAAGACTGAAATCCCCACCACCGACGACATCCCGGTGGCGGTGGAACGCGTGTACAAAATTTTGCAAGAAAGTGTAGACGCGCAAATCACCCATCCTGGATACGTGCCGGGAAGCGAAGTAGAGCCTCTCGTAACCCAAAACAACATCACCCAGATGCCCCCACAATGGAAATGCAGTCCGAAGCAAAAGGAACTGATCCTGAAGCTGGTGGACGAACAGAATCTTGACCGAAACGCCGTTGACCAGCAGGCCCAGGATCGTTTTGGTAAACGCGTGACCCAACTCAATAAATTGGAAGCCAGTGGCCTGATCGACACCCTCATGCAACAAGGCCACCGCAAAGGTAATCAACGGAGGGCAGCATGACACCATCCACTGGTGATCCGCTCGCATACATGTCCGCCTCCCGTCTCAAATCCTTCCTGACTTGCCGCCTGAAATTCTACTATGAAAAGGTCTTGGGACTCAAATCGCCATCATCTCCAAACTTGCAGATCGGCAAGGCTGTTCACGCGGGTTTGGAGGCCTTTCACAGGGCACAATGGCAGGGCGAGCCCATGAGTTCTGCCGATGCCCTCCAGGCCTATCAGGAGGCCTACACGGCCCTTGAAACGGAGGAGGCAGTTGAGTACGGCGACAAGAGCCGTGAAGACTGCCTGACGACTGGAGGGCGGGTGGTAAACGCCTACCTCGAAAGCGAACTTTCCAAAGATCCTCGGAGCATTCTGGGGATCGAGGTAATGCTTCGTTCCGACGACAAACGCTTGCCCGTTCCTTTGCTGGGTGTGCTTGATCTTGTGCGTGAAGGAAATGTACCTGTGGACTTTAAAACCATCGGTGCAACTCCCAACCTGCAGGAGGAAGCCTGGGCCAATGAACTGCAGCTTTCCATCTACCATTTGTTGTTACATGATGCCACGGATGAAACTCCCGCCCCGGGAGAGTTGGTGTATTTGGTAAAACTGAAAAGCCCAAAAGTCATCCAACATAAACTCCCGGCGGTCAACGATACTCAACTGGAGCGACTACGAACGCTGATGGATATTTATGTCGATGGCGTGAAACGCGGGGACTTCTACCCATCCCCGGGCATGCATTGCCGGTGGTGTGACTTTCGCGGTCAATGCCGAGCCTGGACCTCCAAACCCAAAGCAGCCTAAACCGCCACAATTGTGGCCAATAACAAAAAGGAGAAACACGATGGGAGCATCACCCTTCATTACCGTCGCTCATGGCGCAACCGCCCAAAAAGCATTCAACGAAGCTGTAGAGTCCGCCTCCTACGAAGAGGGCCATGGTGGATACACCGGGTCTATCGCTGAAAAGAGTTCCTTTGTCAGCATCCCACTCCCCAAAGGTATCAAACCCAATGAGGAGGCCAACCGTCTCATTGACGAAGATGATGACAGAATCTCCGACAAATGGGGACCTGCTGGCGTCTTTGAACTGGGAAAGGATCGCTGGCTGTTCTTCGGCTGGGCACCTTCCTAACACCAAATCCCTAACTCAATCCAAAACCCACCCCATCTGGCAACTCGTCAGGTGGGGTTTTCATTTTCACTCAACTTAAAACCAAGGAACATTTATGGTCTGTAACCTACTTCTTCACTGTGGAGCCAACGAAGTTCCCCGGCAGGAACTTTCCCACATCCACACCCCGGCTGCCACCTACAGCTGGCAACCCATTCCCCATGACTTGCTTCTGAAGCAGGTCGAGGCCACGCTGCCACGTTACGGTATGCGGGTGGTCAACGAGGCCCATGGTCTCAGTCACGACGGCAATCGCTATTTCGGTTTGCTAGAAATCGGTAACGGATCCAACCATCCCGATTACAGCCGGGTGCTGGGCATCCGCAATAGCCACGACAAACGGTTTCCTGCCGGTTTGGTATTGGGGAATCAGGTTCTGGTCTGTGACAATTTGAGCTTTTCCGGCGAGATCAAAGTCGCCCGCAAACACACCTCTATGATCCTGAGCGATCTGCCGCATTTGATTGACGACGGGGTTTGCCGGCTCCGTGATTCCTGGCACGAACAGGACCGACGTATCGAACGGTATCAAAAGTGTGATCTCCGAGATACGGTGATGCATGACCTCACTATCAACGCACTTGACCGTGGGGTTATCTGCGGAAGCCAAGTACCCAAGGTATTGGCCGAATACCGCGAGCCCCGTCACGAGGCATTCCAACCCAGAACACTGTGGAGCTGGTTTAATTCAATAACGGAGACGTTAAAAGGCAACCTCGGACTTCTGCCCGGGCGTACCCAGCGACTACATCAACTTTGCGATACCCATGTCGCATTTAACTAAGGAGGCTAAATGAGATTAACTCTAATGATTTTTCTGACGGTTCTCTACCTGGGTCTTCTGACCGGGTGCGACGATCACAAAAAGGTAACTCACCCCGATGCCCCCAGCGTCACGACCACCATCTCCGTGGACACCATGCCTCTAGGGGTTGGGATGTCTGTGGTTGGAGGCGGGATGGTTGTCGCGGCATGGATCAATACGTTAATGGGAGGCCGACATGATTAAGTTCGACCCCCGGACCCTATTGACATTCAGTCTGATTCCGACGCTGATTTTGTTTCTGACCGGATCAGTTCTGTTGCTTTTCGCATTCGGTACCGACCTCGCAAAACCAGTTCTGCTGATTGCCGGAGGACTGCTCGGAGGATTCATCCTGACCAAACGGTTAGCGGATCCTAAATCTAAACCTTAACTAAAAAACAAACCACATCCCCGGCACCGGCCATCGCGCCGGTGCCGGAGATTTTTTTTAGCTATCGCAGATACCTACAGCTTAAGCGGGCCATTATGCAGATGTCTAAGTCAAGACATTTTTTCTGACTCGAAGCCGCAGTTGGCGTCAGATCCGTTTCGTCGCCAAAAGATGCTGTAAGGCGTAAAAGGGTGCTGAACGATGGTGTCACGCTGACGCCATGAAGAAGCAAAAACCAAAACCAGGAATAATTCAGATGACAGATCAACCGCCGCACCCACCTCAACCGGATAAGCCACGACTCACCGACGCAGATCGTGTCCAAGCCATATTCAGGCTCTCTCCAGAAGCTCTCAGAATCTTTGACCTCCTCGCAACCGGGCAGAAAATCCCCAGTGCCGTCCCCAAACCGTCTCTAAAGCTTTTGAGCATCAAGGAAACCGCCGAGAAGCTGAACGTCGCCCGATCGACCGTTGAACGCCTTCTCGATGACGGCGCGCTTCCCTACGTAACCTTGCGTAAGAATCGCCGCCGCATCCGGGAAATGGATATCGAAGAAATGATCAATCGGTCCACCCAAACCCACAAACAACAATGACCCAAAAAAGTTTCACCTCCCGTTCAAATCTTGGCTGAGGCGACGGGAGATGAGGCAAAAACCCATCAAAAAGGAAATTACCATGAGTGAAAACATAACGCCTCTGGGCGAAAAAACCAAGAAAACAAATTCGATTCAGCCGGAAAACCACAACGCGACCTTCTCTGTTTTTCAGACATCAGATGGGTCGCCACTATCGAAGTCATTCTTTATCGATAATGGAGAGCTAAGGAAAGTGCCGGGAGGGATGATGACTTCCGGGACCGGACATGTTCAGGCTGTCAGCAGCCTACATGAATTCGCGAAAGTCATAGAGCAGCTCACACCTGATCAGGCTCTGTGTTATGGCATTCCGCGAAACGGCATGACGAACTGGAATGTCTGTACCTCAGCCCAATGGAATACAATGGGGAAAGCTAATACTCACCTTCCGCGTACCGACGATCAGTACCATTTTCCCAAAGGTCCTGGGATTCTGCAAATGGATTACGATCCGGATGGCCAGCCAAAAGAGTTGACACCTGAAATACTGGTGGGTGTCCTTCAAAAAATCTTCCCCGCTTTCTCAGGGTGTGGGTGGATCTCGAAGCCTTCGAACAGCTCCGGGCTCACTCATGCGGATACCGGTGCCATCCTTACTTCCAACGCTGGATTCCGACTGTATTTTATCGTCAAGAATGCGCGTTTGATTCCGCAGGCCACTAAGCTCATTGAGCAGGCAATGTGGGCTTATGACTTCGGATGGGTTAAAATCTCCCGGGCAGGCACCCTGTTATCACGGATCCCCATCGATATGGCGGTCTACCAAGCAAGTCGACTTGATTTTGCGGGCCCTCCAAACTGCAACTATCCCGTTGCACCTCCTGGTATTGGATGCACAGTTCATGAAGGAGAAATGTTGGACCTCATGAAGCTGGAAACGATTCAGCCGGAAATCGAAAGGGCCGCAAAAGAACGTTTGGCATCAGCAAAAGCCGCGAAACGCGAAGAGGCAAAGGAGGTACGCGAGCGCTATATTCGTGATCGTTCACGCGAAATCGTCGGTGACGCTGCGGACCCCTCTGGTCTTGCAAGAGCGGAGGATTCACTACGCCGCGCACTGGATGTGAACGCACTCGGGCCTGATTTTATAATTGAAGTCGAGACTGAGCTAGGCATAGAAAAATTTCGCGTGTCTGATTTACTCACGGATCCCGTACGGTTTCATGGATATCCCTGTTGTGACCCCTTGGAACCGGACTATCATGACGGAGCTCTAGTGGGGAAAATCTACACGCTTGGTGGGCGACCAAATATAAATTCGTTTGCGCATGGTGGCCGCAACTACCGTCTGCTTTCCGAGCATAAACGCGTTCAGGTTATAGCCGGTCGAACAAACGAATTGGTCGATCAGGTTATACAAATCGTCCAGGACGATGCCACGATTTACAACTACGGGAAAATTCCAGCCGAAATCGACGGAGACCGCATCCATACGCTTGAAGAGCATTCTTTAGCATACGTACTGTCCAGGATCATCCGTTTTTACAAGGTGGACATGAAGGGAGGTACGCCGACTGAAAAGGACGTGGACCCACCTGAAAAAATGGTTAAAACCCTTATTTCTTTAATAAAAAGGGAACCTTTTCCTTTGCTCACAGGCGTTTTAGATCATCCGCTTATCACACCTGAGGGTCGCCTATTGGATTCGGCAGGCTATGATCAGGAAACCGGGTTGTATCTATCGGATTCGGTGAACTCATACACCATTCCGCATCATCCGACTGAGGCAGAACTACGGGCAGCATTAGAGTGTTTATGGTATCCTTTCCGGGAGTTTCCGTTTGTGACGCCCATAGATTGCGGGGTGTATCTCGCGGCGCTTCTCAGTGCAATTTCAAGGCTAACTATTGGAACATGTCCAGGTTTTGGATTGGATGCACCCGAGCAAGGTAGTGGAAAAACGCTTCTGGCTCGCTGCATCGGGATCCTGGCAACCGGTGGCGCCGCTCCGATTACCCCTTGGTCAACCCGGATGAACGACGAAGAAATACGAAAGCGTATTTTTGCCGACATCCTATGCGGAGAGCGATGTGTGATTCTCGACAACCTTCTCGGAATATTCAATTCCGGAGCAATGGCTGGCTATTTGACATCATCAAATATCAGCGAGCGAATTCTAGGGGTTTCCGAGAAACCCACCGTGCCGAACCGGGTGCTGTTTCTGTTCACGGGCAACAATCTGGAATTCGCAGGGGATATGCCCCGCCGGGTATTAGTATCCCGTATTGACGCGAAGGTGGCAGACCCGACACGTCGCAAATTTGACCTAGATCCAAGTAAATGGGTGCTGGCGAATCGTCGTGAGTTGATTGAGGCAGGGCTTACCCTGATCAAAGGGAAGTTCACCTGGGGATGCCCCGATTCTGACGACTCAACCGCGAGTTTTGAAGACTGGGACAAACTCATTCGTCAAACAGTACGCTGGGTCGGGAATTGGGATTCCCGCTTCGCTGATCCATCGAAAGCTCTGCAAGATTCCCGGAGTCGTGATCCTGAACGCGAGCAACTGGGAGAACTGCTTCTTCATCTGCTCGATTTGTTCGGCCCCCATCAATTTGCTGCCCGCGATGTCATGGACCAAGCGAAGCATAATGAGCAATTGATGGAACACCTGGAAGAGTTCATCCCTAGAGCTCCAGTAACTTCGGTGAAAATCGGAAAGCAACTGAAGTACCGCGTCGATCGACGTGTACATGGGCTGGCTTTGAGCGAGGGGAGTGCCAGAAACGGCTCCAATACCTACAAAGTCCAAATGCACGACCCAGAAGAACTCGTTCTTACGCTGGAATGCCGGGGGTTATCCCGAGACGCAATCCTGAACGCTGATGGGGGGATCCGCCCACCATCCGAAATTTGCATATTTCCAAAACAGGAGACCGGCTGGCCGAATACCTGGCAGCGCTAATCAATGGGGGTGTGGGGGTGGAGGGGGTAAATTTACTCGATGGGGAAACAAAGCTTACTCTTTCCCTATCATCTATTTTCACCCCCATAACCCCTTCAACCCCACCATATGGCAAACAACAGCCAAAGAAAAGCTGACCACTTCCTTGACCCACAGGTATTTCAATCTACCGGAACTCAAACCCGTCTTTCACAGAAGACAGCACTTCGTTGGCTTTTGCGCTTACCTCCTGATCCGGCACCTGCTCTCCGTCCCCCAACTCGATGCGGATCTGAAAGCGGATGGGGACACCGTATTTGCTTTTGAGCTCCAATAGCCGGGGAAGTTCGTCTCCCAGATCCTGGATCTGGGAGGGGTCCAATTCGGATAGGGCTATGAGAACCTTTGGTGGGATGTGCCCCCCTCCCGTTCCTCCAGTAGTGGAGGCTCCTGCCACATCCTGTATCGCCGCAAAGGTTGCAAATTTCGCGGCATGGACTTCGCATGGCCAACTTTCAGAAGCGGAGTCCAGGTCGACAAATCGTGCCTGTAATGCATGGTTTAAAACATCCCGGATCGAATTCCAGGGAAGCTGCATGTCCTTCTTTGCGGACAAGGCGGTCAGGATCGACAAGCCCGTTGCTCGCTCATCCTTCCAGGCATCTGGAAGATTCTCCGGGAGAATCTCAGCGGAGGCCACAGGATCAGGAGGAGTCTGCAAAATGGCTTCCGGACGCAAGATTCCGGGCGGGACCTCCTCGCCAAGCAAACTGGCGGGCCCGGACCGCAGCCATAGCAGCCCTTCTTCCACACCTTGTCTGATGGCATCATCCAATACATCTCCCGACGTTTCCGGAATCAGGAGAGGCTCCTGATATCCGTCTTTTTCAACCATCACTGTGTTTCCACCCCTAAAGTAGTCATAGACCGCTTGCAGAACAATCTCTTTGGACTCCCACAGACCGGGCAAAGCTTTTGGACGCAGGAGAGTGGGTGCGATTCGAGTAAGCGTGGCGGTCTCAGGTAACACCAACTCCAGCGATGAATCAGACAGTGCATTCTCATCCGGCCGTTCTTTCCACCAGGTCCGGACACTCCCGTTCGGTCTGGGTAAACGCAGACAAAATACACCTGCGGAACAGCCGTCTGCCAAAGTCTCCAGAATCGCTCCGGCTTTCAGCATTTTGGGCAAGTGAGGCAATTGTGCAAAGGCACCGGCCAAGTCGCGCACTTTGCGTGTAGTCTCTCCTTCCCTCCAAAGATTGTATGGGCCATCCGGCAACAAGGCTTCCGCTGTCACTGCGGTCTCTTGAATCCGGGAGCGGGAGTCGTTTTTGATCGTGGTGAAATGCGGATCGTCTGTAACCGTAATTTTGTAGGCTTGCGGCTCGTTCTTTTCCGAAACCGTCACCACTACAGAATAAGCCTGACGCACCGCCTCGGGGATCCTGCCATTCGCTTTGTCGATTTGGATGGACAGGGTTTGCGCCCGTGCGGGATCGACGTCCCCTTCTTTTTGCTGGGATAGCAAATCCTCCCGCACCAGTTCCCAGGCTAAATAATCCCGAACTCGGGCCATTGCCAACTCGACCCCGTCTCTGGAGGCGGTCAAAAGCAGCACCGCATTCCGATACACCCGGGGCTTCTCTTTTGAGGAGGTCTCGTTGAGAAAGCGAACAGCTTCTGAAGATGGTTTTCCAGAGTCGGATGCTGCAGAAAGGCCAAGCACCGCATAATGGAAACCACCATCGTCCTCAATGTCTTTCGGATTTGCGGGCAAGGTATGCACCCGTACCCCTGAAGCAGAGGCCCCGGCGGTCAAAGCGCGTGTCTTTGAAATTTCATCCATCAACCGGGCACGAACCGTTTCCTCGGGAACATTTTTCCCCGCCATGGCGTGCATCTGGGTGAGGTTCGGACGATTTCCCAGCCGCCAGCTACCCGGAAGCTCTCCTTCCTCGGATGCACTGTGGCGATCATCCAGCCAGTAACTGGTACGGGCCCAGTTCAGCAAGCCCTTCTCCAACTCAATCCTGTCTGTCCGTACTTCACCGAGTAGCATTAGTAACTCACGGCTCCGGGCAAAACTACCCACCGGCTGTGAATGCAGGAATACGGCGACCACCGCCTGCTCGATTTCGCGATAACTTAATCCAACCGCATCCGACTGGATACGTCTGGCCTGGTCAAATTCATTTTCCAGAATCCCTGTCCATGCCTGCTTTTTGCCTTCGGTTTCCTCCGTGTCCGCCACCGCGACCAGTTCCCGCAAGGCTTCGGAAAGCCCCTGCTTCTTCGGAGAGGTCAGAAATACCGACGGTCCAATCAGCGGCGTGGGATCCCACGCCTCCGCACTACGAAGCGCCAATGCAAAAGTCCGTAACACGCCACGGGTTCGCTGGAAGCGGGCAAGCTGCGTCCACTTCGAATATAGAACCTCGGTCAGGTCGGGGTGAAAGGGATAACTTTTCAGGTATCGTTCCTCTGCTTCCGCTCCCTGCTTTTTCACCTGCCCATCCAATGCAGAAATCCCTTTAAGAGCAGCCATTACATGTGGCCGCAACGCATCGCGGTCTTTGAAGGATTCAGGTTTGAAGAACCGACGCCGCAGCACTTCGGCCACATCTTCCCGCACGACAGGTTCCACCACTTCTTCCCGCTGGCGCTGGAAAATATCCTGCAACTGCGCCTCCACCTCACGACCAAAGGTATCGTGTTTGTGAGGATCACTGGCCAGCAGAGATACCACCACGCAGCAATTCTCCACTTTTGAGGCGGCCTGGCTTAGGTACTGGAAGAAATTAAGCAGTTTCCCCATCCATGCCTTATCCTGGGCCACTTTCTCCCGCGCATACATCAACACTTCGTCAAGTAACACCAAGGTACCCAAGCCCTCTTTTCCAGGTATCGCGAGCAGTTCACTCATCAAGTTTTCCGCCGGTGCAGACTCCCGCTCTTCCGCTTTGCCTTCCGCATGCAACAGCTTAAGCCCCTCGTCGCCCGCCAACTGATACGCCAACAGGCTCCAGGGATGCTTCAGCATTCGCATCTCACCGCCCGGAGCGCGAACCTCCATCCCCTTGTCCACATCCAGTTTGTCAAAACAAAGACCCGCGACCCGGCAAGCGGGGGGCTGCTGCCCAATCTCCTCCACGAATTCCGCCACCGCCGGTAATTTCGGCAGGGATTCCGGATTCGTCACGATATGCCGCAGGGTAATCAGAGTATGGGTTTTCCCACCACCATAGGTCAACGCCAACTGCCGTACGGCCTTGTCGTTTTTACCCGCCAGGCGCAATGCCACGTCCCGCACCAGTTGACGCAGGTTGTAGGTGGGAAAGGTCAAAGCGAAGAACTCCTCCGGACGTTCATAGACCGGGCGTTTCCCCCGTTGCATCAGGACTTCATACAAATCGGCGGCGAACAGATGCATGGGCAGATCACCAGAACGTAGGTCGTCCCGCAATGCCACAACTTCGTGCCAGGGTTTCCAAGGGGTTTTACTCATAGTGTTTCTCCACGCTTTTTACCTGAGATCATCAGACCGTTTTGCTTGCGGATTGCAACTTGCTTGCGTGCATACAAGCAATTCTGAAATCCTAAATTATCTCTAAAGTACTTCATAATAAATAGATAAGTTATTCTTATTTTTGCGACTTGCATCAAACTTGCATCCAACTTGCATGCAGATGCAAGACACTTCCCGCTCATGATGCAACTCCCGGATACCAACGGGCCGCACTGGTCGTACCCACGACATGAACTTTGTCGTCTTTTGCCAACTCCCGAAGGAGGGTCTGCACTTGTCCCCGGGTTAGCGCAGGCAGCACCTGCCGAAATTCGCCCATCTTGCTCCCTTCCGCTTCGTTTTCCCGGATATGCTTGAGCAAAAGCTCCTTGTTTGTCTCCCGATCCAAGCCCTTCTTCCTCGTATAGGTGCCCTTTTTTCCTGCGTCCCGATGATATCGACGTCCAAGCAAATACCGCCCGCGACTGGCGCGTTCAATCACGCCCAGATCCAACAAACGAGGCACGCGGTCTTTGCAACTCTCGGGAATTGGATGACCCAACCGAAGTGCGTTCACCACCAGGAAATCCGCAGTGCTGAAAGTCTCTAGAGTTTCCCGGCCGACCTTTTCCATCATCACCAACAGGTTTTTATCCTGCACGATGCCCTCCAAGGTCACCCGGACGTGCATATCGTCCGTTCCCCGGAAATCAGGTAACGCCTTTGCTTGGCGTATGCTTTGCTCAAACATCAGATTCATTCCCTGGCCTGCACGCTCCACCAGTCCGCACTTGGAAAAGATATCCGCCATGCGGCGGTTCCGGGGCAACTGACGGTCCAATACATTTTCCGGTGTGATACCGGGAGGAAAGCCGCCTGGGCTATCGATCTCCAACCGATGAGTGAACTGTCGCACAAATACGCTGCCACCCAGTTGATAATCCCGATGGCTCACTGCATTGAGTACCGCCTCACGTACCGCTCGCTCATCAAAGGTGGGGACGTCCATCACAAACAGGCCGTCCTGAAAATGCTGCTTATCGTTGCGAAGATTGATCAACTCCCAAAGCCGGTCCAAAGACAAGAATACACCCTGACGGAACTCCTCCCGTTGCTGGGCGGGGCCCGCCGCTTCTACAGAGCGATATTCGAAAATCACCTCGGCTTGCGCCAGTAATCGTCCCATCGCCTCGCGGGTACCAAACAAAATCAACGCCGCGTAAGTCAGCCCTTTCCGGGTCAACGCTTCGCAATCAGTCAGCAGTTGCTCATGGGAGAGGGTCGCCAGCTCTGCACGCCCCGATTTCTCCACCCAACGCCGCCGGAAAAGCTCTATTGCCGCCGGATCGAGATCACCTATCTCCAACCCGGTGCACACATCCGCCGAAAAATCATGTCCCGACTCCGCGAAGATCCCTCGCATAACATCCATGGGCATTTTCACCAGACTGTCGCCATCCCGCCACCAAACAATTCCATCCGCATGGACGGGTACACCCACCGGGCGAGAGGGTATGCGAAATACCAAAACCCGTTTTCCCTCATGCTCCAGCAGATCAAAATCGACCCGAAGGCCTAAGCGGTCCGCGAGCCCCTTCCGGGTGCGCTCCGGCTGGTCAAACGCCCGGGTGCCCAACACCTGCCGTGGACGTTTGTCGGTGATGCCCAAAACCACCATCCCGCCACCATGATTGGCAATGGCACAGGCATACTTGACCAGATTGTCGAACTCGTAGTGGTTCCGAGCCGACTTGAACTCGACGTTTTCGCCTTCCTTGGCTTCGAGGAGATGAATAACGTTCAAAGTTTTCAAGGTGACCTCTCCTCTTCTCGTATCGGCGCGTCACGCCAGATTTTCAAATCTTCTTCTGTGATTTCAAATATCCCTTTGTCACGGGTCCAAAATCGATAAGGAGGTTGAAGTGATTCTCCTCTAATCTTAGTCCAATCGACATCGAAATATTTATGGGCCACGATCTTCATCCATCGATTAGGCATCTCATATAGATCTAGTGATTGTGGAGAACTGATTAAATCAACAACGCATTCCAGAAAAGAGGAGGCGAACTTAACCTCCGGACTTACATTTTCTTTGTACTTAGATGAATTCGTAATTTTGCATATAGGGTGGTTACGGTTTGCAATTTTTCTTACACATTCAACTGACAAAAATCCGTCAATTTTTCCAGAAAACGGGACAAGAGATATCCCAGAAATTACGCTATCCATCACTGTGGCTTCCCCTGAAGAGGGTCTAACAACTTTGAAAGAAAGTGAATTGTCGTCCAGAGAAACCTCGCACAAAGATAGAATCAAAGTTGTTAAGGTATTTGATATATGACAATTCTTTTCTTTCTCTTGAAAAGTAGCATCCGCAACACTTCCAGGAAGACGTGTGTCAGAGGGCGTAACAAATATAGGGCTTTCTTCATGAATGGTTAACGCTAGTCGCGGCAACTCATAAAGGTGCTTCCAACTATCAGTCTCTTCATCCTTTGACTCAAGAATCCTGAAACTCTCCCACAACGCCAATTTGCGAACACCGAGAAGCGGGGCCTTATATATGGAACATAGCCTCCAAAAATCCTGCCAATCAGCGATATTCTGATGCCTAACGGCGACTGATTCCCAAATTCTGGCAGCCCCCCTTTCAATTGAATCGGACAAACGCCGCCAAGACAGGTCATAACTAAACCCACCAAATCTGTCTGGTGGCGTACGGGCTGGCGTAATTGACGGCTTGAGTTCTCCACGCACATCAATTAAAAAGGGACTGCCGTACACAGGGGATGCCGACATGCCCAAATATCCTCTCGAATCATAGTCCCACTGTGGCCTCCCTGGCTCGCCACATACAAGTATTCCATCAAGGGAAACTTGTGAATCGTCAATCCGCCGGTGCTCTGCTTCACCTTTTTCATGTTTCAACTTCCATCCCTTACTGGAAGTACCAGTTTTCTGATATACCCATTCTCCAACCTCATTTTTACTGGTGGGGACGCCATCCTTTGTAACAAGAAACGCCTCTCGGACAACCCCACGTAGTTGAGGCTCGATTTCATCGAACGAAACCTCGAAAACTTCGATACCCTCTAGTCCGTTTTCTTCCAGCAAGGTCGGGGGCGCGTCTAGGCTGGTGGGAATTTCAATTTGCCCCTGCATTTCCGGGATTTCGCAATGCCCATAAATGGGGAACTCTGTGGCAATTGCATATCCTTTTAAGACATTAAGCAGCTTTACCTGGTCTTTCCAGTGGTCTAAAAAACCCGGTTTTTTTCGGGAAGTTATTTTTACGGTTGTGCCAATCGGCTGCTCCGCTACTCCCTTCTTGATCACAACAATACTTCCTAGACCCGTAATCTCGACTACCCAAGGCTCGCCTCTGTTGTTCTGCGGACCGTTGTCTCGGCGTGTCTCGATCTGAATTCGATCCCCAAGCATAAAGCAGGACATAAACCCAATCCCAAACTGGGAACATGGATCGAAATCTACCCCCTTTTCACGGAAATAAATCCGTTGCCGTTCGTATTCAGGGGAACGATAGTAGCTTCTACCCGCCCGTGTCAAAAATCGCTGAATCACATCCAGCTCCATCCCCACGCCATTGTCAGTGCATGTCAGCACCTCATAGCCATCTGCATCCACGCTGTGTAAAAACACAACCTTCCCATCACTCAACTCAAACCCCTCTGCTGTGTAAAGGGTCTTACGGTAGCGAAGCGCATCTAAGCTGTTTTGCAGCAGCTCACGAACACAATAGTGGGGCTTATTGTACAACTTGTCCGCCATCAGCAGCTTGATGATTTCATCCCGGGACAACGAAATCTCAAGTGCATGATATTCATATGCCCCATCCTTCGGGGCAATTCGATCCCGTTCCACTTTACCTGGAAGATTGAGTCTGTGTTTTTCCACATATGATGGGAAGTTGCGGCACAGCGCATGACAACTGGACAGTTCGTCATCAATCCAGTCCATAAATTTCAGACACGCCGCATGATAAGCCGGGTGATCATACTGTGCGGTATACCGGATCAAGCTGGCGCTGATCGTCCACCCCTTTACCCCTCGATGCTTTTCCCATTCCTGTAGACTCACGTTGTTCGTGAAGTGGATTGTCCGGAAGAGCACATCGGGGGTGCGGTCAGAATCAAAATCCAGAATATCCGCCAACCGCAAAAGGACCGCGAGATATGGAAGATTGACTTTCTGAGTCCCGATTTCTTCATCAAACCGAAAGCCATTCGACTCGTTTAAGCTCCTGACAGGTTTTCCGTGCGACTCACAAAGCCTGCCGACGAAACCTGCAATATTGACGCCTGAGAACTCCATTCGTCGGTCAGTGCTGAATGTTGCTACCACGTATTCCCGGGAACGAATTGCGTGAGTCTCCCGGAGATAATCTGTCCGCATTGCACGATCAAGTTCAGCCAGCTTCCGGCCAAGCTCCTCGATTTTAGTATCCGACAGGCTTGAATCTGTTTTCTGTGCAGAGATTTCAGCATAGTTCCCGTGCTGAACCCTCCACTCATCCCGAAAGTTCAGAAACTTTGGATCTTTTTCTAAATTTCCTCTCTCTCCGCCATCCAGCACCATCCCCAGGTCATGCATGTACGCGGACAAAATCAGCAATGCCAACTCCAGGGAATTTAGCTGTTCAATCGTATCCCCGAGAATCAATCCCATGATCTCGACCACCCGCAGCAGATGCGTCTCGTCGTGCAGCGTGTACAATGGAAAATCCACGGGCACCATTTTCATTCGCGATGCCGCTTCCTCACATAAATCCGGCAGGGCTCCCACCAGAGCAGACATCCCCTGTTGATCTTTCTCCTGTAGAGCCATCCAAAGCTTTGTATCTTCCAGCGTCTTTGCGCCCGTAATGGTTTTGTTCATTCTTTTTCACCTCCGCCAAACAGCTCCGCCTCGTCCCGGCGGGCTCCCCTCGCGCCCAGGTGGTTACTGATGGATTCCAGCAAAGCCCGTTCCTCGTTTCCGGCCGGGGCCAGTTCGATAATCGACTGTAAAAGTCGTTTGAATAATTCCTGCCGCCGCAGCCCGTGCTCGTCGAGGTAGGCATCTACTTTGGCCAGATCTCCAGCCTTCCACAAATGCATCAGACGATGCACGCGGTCGATCATGGGTACCGGACGTCCACCCGGAGCCTCCAAACCGAGGTACTTCCCGGTCCGTTGCTTCCAGGGACACAGCTTCACCATGCCTCCGGACCCTTCGCTGCCACCTTTCCCGAAGGCGATCAGGTCGAGGCTCCCGGCCAGATCACGGTCCGACAATCCGCAAGACACCGCATACAGAATACAGGCACCCGCCGGGGCTTCTTCCAATCCGAAGTCGTGACGGTGCAGCAGATAGTAGGCGGTGGGCTCGTCCAGCCGGTCGGCGGCATCCGACGCGCCCGGCGCAGCCTCCCCCGCCATCACCCGGCCCACCACGAAATCCACCACCATGCGACGTACCTGGGTGAGAAATTCGTTCACCGACATCACGCCGGGTCCGTTGGCTTTCTTTACCACTGGATGCCGACTGTACGCCGCCATGGCTGGGCCAGTAGCCGCCCAGACAAAATCCGGTCCCCGAATACCCGCATCCCAGAACTCCCGCAACTTGCCCCGGATATTCTCCCGCATCTCGTCCAGCACCCGGTTGTCCCAGCCCGCCCTGGCCGAGGGAGAGCGCTTACGGCAGACCAGCCATACCGAAGATGCCAAGGCTGCCGAAGACAATCCGCGAGTGCGATTCGCCATCTCGGTTTGAATAGGCCAGCTGCCATCCACGACAAAACCAGCACGAATGATCGCAGAAGCAAGAGTCTCCCACGCATCCGGATGTTTATGAGCGAACACGATGACCAACCGACCTTCCGGCTTCAGTGCGGCGTGGCAGGCTTTGAACACCTGCGCCATCCCGTCCTCGTAGGCTTGTTTGGATTTCGCCTTATCTCCACCGTGTCGGCTGCTGTCATCGATCAACTCTCCGTCACCAGTGTCGTTATCCCATTTCGGCGACAAGGGTTCTTTGAATACCTCGTTGAATTCCGCAGACAATCCATTGAGCGTACGGCGAAGCCAAATGTAGAAAAAATCCATTAAGTCGGAATACGGTATCGCATCGTAATAGGGAGGATCGGTGACGATGCAATCGTACTCAGCCTTGTGAGACTCAATCGCACTTTGACGAATCACAAGAGGGGACGGTGAGCTTCGCCCGGCATCCATTGCGTGAGTGGAATATTTGGCCGCCCATTCCAGATTGGCGATATAGTTTCCTGTGGTATCTGAGAAGGGGTTTCCTTCACAAAAATCCCAAGTCATAGGCAACGCAAATCGCGTAAAAGTCCCTTGGAGTTTACTGTACCCATTATCCCACCGACAAACATTCGATTGTCTGTCTGCAATTCGGTCCATACCTATGGCCAAATACGCCCTAACAGCTTCGGCCCACTCATCGCTAAACCCCTTCATCTCTCCTGACGCTGACCTAGTCCATTTCAAAAATGTTCCCAACAGAATAAGCTGTCTAGACGTAAAAAGCTTTCTCCATTGATCAAATCCATAGAGAGGTACGCGAAACCCCAAAGCATCTGAAGATGGCATTGGTTCATCAGGAATTCCGAATGGAATATTTTCAAATTTTTGCTTGAGGTCAGCTTCCGCATTTTTAGCTTTATCAAGCTCATGGGTGGTGGGGATTCGATAAGTTTTGCCCTCCTGACCATCCACCACCACTGCCGTCATCTCTTGACTCAACCTCCCAGCTTTCCCTTCGGCACGAAGGTCCTCCATAGTCATGATGGTGCCGCAACACGGACATTGTGCTCCCGCACGGGACATGGTCCCCGAAGCGTCATCTTTGGCCTTGGCCTTCGCATTCACACTGAAGTCCACCCCCGTTCCATCTTTGCGCGGAGACATCTCCAGCAGCACCCGCTTCTTGGCTTTTTTGCACAGCCAACGGGTTTTCAGCAGCGGCACAGAAGCCCGGCAGTTCTTGCAGGCGACGGTGCGGGCCCAGAGGTAGGCGACGGTAGGCTTGGCCACCCAGCGGGGATTGCGTCGGTCCTTCAGGTACTCCTCGGAAAATTCGCCGTTCAAGGCATCCAGATCGGGCGTCCCGTCCTCCCGGGCGGGCACCAGCGTCATCGGGCGGGCCTCGAAGGCCACCTCCCCGGGCGGATCGCCGGCTTTACGTTTCAGGGGTTCGAAATCGGCATAGGTGGGATACAAGTCCGCCAATTCACTGCGGGCCTGCTTCAGCACCCAGCGACCCCAGGCACGTACCTGCCAGGCTAGATCCGCTTTGGGCACGCGTCCACTGTCCTCTTTGACCATAAAGGACAGCATCCCCTCCTCTTCGGATTGTTGCTTCTTGGTTTTTTTGGTACGTCCCACCAGATTCGGATGTGCCTTGTAAAAGGCCTCCATAAACTCTTCATCATCCAGGATGAAATCTGGAAGCGGCATGGTTTTCCCCGACAGCCGCTGGGGATATTCCAGCGTACATTTCAGCACAAACCACGCAACCGGATTGATGTCCACCGCTGTGGCCTCGCAGCCCAGTCGCATCGCCTCAAGAGGAATCGCACCCCCACCCGCGAAAGGGTCCAGCACTTTAGGAGCTTTACCACCATACGCCGCCAGCACCTCTTTGCGTAAACGTTCCAGCTCTGCCGCATTTTCGGTTTCCCGACCCCAATGTAGAATCCCGCCTTCCGTCTCCTCCTTCTCCCGCTCCTCCCCATTCTGTTTCACGATCTTAGTGACCACTTTTCCTCCAATCCGTTCACAGAGCTTCTGACGCTCCTCCGGTGATCCGGGATCCGGCAGCAGGGTAGCAAGCAATGCCGCCCGACACGCAGCCAACGGTCTACGCGCCGGCCAGATATGCAACGTAGATAAATGCCCATGCCGCACATTCTTCTCATGGACAGAATCCAATGAAGTTTGTTTCAACGGAAAGGCGTGTTCAATTAGGCGGTCAAAATCTTTCATATAATATCACTGGTATCTTTCTAAGAAACACTGCATCTGCCCGATTGTTGACATCACACACCACTTTGTAAGTGCAGCAAACATCTGATCATTTTCAGCATTAAAGGTTTCTAAAATTTTCAATAGATCTTTGGATTTCCAATCTGTGTCTGAGAGCAAACACGATTTCTTTGAATACTCAATTGAATCAAAATCTTTTTTCTTTGCTTTAGGTTCAAACCATTCAAGAAAAGCATCCGTTAAAGTAAAGCCATCGGCCACGTTATCTCCTTGAAAAAACGCTTTCTCTCCTGATGGCCAACCCTCATGCACCAGAAGATTTCGAACTGCATAACTAAATTGTAGAGACGGCTCATAACATTCGGATAAAACTTCGGGGACTGCAAAACCCGAACCCTTTTGTTTGTTCATCAACCCCTGAAATAATTTTGGGTTGATATCATCATTATTTGCCAGGGAACTTGTCCCCGACATTCTGCCACATACATGTGAAAGTTTATCGTATATCGCCCAGCAAGAGGACATGTAGGCAGACAACAGTAGATTTCTCGCTGCAGGAAATATTAACTCTACACCGTAAATTTCAAAATTATTAATTTCTTCGATTTTGAAGTTTTTACTTTTAGGATCACGCTGCTTTGAATCTGCTTCAAAATTTTTAACCAACAACCATGCTTTATCTCGGACTTCAATCATCTGAATGGATTCATCGATAAGTGGTGCATAAGAAAGAAGGCGCTCCCATTCTTTGACGCATTTTTCGGGGAAACCTTCTGGCGAGGGACCCACTCCTTCCTGCATCTTGTTTCTGCATGCCTCTAAAGTTTTGCGAAAATCAAGCATTAGCATCTTCCTCCGCCAGACCCTGTTGGTATTTCAACTCAGCTTCAGCTGAAGCGAGCGCCCACTTTCTATAGGGAAGCAAAGCCGAATCTTGTTCTTGAGCAAGGAGCACTCCGCATTCCTCAACACGCTTAGGAAAACGATCCGCAACTTCGCCTACTGAACTGGTGTAGGCACCGAAATCACGGGATGACAGATAGAAGTAAACGCGTTCACGAAATTTCTTTTCTCTACCCGACACACGCTGACAAATCAGAGATGCGACTTTTTTCCATTCATCGCTGGAGTCCGGCGTATACGCACAAAGAGCAGACAGCCTAAGCAGTTTATGGTCATCATCAGTGGGATTCGCTGTCAGGAACCGGCGCACAAATCCCTCCGTTGCCACCAATTCCGGGTCTAATGCGGGGACATATTGTTTCATCCAGTGAGAGGACACGATGGTGTCACCGAGAGCCAATTTGTAAAACGGATCCAATACTACAGAATCAGTGTTCGGATCAAATTCAACCCAATCTTCAATCTTAAAGCGGTGCGGCATGATGTCGAAGCCTCGATACGGTCTTGAGTCCCGGTCCGCGATGTCGATACGGGATTGCAACAAGCGAGTAAATCCAGGCAACCCAAGCCTGTATCCCGCCATCTTCCTGAGTCCCTCCAGCTCGTGGAAGGCCAGTAATTTGCCGTCCAGTTCCTGCTCCGTGAACAGATTAAGAATCTGGTCCAAGGGAAGCATGGCTGGATCGGGCTCATACCGAAGAGCGGTCAAATGAAGTGACTTGATAAACCGGGCCATGCATTCGGATTTTTCCACAACGTCTGGCGCCGCATCCAGCTCTCCCAGGAAAAGGTTCCAAGCCTGCTCAGGGTCCACGGGATAAAGATATCCAGCCAATGCGGTCACCTGCAAGGATTCCATCTCTTGGGCAAGGTCCACCACGGAAGAAAACTCAATCGGTAATAACTCCCCGTTACGAGCAGAGTGCGGCTGTGAAAGCACCTCCCACACAAAAGCGGCCTTGTTGTTAAGCCTGTCCACCATTTTTGTATACGCTGCCGGATACGCTTCCACATCGTTGGACTTCAACGCATACAGGTAACCTGCGGCCACCTGGGTCGCGAACTGGAAGGGGGTTCCTTTCTCATCCGAATCGCTCTCAAGGACTCGCAGCAGAGCAGCCGTGAAAGGATTGGGCGATTGAGAGTCCGGATCAAAAATGGAAGCCGCTTTGAAGGCTAATTCCCGAAACACCCAGAAAAAGGCATCATAGGGTGTGCGACCGGTATCGGCTCTGACAAAATCCTCCGCCTCGGTAAAAAATTCATTTAAAGCTTCGGGGCTCTCAAGCTCACTAAATCGTCCAATCACTTCCTCGACGACCGGATTCAGCTCTTCTTCCGAGTCATGCCGAAACAGCTTATTCACCTGCCAGGAGACACGCCGATCATAGACCTCCTCACATGCGTTTGCGATTTCCTTTAGGATCCCCGTGACATGCTTACGTCGATGATAAGACCAAAGGTCCCGCATCACCGTGGCTTCCCGCATACCGACAGGTGGGTCGTCAAATTCGATACGCTCTTTGCAGAACTCAAGGTTTGCTATGAGGAGGTCTTGGTACATTTGTACGTTTTTTTCGGACAGGCGCTCGTGAGAAATAGCCATTTGCAATCCCTCGTGGCTGCTTTGTAATGCTTTCCAGACTCGCTCTTTCTGTTCGTCCTCAGACAGCTCTTTCAATGCATTACAAACGGCCTCCCGGCATTTCTCAAACACCGACCATTCGTCAGTAAACCCGATCAGAGGACGCTTATAAAACGTCATTACCATTTTGTCTGTCCACTCGGTGAATTCCCGCATCGGATTCATGAGTGCCTTGGCCGCGATTCCTGTGAACACGGACACTTCCTCGTTCTCTAAATCCTGTTGGATCAGGGACAGAGCAGGCCTGGCAAACACCACAAAATGTTTCTCGCGGCAGAGCAAACGGTCCAACAGCTTCGAGGCATCCTCCCCGGTCTGCACATAAAGCTTTCCAGGCTCCTCCACCGGATCGCGTTTTACAAGTTCACGAAACTCTGCCAAAGCCCTCCCGGCCAGCAATGAATCGTCGATAAACGCGCAAAGCTGAAAGACCTGCCAGGGAAGCTTGTCCACCACATCCTCATGCTTGGTGGTCACTTTCCCCATAAACCAATCTTCCTTTTCAATCGGTGGGGTATCCACCGCTAGTCGAATCGATCGATAAATCTCCAGAGCCCGTTCGGGCAACGAGGGAGTCAGCTTTTCCAGTACTGCGATTGCACCCAACTGCTCATCCAAACCACCTTCTTCGATCTTGGATTCTATCTCATCAAAAATAGAACCCAGAAACCGTTCAGACTCTCCTTCCTCTAAGCGGGAAACGGAAACCGAGGTGAGGGCCTTCAACATTTGGTCCTGAAATGGAATTTCGCCCCGCATCAAGCGCTCTGCCAAACGGGAACCCTCACGGGATACCCGGAACTCTCCCTCATCGTTCACCAGCAACCAGTCAAAGACAATGGCATGCCGGAGGAAGGGTGGATTCACCGCATGCAGCCTTTTCCGTATTCCCCACCTATGAACCAGGCCTTTTTCACAAAGTTCATCGAGAATTTCCAGGAGAGTGTCCGTGGACACACCTTCACCGTTCAAAAATTTGACCATTTCATCTTTATCCAGCTCGCGGTCTTCAATGGACACCACACCCCATACTGCCAGCCATCGAAGGACTTTTTTCGCATCTTGCCTGAGCGCTTCGGGAATTTCATCTAGACATTGATCAGCCATTCGTAAGGCAATAGCATCTTCGCTGCCCGGCACGCGGTCAGGATTCTGATCACCCGCAATTCGCGTAACCAAAGCCGTCCATCCAGGATTTCCTTTGGTGATTTCATATGCACGGCTGAACCATTCCTCTCGGGGGTCTTCACCAAGTACGGCCGTGGAAATTGTTTTAGCATGCTCGCGGTCGAGTGGCTCCAGTTTCAAGCCGTCAGCCATAATAGTCTCTACGATTCGGCTGCGTAAAGCTGCACTGCGCGATAAGGGGATTCCCAACAAGACCTTCCAATCTGCGCGTTCCGGGCCCCGAAGCTGCTCCAACACCGCTCGTACCAGGCTCAGATCATCGGGGTTGTCCAATGCGATAATGGTTTTCTGATTACCGTTCAGCATTCGGAACCAGCTCGAAGATATGCGCATGGACTCAGGCAACCCCCACAATACACGCCACCCTTGCTGAGATAATTTCTCCAGCGCCTCATACAACATGCGGGTTTTACCTACGCCACCGGTTCCGGTGATCGGCAGAATTCGCTTCTCCGAGTTCTCCACAAATTCTTGCACCCGCACCTTAGAATCTTCACGACCTACAAAAGGGATATCCAACGCCGTAGTACCCGTATAATCCGACCGCAGAAATTCGCGGGCTCCCTGCAATCCAGTCAACACCCGGTTTTCACCCTCGAAGAATACGTCTCGGATCTCAGGATGCTCATTGAGCTTCCCCTCCAAGATTTGTCTGGACCAGTACTCGGCCGTCAGCCCTTCTTTCTCAAATTCTGGGACCACTTCTTCTTCCCACTTCTCGTGATCGTTTGGATTGAGCTGCAGGTTTGCAACCATCACCCACTTTTCAGCATGCTCCCAATGGCGGTGGTTCGCATGCTCCTCTTCTCGATACTTTTTGATGAATTCAAGTTCATCAAGAGCAGTACGGACCGCTTTGGTCATGTTCATCCCTGCACGGTATTTTGCCTGATAGACGACCTTTCCATCCTGAGATCGCGCATCTTGACCCGCATCTTTTCCCGGCCGTCCAAACAGAATCGTATCAGGATCTTCCGCGTAAAGCAGGCAATGCATCAGCGACTCGAAGGTCCCGCCGTCTGAAATCATTCCCCAGTTCATCGCGCTCATAGCTCTTCCCCCACATCCGCCCGAAGGACGTCGTTTGGATTGAGAATCATACTACCTTTGGCTTTGGCGAGTAGGCAGCCGAAGGGGTCCCGCACCCGGGCCAGCCTGGGCGCGGGTCCGGCGCAATCATACACGGCATAAATCCAGTATCCGTCCCGCAGGTTACAGGCCCGCGCCCATTCGTTGGCGGAGACTTCCACATCTCCAACCGCAGCACGGCCCTTCACCTCGATCCCCCTCCGTTCCCCGTCGGGCCGGATCGAGAGCATGTCGAATCCTGGATAATCGGTAAGCCCAACGGCACGGGCGCGGTCGGGTGTATGCACATCATGCACGGTCGCGCCGGCCGCCTCCTCGTAGGCGCGGGAAATACCCATGGCAATTTCCTCCACATCGGCATCGTGTCGTTGTTTGTCTAAGGGGTCCTGGGAGGGAACCACCAGGACATGAGCGATAAACTCCACGTCACCCGCACCTATCAAGTCCGGTTCCCGCCGCAAATGAGCGAGAGCTTGTTCACGTCGAAGCCCCAACTCACGCTGACGGCTTTTTACATCTTCTAACGCCTCGATGGCCTTACGGTTCCCTTTCTTTGCTTTGTTCCGGTGTCTGGCGCGTGCAGTGGCCAGCTCCGCTTCCCGGTAGTCATATCCACGTAAAAGGAATCGCTCCCTCTCCGCCAGCGATGCCATCAGCTTCCGGCGTCGGGCTAACCCAAGCTCTCGGGCCACTCGCTCTGAAATAAAGGAGCGTGTCTCTTCGCGCCGACTCTCCCCATCCATCGCGAGTCGCTGGGCCGCAGGCGGTAGACCGCCTCGGGCTGGTTTCAGCAACAGGAGCCTTTCCACAGGACATTCCTCCAAATCCCCACCCTCTTGCTGCTGAGCAGCCACCAACCGGGTTTCGAGAATCTCCTCGCGGTTGAAATCCTCCAGCTCAGGATCCGACCGACGCCTGACTGTAATCCGGGCGAGATGCAGTAGGTATGGGTTTTCGGCGTCCGGATCCACAAACACTGCTCCGCGCATACCGGCCCCCTTGAGTCGTTGGGCCGCTTCCGCACGAATCGTTTCAAAAACTGGTTCTCCGGGGTGGAGCCAGATCACGTTTCGATTTGATCCGGGCCTCTGGACCGTGAAGCGGTCTCTGGCCCTTTCAGGATACGTTTCGAGAATTGGGAGCAAACAGTCCATGGCCCCAAAGTGACGGGGGCGGAGTGAAAAGACTCCGTCCAAATCTCCCTCACAATCCAACCGAAGCAAAGGCGCGACACGTTCTAGATACTGTCGGACGTAACCGGGCATTAAGCGCAAATAAAGTTCATGCTCCATACGTTCCCGAAGCCGGGGTAATTCGCGGCCCACGTCTCCGCCATCCCCATAGAGGCGGCGTTCCCGCTCGGCCAGTGCGGTCACCTGTTCTTTGGTTAAAGTGGAATTGATTTCTGCAGAGGCTGCGTCAATCCCATCCGTCAAGGCCAACTCCATATACCGGCTGAGGGAGACATCCTCAAAAAGCCCCTCAAGCGACCCGCTTCTTCATTCTCCTCGCGGGGAAGGGAGAGGCCATCATCGACAATGTCGAAGTCCTCGTGAGCGGAGAAAACGTCCTGTCCAACGGAGACTTCGACGGAGGAACTTCGGGCTGGAAGATGTTTGGCACGCATAGCCCGAGCTTCGGGGAAAGCGGCGCCCTCCACCTCGTTGCCAGCGACTCAGGCGACCTCGCCAACCTCATCGACACCACCCTCACCTCGCCCATCGCCCTGATGCCTATCGCTTCCCCAAGGTGGCAGATAATACCGAGTGGCTGCTTGTCGATGTCACCACAAACCGCACCCAACATCCCGCCGACTTGCAGCGTGATCTGTTATCTCTGCTCGAAGAAGCGTGGGGCATCGTGCGGGCAGAAGATGGCTACTTGCTTTTAGAGCGTGGCAACA
>CAKZLZ010000118.1 GCA_937127435.1 uncultured Verrucomicrobiota bacterium | reverse complement strand
AAAATAAACACAGTCTTTGACATCAACCGCCCCGATTGGCGTGTAGGCTTGGCGCAAATTCTGAGTGATCTGAAAGTAGACTGACATGAAACAGCGCAAAGGCATTATCCTCGCAGGCGGCTCTGGCACGCGGCTTTATCCGATCACGCTGGGTGTGTCGAAACAGCTGATGCCGATTTACGACAAGCCGATGGTCTACTATCCGCTTTCCATGCTCATGCTGAGCGGCATAAAAGAAATCCTGATTATCAGTACCCCTCATGACCTTCCCCACTTTAAAACCCTGTTCGAAGACGGGAGCAGTTTGGGCCTGCAAATCGAATACGCCGAACAACCCAGCCCCGACGGCTTGGCCCAGGCCTTTATTATTGGAGAACAATTTCTCGACGGCGCCCCCAGTACGCTCATTCTGGGCGACAATCTTTTCTATGGGCACAAAATAGAAGATTCACTCTTATCGGCGGATCAATCAGAAGGGGCAACGATTTTCGGATATGCCGTCGATGATCCCAGAGAATACGGGGTCGTGGATTTTGATGATCATGGCAATGCGCTTTCCATCGAAGAAAAGCCCGCCCATCCCAAATCCAATTATGCGGTGCCCGGCATATATTTCTACGATGGACAGGCGCCTCAATACGCAAGGGAACAAAAACCTTCAGCGCGGGGAGAACTGGAAATCACCGATCTCAACCTGCGCTACCTCCAGGAAGGAAAACTCAAAGTGGAAATTCTGGGACGGGGCACGGCCTGGCTGGATACCGGAAATTGCGACAACCTGCTCGCGGCCTCCCAGTTTGTACAAGTCATCGAAAAGCGCCAAGGACTTAAAATCGGATGTCTGGAAGAAATTGCCTGGAGAAAGGGATTCATCACCCAGGCCCAATTTTCAGAATTGGCCGAAAGCTACGGCAAAAGCCAGTACGGCAATTATCTTAGGAAATTGGCTAAAGCATAAAATCTAAAGGGCCGAAGCCCGCGGTCCAACATCTATTCAAGACCTCGGGGCGAGGTCGGTCGATGTTTTTTCCCGCCCCCCCCTCTGACCTGACTTCCGACTTCCGACCTCCAACTTCCGACTTCCGACCTCCGCCATCCCCTACGCATCCACCATCAGATGCGGAAGGGTTCCACCACCGATATGCTGGAGACAACTGCGAAGATCCTGTAACCATTTCCGTCCGGTTTTACGGTCAATCCCGTTGATCTTCACTTGAGGAGGCTGACTGGCATCATGCACCAAAGGAACCAATCCACGGGCCACATGCTGCATCACCATCTGTTCACCCAGCTCATGCCATTCATCGAGCAAAGGTTTTAAAGTCCGACCCTGTATCACCCAGCGGCCTTCACCGCCCCACACCGTCCCTTCATATTCCAGCACCCCTTTTTCAATCAAACGCCAACTGCTGGAAGGGCATCCAATTTTGAGCAAAGGCGGAACCGCCCGCAGGGAGTGTTCGGGGAAATCCCGCCCGTTGAGCTGGGGGATTTGAGCAGGATCGATCCCTCTTTCCAGCAAAAATCCGGTAAGCAATAAGTCCGCCAAATATTCCTGTTGCTGACCTTCTCCCAGCCTTTCGGCATGATGCCAAATCCGCTGAACAATCCACGCATGATCCGTGGCATCGCCGGGCAATGCAGCTTCATTCAAAATTTCGATTAATCGCAAACAGGCGTCGGAAAGCCCGGGGGATTCAAGTGGCGCAACCATTATTCCTCACGGCCAATCAGACTTTCCACTTCACTCAGGAATTGGTTCACATCCCGATAGCGGCGATACACACTGGCAAAGCGCACATAAGCCACTTCGTCCAGCCGCTCCAGTTTGTCCATGATCTTGCGGCCAATGGCAATACTGGGGACTTCCTTTTCGTACTCGTTCTCGAGTTCCTTGACAATGGTATCCACGATTTCCAGGATTTCATCCTCATCCACCGGCCGTTTCTCACAAGATTTTTTGATACCCTGTAAAATCTTCACCGGTTTGAAATCTTCGGTAATTCCATTACGTTTCAATACTCTGAGACCAGAGCGCATGACCTCTTCATACGTGGTGAAACGGTGACCGCAACCCAAACAAAGCCTGCGTCGGCGGATCACTTCCCCGTCTTTGACTGTGCGGCTGTCGATGACCTTGTCTTCAAGTTCGTGGCATTTTGGACATTTCATAATGAAATCCTCAATTTTCAGAAAGTCTGAAAAAAACCATTGAGGATGCGGTTTCATTACCATACTACATGTTGTGGTGTCAATGCCACGCCAACCCGGAAACGACCACTAAATGTATGAATGATCTTCAACTTATTCTACCCGTCTATCAAGACAGAGAAGCCCTGGAAAGAAGTATACCCTCTCTCTTAAACCAAGGGTGGCGGCCGGATCAAATTACGGTGGTGGATGCAAGTGAAGAAGATGCATTTCCTCTACAAAACCCATGGAACGTGCAGGTTTTACATCCACCACCCCAATTCCGCGGACGCGCAAAACAAATGAATTACGGCGTTCAGCAAACCCAGTCCCGCGCCCTCCTCTTCTTACATGCCGACACCTCTTTGCCGGAAAGTGCACAGAGGAACATTTTGACTTCCCTTCAGCAGGGACATGTCGGAGGAGGGTTTTCCAGACGTTTTGATTCCCCCTCGCTCTTTTTAACCTGCACCTGCATACTCGCAGATCTGCGGGGAAAATGGACCGGATGGTATTTTGGCGACCAGGCCATCTTCTGCAGCCGAAGCGCTTTCGAAAAAGCGGGCGGATTCCCTGACATCTTCCCCTTTGAGGATCTCAGTTTTTGCCGAAAGCTGAAAACCGTTGGCTCCTTGACCCTTCTCTCCCCCGGTATCCTCACGTCCGCCCGCCGGTTCCACGCCGAAGGACCGGTCCGCAGAACCTGGAAAGACTTCCTGCTCACACTTTCTTATTTTAAACACACGCGATCGTAAAACCCGCTGTAAATGAATCAAATCATTGCAGAAAATCTTCAAAGAGAAGACCTTTCTCACAAAAATTACCTTTAATTAGAAAGCTTTCATTCTGTTCTTTGCAAAATCATGAGATGAATGTTAAGGGTCAGGATATGCAAAAAAGTGAGTTGGAAACTTCAGCTACCGCGCAACCGTTAAGTGATTCACCGGAGGCATCCAAAACCGACGGTAAATTTCAGCATCAAAACCGGGAGATGCAACAAGAAGCGGATGCCCGAATTCAGCGGGATCTGTTATTCAAAATATCAGAAGACCTCTTGTGCATTGCAGGATACGACGGAAAACTCAAACAAGTGAATCCCGCATGGACCCGCTGTCTCGGATGGACAGAACAGGAGCTCATCTCCAATCCGGTCATTCACTTTGTGCATCAGGATGACCGTGAAATCACTTTATCCGCCCGTAAAAATATCACCGAAGGAGAAACCCTCAAAAACTTCGAGAACCGTTACATCTGCAAAGACGGGTCCTATCGTTGGCTATCCTGGTGCTCCCTGCCGTATCAGGACACTTCTTCGATTTTTTGTATTGCACGGGATATCACCCGCCTAAAAGAAATGGAACAGCACCTCCTTCATGTAAATCGTATGGAAAGTGTGGGACAGCTTTCCGCGGGTGTTGCCCATCACTTAAATAATGCCCTCACCCCCATTAGCCTGACGCTGGATTACCTTCTGATAAACGAGCATGATCCGGAACAACGCGAAATGATTTCTATTTCCAAGGGAAGACTGGATCAGGGAATAAAACTAATTCAACGGCTCCTGAAATTTTCTAAACCCCAATTTTTACAACCCGAACCCATCCATGTGGGTGCGTTATTAAAAGGTGCGATGGAAATGCTTTCGGACTATGTCCCCTCCTCCATCCAAATCGTTCAGCAACTTCAGGAACCTTTACCAAAATTGCTCGCAGACACTCTGATCCTGCAACAAGTCTTCGTCGATTTGATTTTAAACGCGGTACAGGCAATGCCCGACGGAGGCCAAATCCTGATCTCAGTTTCAGTCGTCCCCCTCGATCAACCGGAAAATGCCCACCCGATCCAATCGGCACCGGGAGATTATTTCCTGTTCGAAATCAAAGACGACGGGAAGGGCATCGCACCCGAAGACCTTCCGCGTATTTTCGAACCCTTTTTTACTTCCAAAGAACCAGGAGAAGGAACCGGTCTTGGATTATCAACGGCAAATACAGCCATCCATAATCACGGCGGGAATATGACCATTACCAGCCGTCCCGGCGAAGGAACAACGGTAAAAATCCTCTTACCTTTGCCTGAAAAGCCTTAAATCTTCTTAAGAGAAGAGCACAAAATGCGGGCATAGTCAGGACCGGTCTTTTCGTGATCAACAATGCAACCCGGATCCAAGAAACCCGGGAGATCTCTGACGGCCCCGGCTCTGTCAGTTAAAACACGTACGTGACAAACAAACGAAAATCGGTTGCACGGGTGGAAGCCCCCCCGTCATTGTCACGGTACCCCACTCCGCTTTTACAGACCAACGCCCATTGATCATTTACCGGTTGCTTGAGAATCAAATTCAACTCTCCCGCATCGAAGGGTAAGGTTTCCTGTTCAGTGTATATCCCCAGGATATAGATCCCGGTTTTCCCCAGCTTGCTGGTCGCTTTCAGATACAGACTGTTGGCCCCTCCATCAAACGGACAAGTGTAAATAATCATACTACTGGCCAGGGCATGATTAAATCCGGTGGTGGTTTCCTGATAAAGCATTTTGTCACCATGCACGGACAGCACTCCCGGTTCAAACTGTATGCGGCCTATTTTCTGTTGCAGGGAGAGTCCATAGGTTTCACTGGCATGATCTTTGTTATCCGCCACCCCGTTTTCCACCCGGGCATACAGGAATAATTTGCCACTCTCCGAAAATGACCACTGCACCCGGGTGCCGGCGAGATTGCTAATGTCCCAGGCATATGCATCATAGAGATCCACCTGCAGATTTTCCGCAACCTGCCAGTTCCATTCCAACCAGCTCACCCCCGCACTGTCCGCCTCCACCTGAAATACATCTTCAAAATCATTAAATTTCCAACGGTCTCCGGATTGCAAATAATTGCTCATTCTAAACGCATGCCCCACAGTCAATCCGGGCGCCTTCAGCTGAACCGCTTCAATCGCCCGGGGTTTCTGCCGACTGTCATCCTTGCGGAACACCTCACCGTTTGAGATCATCCGCCCCGCCCCGACCGACAGTTTTTCGACAGGGCTGAAGATCATCCAGGCCTCATTGAGAAGATTAAATCCGTTGTTCGAAAGCATTTCCGATTGGTGTTCGGAATAGATTTCTTCGGCATAAATATAGGTTCCCCCGACTTTCAAACCCTCCGATATATCACCTTCCACATGTAGCAATACCCCTAAGCTGCTATTCGTGCCCAACCCTTTATCCTCAAAATCACGGGTCATATTCACACTCCGAACCCGACCGGAAACGGACCAGTTTTCCGTCCACGGGGCTTCATCGGCAAAAGATATGCTCCCGCATGACAATATAAGGAAACACACATAAAAAAGGTTCCGGAAGTTCTTGGTCATAATGGTTTAAATCAGAAACAGAGGTTATAAAGATGCATTATTTAGGATATTTCTTATCCTATTTAAATCACCGGAACCCCATACCCCTGATTCTGTTGTTTTACCAGTCCTAAAATGAAATGAATCTGCGGGGAAATACAATAAGCGAAAACAGGAGATCTCAGGTCCAGCGGGAGGAGGGACTCCTTCACGAATTTCCATCAATTTCCAAGCGTCCATATGCCGTATTTACGGTCATTCGCGCCGCCTAAAAAACCCGAAAGGAGCCGGAATTCCCCGTTGAATGTCAATAAATTCAGCAAACAGAGTCTGACAGACTTTGGTCATGGAAATGTATAAATCCACGCCCGTTTTAAACAAAAATCATAATTAAGCGGTTGCTTAATGCCTATTCAAACTTCCGCTTCGGCGGTCAGAAAAATAATATGTTTGGGTGAATAAATTTGTTTTCGCATTATATTGCCATCCCCTCATAAGAGATACATGATTCAAACGTTTTAACCGTTCCGCCCCTCCTCCCCCACGAATCCGCCCTATGCCCCATAGATCCAAAGTGAATATCAGAGATGTCGCGAAAGCCTCCGGGTTTTCAGTTTATACCGTTTCCTCGGTACTCAACAACAAGGGAGACATCAGCCAGGAAACCAGCAATAAGGTTCGTGAAGTCGCTCAAAAACTAAATTATAATATTCTCGGAAGTCTTGCCGCAGCCCGGAATATCACCACCCGTTCCATCGGAATTGTTCTGCCCAATTCAAATTGTTTTCACCATGCCTTTTACAGCCGGGCCATTTCCACATTGACCGCGAAGGCTTCCTCCCAAAATTTTGACTGTCGATTTCTCACCGAGGAAGATCTGCAACGGAAACTCGATCCCGGCCAATCTGAAGGGTTACATGAACTGGGTTGCGGCAGCATCCTCGTATTTTGTCCACGGCAAGACTACAAAACATACATAATGCAGCTTCTAAACCGGGGAATCATCGTCGCTTTGGTGCGTCGGAAAATGCCCCCGCAACCGGGGCTTCTGCAAGTTGTGGATAATGACAGTGAAAACATGCATATATTATTAAATCATGTTCACGACAGCCTTGGGAAACGGAGAATTATTATGGTGGGAAATAAACATACCCCCAAATCTTCCGGGGCAAGAAATAAGACTTTTTTGGATTTCACATCAAAAAATCTGCCTGAAAGTGATACACTTCTCACGACCGAACAGGACTGGGAAGACCCCAAAAAAGTGGACGGATTCAGAACGTTTATTCTGAATGGCGCCCCGCCCCACATCTATTGCTGGACCGATGATGCCGCGGTGGCCGTTCTCTTACGAGTAATCAGCCTCGGGCTTTCCGTTCCTCAAGATGTGACCTTGAGCGGTTACAACGATGACCCCGCGGCAGGATATGCCATTCCGGGGATTACAACCATGCGGATCCCGGTTGAAGAAATGATCGAAAGCGCCTGTGAATTCCTGTTCGAAAATATCCAATCGACGGAATTCCCGGCCGCCTCCAAAAAGAATTTCTCCCACAAACTCATCAAACGCGCCTCAACCGGATTCAAAGAAGCTTCTCTTTCCTGAATCCTATTTGCGAAGACGATAGCTGTTTTGGAGCACAGGGGCATCGGCGACCCAAGCTTCGATCATCATTGGATGACGGACCCGGTTCTCCTCCCCTCCTTTATTTACATCAACGAAGTATCGGGTCATGCCATGGTTCTTCCCGAAAATCCACATCCGCCAGGCATCCCCCATATCCAATACTCCCACATCCTTACTGCCCAACAGGGGGCTTGCATTTAGAACCTTTCCACTCAACGTATCGATAGTAAGCATTCCACTTTCCCGTTCGGTACCGATCAGGTTAATGGCAAAACTCGCTTGTTGAGCGTTCTTTGTTTTTATCACCTCCTGCATCACCGTAAAATTTCCCTTGGGGATGTATCGTGCTGATTTTACCCCTCCCCCGAATCCTTGGGAATCAAAACGATAAGCCTGATCCAATTTCAGAGTTTCTCCCCGCATCAGCGCTGTTTGAATTTCCTTCGGCCCCCGATGCGGCACCGGGATCAGGATGTTCGGGTACGCATGGGCGTTGGCAGTAAAAACGAATCCACCGGGTGAAATACCTTTAAACTGATTACCCGGTTCATCAAAATGCGAAACCGCATCCGGAGCAATCAGAAGTTCATAACGGACACCATCAATCAAATTTTCCACCGGATCGATCAACAGACGTTCACCGTCGACCGCAAGCTCGGCGGCCACCCTTCCTCCTCCCTGGCGAATCAACACCACCCGGTCAAATTTTGCCTGAATGGGATACTCGAAAGCAATCCAAATACCTGCATCCAGGGGCATCGAAGCGGAAGCAGGTTCAGGAAAACAAGCCATAGGAACAAGTGCTGGGTATGCATTTCTTTTTCCCTCCTTGAAATTGTACGCACCCGGACTGTCATTCGCAGGTCCCACCGCTCCGGTGTAGCGGGTGGCGGCGATCGACCCACTGCGAATTCTGGCCTGTTCTATACATTCGGAAAAGGTTTCCGGCATTCGAAAATTCCGCCCCCCACGATTGCTGAATACTTCTTCCCGCTTCTTAACGGAATCTGAAGCAGGCGGTCCTAAATAGGTGTCATCCCAACTGCGCACATATGTACCTTCAGGAGGAAGCGGGACCACATTTTTAAAGTGGGAGATCCCCCGGGGGACTGAGCTTTGCTGATCCAAATTCTTGCCCGCCAATGCATCCCCAAATCGCACCCGGGGAGATGACGTCGTAATTCCATCTTCACTATCCAACACACCATCCCTTCCCCGGTCATCCGCAGGAAGTTCCGGTATAATTGAAAAATACCCATTATTAAATACCCGGATATTTTTCGAGGCTGGGAAATGATCCGGCCGGGTTCTTTCCGTCATTCCTCCAAAAAGCGCCCCAGAATTTGCTGAAAGACCAAACAGTAAATTGTGATGAAAGCTGACGTTTTTCCAGCGGACATTCCCATCATTCTGATAAGGGGCCCCTTGAAAGGAAGTGCCGCCCTTTCGCTCGGTCCATTCCCCTTCCTTTACATAAATCTGAATCCGCTGTAGATGATTGACCAGTTCTTTCCTGAATCCAGGCCCGGCAATTATGACCTTGTGAGAAGAATCCTCCGCCTTGGTTACCCCAAAACTATATCCGCTACCATTGGCCCGGTTTTTAACGGCAGGATTGATTCGGGCCTTGGTTGCTTCAGGTAATTGAATGAAGACATCCCCTTCACTTGTATTTACCGAAATGAGGACGTGATCCCATTTCGAGTCACCCACGGTAAGATCATTTGCCAACGCAAATACATTATTTGCAATCGATGCACCCATTCCGACGGGCGTCATCAACCCCTCAAATCCCGGGTTCCAAATATTGCCATACACGGCATAGTTCTCATGGGTTCCATCCGACCAGGAATGCCACCCGTCTGAATGAATATTTGACTGATCCCCGGTATGTTCCCGGTGACGATTGTTCCGGTAAGTGGCTGAAAAAGGGCGGGTGTTTGAATAATAAATATTCGGATCTCCATCTACAGGCTCTCCGGTTCCGGCAAATAGATTAATATAATCCCCTTCCACATGTGTGGTTAAGTTGTCTTCAATCATTCCTGATATTCCCGTTAACATCTGCGGATAATAGGCATATGCGAAGGTATTGCCTTTCGATAAAACCCCGCCGGTTCCTCCAATACTCAGACAGCTCGTCTGGACCCTGCGAACCCCGTTCTTCCCTGCTTCATCTTTCCATAAATCTCCGCCGCGGATATGGTATCCAAAACGGGGCTCAATGCCATCCGTCCTG
>CAKZLZ010000117.1 GCA_937127435.1 uncultured Verrucomicrobiota bacterium | reverse complement strand
ACTGGCTTCCATTAAGTCCATGCGGCGACGGCTTCCCAGGGTGGGAGAATCATGACAGGAAATCACTTTCCGCACTGCAGGTAAATATGGGTTTTTATGCAAAAATTGTCCCATGGCCGTAAACTCTGCAATCACCACATCATAGCCCCGGCGGGCAACGATTTCCCCGACTTTCTTTTTCATGGACGAGGAATGGTATCGGAAAAAAGAAGAAGGAGACGAATCCCGGTTCAAAGTAAAATTTTTGGGAAGCAAACGGTTCAGGAACGGATCTTTGATCACCTCCATATCCAGCAGGTCCGGAGAAACTTTATCAATAAAGGGTTCATCGTGTTCCGGGTCAATATAACAAATCAAACCGACTTCATGGCCTCTTTGAATAAGCCGGAACATGCGCTGATAAACCATTTGCATACCACTATAGGCATGGGCATGGGGAAGTCTGGGCGCCAAAATCAGAATTTTCATACCTTTGGATCTTCCCGGTTAAACTGAGAAAGCAGCGCACCGAGCTCCTCAGGGGTATAATCGGATAATTTCTGCCCGGTTGAAGCCAACAGTTCCTGAAGGGCCACACAAAATTCTGAAAGTTGCTGATGTTCGGCATCCGATCCATAACAACAGGTAAACGATTCCCCGCGGGTTAATCGACGGATCTGGTCATCTGCGGGTCCCCCCACGGCCAATATTCGAGCCACATAACTTCGTTTCTGTACCATAAATTTAAATGTAACGTGAAAATCGGAGGAATCAACGCTGGATAGAGCGGAATCCCAGAAAGAAATTTGGCATACCCCCTGCTTTATCTAAACCCTATGAAATTGCAAACAACCCAATTTAAAGCCCCAACCTTTGCTGCAAACCGTGCAAAGCGTTTAAACAGGGATTTTTGTAACGTTTGTAACCCATCTGCTTTCCAAATAACTTCTGAGGGTAATTCCTCAAAGTCCTCATTAATTTTTTAATATTCTCAAAAAATAGAATTCAACACCTCCCAGAGATCCCCCATGAGTGAAGAAATCAAATTCCGTTGCCCTTCCTGTAATAGAAAACTAAGCGTCAAACCAACCGCTGCCGGGAAAAAGATCCGCTGTCCGGCCTGTGATGCGAAGATTCAAATTCCCGAATCAAGTACGGTCACCAAAACGATTAAGCCGGAAGGCGGCGATGAATCAAAAATGCTTGAGGATCTCCGGGCCTTATTAAGCGAAAAGGATTCCCTGCAGGAAAAACTACAGGAACTTGATAAAAAAGACGCTGAATTAGCTGATTTCCGCAAGAAAAACACAGCATTACAAGACAAACTGAATTTGCTCTCAGCGAAGTTGAATGAAGCGGAAGACGAAAAGTCCGTTCGCTCTCTGCAACTGGAAGATCATAAAACCAAAGTCAGCACCTTAGAAAGTAAAGTTAAAGAATTTGAAGGG
This sequence comes from uncultured Verrucomicrobiota bacterium, assembly GCA_937127435.1. Taxonomy (GTDB): domain Bacteria; phylum Verrucomicrobiota; class Kiritimatiellia; order SS1-B-03-39; family UBA6053; genus UBA6053. The sequence goes on along the minus strand of CAKZLZ010000117.1, from coordinate 27,371 downwards.
AAAGAAGCCGACGCTGAAAAAGAACTGGAAAAAATCCGGGCCGAAGTTTTAGAGGCGGAAAATGCCAAAAAAGCCCTTCGGGTAGAACTGGACGAAAGAAAAGTCGCCCAGAAAAACGTGGAAACCGAAATCAAGGAACTCCGGGAAAAAACCCAGGCGGAATCCAAACAGGCGAAGGATCTTCAACAGGAAAAATCCGCGCTCTCAGAAAAACTGACCGAAGCCGAGGGGCAGCAGTCCGAATTAAAAGCGGAAATATCCCGGCGGGAAACCGAAATGGCGGCATTGGCTGCTGAGAAATCAGCGCTGGCGGCAAAACTTGCGGAAGCGGAAAGCAAACATTCGGAATTCTCAAATAATACGGAGAGTTTAAAATCCGATTTGGCGGCGGCCCATGAAGAACGGGATGCCGCCCGCGCGGAAATGGATCAGTACAAATCCAGCATCGAAAATCTTAAAGCCCAACTGGCTGAATTGCAGTCCTCCACCAGTGGAAAAGATAATGCCCTAAGTAAAGCGCGTTCGGAAGCCGAAACCTTAAGGACCGATTTGGCTTCACAGAACAAACGCAGAGATGAACTGCAAATTGAGTTGAATGACCTGCAAAACAAAGTGCAGTTCCTCACCGGAGAAACGGAATCCAAAGTCGAAGAGCTCAAAGAAAAACAAAGCTTGGAAAACGAACTCCGTGGACAAATTGAAGATCTTCAAGCCCAACTGGGTGATAAAACCAACGAACAGTCCGCACTGGCGGATCAGGCAAAATCTTTCCGTAGAAAACTTTCGGATTTAGAAAGTGAACGCGATCAGACCGCCGCCCGTGCGGAAGAATTAAAAGCCCAACTGGAACTGGAGGCACAAGCCAAATCAGCGCTTGAATCTCAAATCACCGAAGCGGGTGAAAAATCTAAAACCCTGCAAAACCGGATCGACTCCCTGCAGGAGCAGTTATCCGAAAAAGACTCCCATACCGGTTCCCTTTCAGAACAAGCCGAACAGGCACGTCTGGAAGGTGAAGCCTTGGCAGCGGAGAAAGCGGAACTTCTCAACACCATTGAGGACTTAAAGAGCCAATTAGCGGCCGTCAGCGAAGATGCGGAACAGAACAAAGCGCACTTGAGTGCAACCGCGGAAAAAGAAAGTGGGTACCTCAGCGAAATTGAAGCGCTTAAACTTAAACTTTCCCAGGCTGAAGAAACGCAGCAAAAAATAAAATCTGAAAATGAAAGCGCCCTCACCCACCAAAAAAGCCTGGAAGCAGAAAAACAGGCGCTGGCTCTGGAACTGGAGAAGATTAAGTCCGAGATGGCGGAAACCATCAGTGGTCAGGAAAGTTCTACTGAAGAGTTGAAGATACAGTTGGGATCCATGCGTAAACGGGTTCAGGAACTGGAAGACGAAAAAGAAGACGTTTCCGAAAAAGTTCAGCACCTGCAGGATCAACGCGAAGTTTTACAACAGAAATTTGATGAGCTGTCTTCCGATGTAAACAAATACGTCGTGGACTTGGAAGTCAGCCACAAACGGGAAAAAGAACTCACCTCCAAACTGACAAAATTCAAAGCGGATAAATTGCGGGATGGAGATCTCCGTCAGGAATTGGAACAGAAAATCGTCCTTTCCGAAAAGGCGCTGTTCGAAAAAACGAAAAACCTCGATCTTTTGCAAAGTGACATTGGAAAAGTCAAAGCGGAGCTCTCCGAAAAATTAGATCTCGCCGTCAAACGTGCGGAAGAGCTCGAAGCGGAGAAACAAAAGGACGTCAGCAGCGTAAAAGAAGAATTTTCAGGCAAATTAGAAGCCGCATTAAAAAATTCGGAAGCGCTGGAAAACGAAAAGCAAACGCTGGCGGAACAACTGGAAACGGCCGGCAATGAACTCCTGGAGGCGAAAAACCGTTCCGGCTCCTTACAGGCTCAAATTAAAACCCTGGAAGAGGAACAGGCGAATATCGTCAGCGAACTCAGCGAATTAAAATCCCTGCGGGAAGAAGAATCCGCAGAACTGACGCAATCCCGGGAACAGAAAGCGGCCGCGGAAAAGCAAGTGGCGGATTTGCAGCAGTCTCTGGCATCGGTACATACACAATTAACTGACGCCAAGAATGCCAAAGCGGAAGCAGAAGAAAAAGCTGCGGCCCAACAAACCGAGGTCGATGAATTAAATACGCAGTTGGAAACCTTACGGAGTGAAGCCGCGTATCAAACCGATAAAAATGCCGAGCTTGAAAATACCCTGGAAACCCTGAACCAAGAAAAGAAAGACGCGGATCAACGGGTAGTTGAATTTGAAGAACGATTCAGCAAAACCGAAAAAAACCTCGCGGAGCTCCAGAGTACCAGAGATGAACTGACCCGGCAGATGTCCGAATTGCGTCAGGACAAAGAAGCAGTGGAAAAACAACTGGAGGAAAAAATTCAAAACACCTCCGGATTGGCCCTGCGCATCAAAGAATTAGAGAATGAAAAAGGCGCAGTAGATGCGGAAAAAACTGCGCTTCAGGAAGCATTGAGTCATGCACAGGCCGAGTCGGCAGACAATCAAGGCCAAATCAAGGAGCTTCAATCCCGCATCCGGGATATGAATGATGCCAAAGCTGTATTAAAAAGTGAAATGAACGGTTTGAAAGAATCAGCCGATTTCGCAGCGGAACAGGTTTCGGATCTGGAAGGTCAACTGTCTGACCTGGAAAACGCACGGAAAGAGATACAAGCCAAACTTGATGCAGAAGTCACCGCCCGGGAAAATTTGCAAAGTGAAAATTCAGACCTTCGCAAATCACTCGAAGGAAGTGCAGAAGCAAAAAGTGCGCTCGAAACCGAGAATACACGTCTGCTTGAAGAGCTGTCGGCCTTAGGGGAAAACCGTGATGCCCTGCAAAACCAGCATAATGAATTAATTGAAAAACTTGATCAGGCCAAAATCCAGCAAGCCGAGTTTGAGACCATTCACTCACAATTGATGGAAGAAGGCCAGGAGTTAATGGACCGCCTGGAAATCCTTAACGGGGTGAACAGTGAACTTACGGAGAAAGCCGACGAATTAAGTTCTGAACTGGCGGACAAAGAAGAAAAATTACAGACCGTCCTCCGTCAGCATACGATTCTGGAGAAAACCCGGAATGACTTACAGGAACGGGTTTCTGAGCTACAGGAAAAGAACACAGCCCAAAATGCAAGAGTCCGTGAGCTGGAACAGGATGCGCGCACCCAATCCGACCGTTGGGAAGCGGCCCAAACCAACCGTGAAGAACTGGAAGCCAAGCTGGTTTCTCTGCAGAAGAGCAAAGAGAATGCGGAAGCGAGTGTACAAAAAATTGAAGCCGAACTTACGCAGGAACGTAACCAGCTTGAAAAACTGGAAATCGAACTCGGTAAAGTCACCCAGGACGAACAAACCTCACGCGAACTGGCCGAAAAATCTAAAGAAGAAAACACCCGCTTGCGTGAAAAAATCAATAAAGCGGAACGGGAAGCGGAAGAAAGTTACGAGCAGCTGAATTCCACCGCAGAGCAGATGCAAAAAGCCGCCAAATCTTTGGTGGAAGTCCGCAAAGAAAACAAAGAATTAAATCAGCGGATCGAAGACATGATCACCGCGCCTGAAGACAAACGGGAAGCGGAAGCTCTGCAAACGAAAATCGATGGCATGCAGGCTACGATTACTAAACTTGAAAAAGAGCTGGCGGATACATCTGAGAACTCCACTTCCCAGATGCATGAATCCACCCTGAAATATAAAGATGAGATCTCTGCACTGAAATCCAAATTGGAAACAGAGCAACAGAGTCTTCAGGAAATGAATTTACAGTTGGAGAATTTCCAAAAGAAATCCGAATCCACTGAAAGTCGTTATCAGGAACTGGAAAACAGGTATGTGGAAGAAACCCGTCAGCTGAAAGAAAATCTTGAGAAGCAGGCGAACAGCCATTCCGACAGCAGTCAAAAAGCCCAGACTGCGGAAAAAGAACGCGATCAGGCCATTACCCGTCTGGAGAAAGCGGAAGCTGAAATTCAGTCGCTGATGAACCGCCTGAATGAAACCGAGAAAGCCGGGGATACCGCGGCTTCCCTTGAAGCACGGGTGGAAGGTCTTGAAGTGGAACGGGAAGAATTGCTCCGGCAGAATTCAGAAGTGGCCGCGAAAAACGAGCAGTTGCGCAAAGATCTTTCCGCTTCGGAAGAAAAAGCCAAAAGTCTTCCCGAACTCACACAACTTCGTGAAGAAAACGCCACACTGAAAGATCAGTTAACCGAGGCGAAAGCCAAGGAAATGAATGAAGAGGGCCTCAATCTCATGGAAGAAATTGAGGAACTTGAAGAGCGTAAATCATCGCTGAACCGTGATTTGGCCCAGGCCAAAACCACGATTATGGATGCGGCAAGCTTTATGGGTAAAATGAAGGCGAAAGACGATAAGATCGATGCTCTGAGCCAGGAAGTAAATAAATGGAAAACCCTGGCGGGTATTCCCGACGCGGAGGGTGAAAATAAATCTACGACAGCCCAAGCTGCGGATAACAATTCAACCCTCTCAGCTTCAGATCCGAAGGTCTCTCCCGGAGCCCGCAGTTTTGGACGTGGGGCCAGCAACCCCAAATCCAGCAAAACCAGCAGTCAAAGCCCGGACAAAAGCCAGTTGCGGAAGAAATCCACCGCTTCCGGAAAAGTCGTACCCAAGGGTGATAGCCGCAGTAAATTTGCCAAATCCCTGTTCGGAAATGTGAAAGACAAAAAAACCAGCAAGTAAGCAGGTCTTGCCAGAGGCACTGGTTTGGATTATGTCCTCCCCATGACCGCTGACACCCTGAAAATACTTGAACACCGGACGCTGGGTCTGGACGCACAGTTATTACGTTTTGAACGACCCGATTGGGATTGGAAGGCCGGTCAATTGATCAGCCTTGGCGGGGCGGATCCACAAGACCAACGCGATTACAGTATTGCCTCCGGTGAAAACGACGAAACCCTGGATGTCCTGTACAGATTGATTCCCCACGGCGTCGTCACCCCTCACCTGCTGAAATTGAAGGCGGGTGACCAAATTCCCGTGCAGGGACCCTATGGACGCTTCACCCTTCGGAACCCGGAACAGCCGGTGGTCTTTTGTGCGACCGGTACCGGAATCGCTCCCTGTAGAGCTTACATTCGCAGCCATGCCCGGCTGAATCTCACACTCCTCCACGGGGTAAGATATGCGGCAGATCTCTATTTTAAAGAAGAGATGGAAAACGTTCAATATTATCCCTTTTGCTCTAAAGAAGAACTCAACGGAGCATCCGGTCGGTTAACCGAGTTTCTTAAACAGATGCCCTTAATGGAAAACGCGGCCTATTATCTTTGTGGGGCGAACGAAATGATTTACGAAGCCGAAGAAATACTCACGGAACGGGGAGTGAATGCAGTTGATCTACATCACGAGCCTTATTATTATCGCGCCTACGACGAAACCCTTTCTTAATCCGGATCATCATATGAACACGACCACCGCCCCCTACGCCACCCTCGCCTCACGTGCAGAACCTTCTGCCCGCGCGCTCTTCATTCGTCATACATATTCCCACCTTGCAGGTGCACTCCTGGTTTTCGCGGGCCTCTGCGGACTCATTCTGCAGTCCTCATTACCCGAACAGTTGATTCCTCTTATGGTGGGGTCTCAATATTCCTGGCTGATTGTCATGGGCATCTTTATGGGTGTTTCATGGATTGCAAATAAATGGGCAATGTCTGATACTTCAGTGGGCATGCAATACCTGGGCCTGGGACTTTATACCCTGGCTGAAGCGCTCATCATCACCCCCCTGCTCTACATTGCCAGCGTAAACTATCCGGGCGTCATACAACAAGCCGCAGTCATGACCGGCGCCCTTTTTATCGCCCTAACCAGCATCGTTTTTATAACCCGGAAAGATTTCAGCTTTATGGGACCGATTTTAAGTATTGCGGGCATCGTCGCCATTGGCGTGATCGTCTCCAGTATTCTGTTCGGCTTCAATCTGGGCACCCTCTTTTCCGGTCTGATGATTCTGTTTGCCGGGGGCGCCATATTGTATGACACCTCGAATGTTCTGCATCACTACCGCACCGACCAACACGTGGCTGCCAGCCTGTCGCTGTTTGCCAGCGTGATTCTGCTGTTCTGGTACATCCTGCGTTTGCTGATGTCCCTGCGGGATTAAAACACGTCCTCCACGATCTCCGGGCGAAGAAATCCAGAGACTTAAAAGCTACTATTTCCACGTACGTAGTCCACGATCTCCGAGCGTGGACTACAGAGCCGTAAAAAAACATTCCCGATGCAACTGTGCCTCCGGCAATCCCCGCTCAGAAAAATAGCCCAGCACCTCTTCGATCATTTTATCCAGGCCGCAGGCATATACGTGGGTGTCCCGGGTAAAATGGAGATTTGGCAATACTTGGGTGATGCGCCCCTGCCCGGCGTCCGCTTGGACAGACTGACTGAGAAACATACGAACGGGGAAATCCGGTTGATAAGTCAGGGGCTGCCGGAGTCCCCAAAAGATTTCCCCGGGCTTCGCGATGCCGGAGTGGATCGCAGACAGAAAAGGTGCAATCCCGGTGCCGGTGGCAAAATAAAGTTTATCTGCATTTTCAGGTTCTGCCGGACGGAAGTACCCGAAGGGCGGACTCACCCGGATCTCATCCCCCACCCGACAACTGCAAAGATATTCACTGACTTGTCCACCGGGGAACTTTCGTACCCACAGTTCTAATTCTGAGTCAAATATGGATCCGCAAAGGCTGTAGGGACGACTGATCCCACTCTGATCAGGTCCATACACCGCGATACAATCTCCCGGTTTCCAGTCGGTAAAAGGAGAGCGGAGACGAATGCGGAAAATCCCGTCACCCAAATGAGAAACCGCCATGACTTCCACCGGAATTTTCGGCGGAGGCTCAGCTATCTGAATCTTTCTTGGCATATTCCACGATTCTGAAATCAAATTCGTTTCGGTCATCCGCCGAAAAATGCTGTTCCGAAATTTGGGTAAAGGACTCCGGCTCCCACGCAGGAAATGAGGCATCCCCGCCCTCCACCGCCGTATCTACAAAAGTAAGGATCAACCGATCCGCCTGCGGGAGACAGATCCGGTAAATTTCCTCCCCCCCAATCACAAAAAGCCGTTCAGATTCAGTAATTTGTCCCAAAGCTTCCTCTACAGAATGTACCACTACGGCCCCATCCGCCACAAAATCATTTTGACGGGTCATTACCAAATTTTTACGACCGGGCAAAGGGCGGCCAATGGATTCCCAGGTTTTCCGCCCCATCAAAATAGGTGATCCCAGCGTCCGCTGTTTAAACGCTTTTAAATCCGCAGATAACCGCCAGGGCAATTGGTTGTTCTTGCCGATAATCCGATTGCGGTCCATGGCCACAATTAACACCAGTTCGGGTGGCGTCATACAGATACCTCGGCCGCGATATGCGGATGACTTTGATAGCCTTCAATTTTAATGTCATCGAACACAAAATCCGTGAGGATTTTCCGTTCGGCATTCAGTTTTAATTGAGGCAAAGCAAAGGGTTCGCGGGTAAGTTGAAGCTCCGCTTGATCCAAATGATTTTGATACAAATGCACATCGCCGAAGGTGTGTACGAAATCTCCGGGTTCATAGCCGCATACCTGGGCCATCATACAGGTTAACAGAGCATAACTGGCAATGTTAAAGGGTACCCCTAAAAACACATCTGCAGATCGCTGATACAACTGACAACTGAGTTTTCCGTCGGCTACATAAAATTGAAAAAGCGCATGACAGGGCATCAAAGCCATTTGATCCAATTCACCGACATTCCAGGCACTCACCAGTAAACGGCGGGAGTCAGGATTGGTTTTAATTTCGTTTTCCACCCATTTAAGTTGATCGATGGTTTCACCGTTCGAGGCACCCCAGGAGCGCCACTGTTTGCCGTATACCGGCCCCAAATCACCATTTTCATCCGCCCATTCATTCCAGATCCGCACATTGTTTTCCTGGAGATATTTTACATTGGTATCTCCCTGCATAAACCAAAGCAGCTCGTGAATGATGGAGCGGGTATGCAGTTTTTTCGTGGTCACCATGGGAAAGCCTTCCTGCAAGTTAAACCGCATTTGATAACCGAAACAGCTTCGGGTTCCAGTCCCTGTACGATCGGACTTATCTACGCCATGGTCTAAAATGTGTTGGAGCAGGTCTAAATAGGCTTTCATTGTTATCAGTTAACAGCTCTCAGGGCTCCCTTCAATCAAAATGGCGGATGGAGGACGCAAATGGAAATCATCTTTTCACCAAGCCTCCCTCCATTGAATCTGAATCCGTCTTGATTTATACAATCTACTAGTTACATACTAGTATTCTTTTTTTACTTTCTGAATATTCGTAATCACACAATCTATCATTGCTTATGAAAAATAACCCGGCTCTCCGCTTCCTTCTTTGCTTCCTCCCTCTTTTCACAATTTCCTGTTCCAGTTTAAATTCTCCGATTGCTGAAACGTCTGAAAACTTACCGCATGGGTTGGATGGCAGTCACTATTACTTGATCCAGCTCGATTCCAATTCGTTTCAAAAGATCCAGGACAAAGTGATACAGGACTATCGGCCTGACAACATCCCCTACAGCAAGAAACTGTATGTATGGGATGACACCTTTCGGAAAAATGATTCTCAGGGGCTCAATTCTTTCGGACAGGAACAAAACTGGGTAAGTATGGAAGTCACAGGGATAGCGAACTGGTCGGGAGCCGGATTTAATCTGGATGCAAAATTCGGCTATCTCGATATGACCGCGTTATTTAAAAGTCCTGAGGACTATGTCTTCCGGGTGGCCTTAAAAAGTTCTCAACCCAACACAAGCTACCAGTTGATTTTCACCGATATGGTCAATGAGGCGAAGATCACAATCGGGCCCGCAACATCCAGTAATCCTGAACCCTATACCGACTTTGAGCGTGACGGAAAATGGCATGAAATTGTGATTCCCGTCAGCCATTTACAGTCTTTAGGGGTCACCTTTCAGAAACCCTTTGCCTTTCCGAATGTATTGGCATTCCAAGCGGGGGGCATTGAAGGGACGACACTGGATCTGGATGCGGCATTTTTCTATAAGCCTGCAAAAAACTAGATCCCCCGGCATTTGGCAGCCCGGTTCAAAGTCTGAATCACCATCCTTCCTTCCATTTTCTTGACTATCGATGGAAAGTCGCAGACTAAGGACGGGCTATGTCTTCCTTCCACGCCTTACAACGAACTGACAGTAACGGAATGGCCTCCTGGGTCCATTTTACCGGTGCGCAGCGTTGTGTTGAAGCCTGGCGCCTGGAAGATGTATTGCCTTGCCTCCGCTGCTTGGAAGCGGAAGCAAAGAAAGGGCTCCATGCGGTGGGTTGGATTTCCTATGAAGCCTCTCCGGCCTTTGACCCTCATTATCAGGTACATCCCCGTCCCCCCGGCCTTCCCTATTTACGTTTCACAGTTTACACAGCACAACATACCGGCCTGCCGCCCAAAAATTCATCCGAGGCGGCGCTGTCAGACCTGGAACCCCTCCTGGACGAGCAAGGGTTCACCCGGGCCATCACAAAAATCCATCAGGCCATCGCGCTGGGGGAAACCTACCAGGTAAACTTCACCTACCCCCTGCACGGAAAAATTCAGGGGGACCCCTGGTCACTCTTCCGGAAGTTGCGTAAAGCACAGTCCGCACAACATCAGGCCTACATAGATGAAGAGAATCACATCATCATCTCCGCATCTCCGGAACGTTTCTTTAAGCATGAAGGAAACCGGATCCGTTGCAAACCCATGAAAGGAACCGCGGCCCCTGGGGAAGAGTTGCAGTTGAAAGCCTCACTGAAAAACCGAAGTGAAAACATAATGATCGTAGATATGATCCGCAACGATCTCGGAAAGATCGCCGACTGTGGATCGGTCAAAGCGGAACCGCTGTTTGAAGTCGAAAGTTTTCCCAGTTTGGTGCAAATGACCTCTACCGTGACCGCCACAGGCAGTCGGTCCGCCGTCGATTGGCTTTGTGCGCTATTTCCCTGCGCCTCCATCACCGGTGCACCTAAACGTAAAACCATGGAATGGATCCGTGATCTGGAAGACGATCCCCGGGGAATCTATACCGGTTGCATCGGGGGATTTTTCGGAGATGGCGTCAGTGAATTTAATGTGGCGATCCGCACCGCGGTCATTGAAAAACCGACTCAGACCTTTCGATATCACAGTGGTTGCGGAATTGTTTGGGATAGTTCTGCCCAAGAGGAATATCTGGAAAGCAATCTGAAGACCGCCGTCCTCAAACATCAAGTCGACGAATTTCAGTTAATTGAAACCATGCGGAGTGAACCCGGTTTGGGAATTCCACTTTGGTCCTTTCATCGGAAACGTCTGCAATCTTCGGCTGCAATATTGGGAATGGAACTCGACCCGTCAGAATTGGATCAACGTATAGGAGAACTCAAATTTCCGAACGCCGGAAAAGTTCGGCTGACCCTTTCCGAAGCCGGGAAAATTGACATCCAGCTTTCTGCCCTCCCTGAAAAGAAAGTTTCGATGACCTTCAGGATTGATAGCGTCCCGACCCCGTCCTCCCATCCTGAATTAAAACACAAAACCACCCGCCGGGGAATCTACGAGTCGGCACGTAAACGACATCCGGATGTGGATGAAACACTTCTGATCAATGAGCGCGGAGAACTGATGGAATTCAGCATCGGAAATTTGGTTTGGGTGAAAGAGGGGCAGTCGTTTACGCCACCACTCACATCCGGTTTATTGCCGGGCGTCGCACGGGCGGCCTTGTTAGATGAGCGGAAAATCATTGAACAGGTTTGTACCCCCAAAGACCTGGAAGCTTCGGATGAAATCTATTTGATCAACGCCTTGCGGGGATGGGTGAAGATGGAGAACGGAGCGCGGACACTCCTGTCCTAGCGGAAAGTCGCTTTGGTTTCGCCAGGGAAAGAGTGCCCGCGCTCCGGTTAATCAACCGCAGGAAGCCGCTTCAGGACTTCTTTGAGCGCGGGGATCTCTTCTTTGGCAAAGAAACCGGTAAGGAAATCAAGATGGCTGAAAGGAAGCACTTCGCGGTCACTTACCCCTTCCAGGGTCGCACTGTTCAAGTTCACCACCCCGTCTCCATGCGGACTTTGAAATTGTAAAATGAGATCGAGTCGATCGAGGGTTAACAGCCGGGCTGTTTCCATGAGACTGTTTTCGGCCGGAGATGTGGCCAATTCGTCGCGGGCTTTTTGCAGGACCGTGGCATCAAATATCCCTTTGTTCCCCGCCAAAATGCTGTAGCGCACATTTGGGTTTCGTTTCAAGGTCCCTAGTTGTTCCATCAACAGGGAACGGGGCTGTAGATCAATCCCGGCCCTCCCCATGCCATCCCCCCAGAAATCGAGCGCTTTTTTGGGGTCAAAGAAAATGGACAGGGTGTGGTCTCCCACTTCCACAATTCCCCGTAACGCTGCCATTTCAGATCCCTGGAATGGCGGCACACAGGCAATAAACCGCTTTACCCCCTTCACTTGCAGCTCCGGCGTTTCCAGCATCAACTGACTGATCACGCCGCCCATGGAGACGGTCACCAGGCTGATGTCACGTTGGCGGTCAGGGGGTAAGGATTTCAGTGCGTCGGATAGACGCTCTGCGTTCCGTACAACCCGGTCATCGTTGGGGTATTCAAAGAAATAGACATCGTAGCCCTGCTCATCCAGAAACTTGCAGGTACCGTTAAACAGACGTTTACTGCTGTCGAGACCATGCACCAAGACCACGACCGGTCCGAGGGTGGCCGGCGTAGAGACCCGAATGAATTCCGCTTCTCTTTCTACCTGAAAAACATCAATAAAGGTCTGCTCAAAACGGTCGAGCGACTTTTCAAACGTTTTGAGATCCATACGAATGGCCAAAGCTTCCGGTTCCAGAGAAAGTTTGACACCAAAATCCTGAAGGATTGCATTCCATGCAAAGAGACTCACCCGTGAACCGGGACCCCTGGCATCAAAATTCTGCCCTGGAAAATCGGCGGGCAAAATCACATCGGATCCTCCCATTTCAAGCAAGGCTTGTAAAAAATCCCGGGAGTGAATTTCCCCGTCGCTTATCGGGACTTCAAAATGACGGACGCCGAGTTCCTCTGCCCATAAGCAGCCCCACCGAAAGAACAGGAGACAAAGGAGAATGGGTCTCCACACCCGTATTACTGTGACCATGAAACGAAGTAACCGGCGGTCCGTTCTCCTTTAAGGCTATAGATCCACCTTCATCATCGAACACAAGGCGGAAACCCGGCCTTCAATTTTGGATTCATTGATGGCTTGTAACCCTTCGAGGCTGAAAGCTTGCACGCCATACGAGGCCACCACACTTCCGTGCACCATGGCCCGGCGGATATCCGATTCTTCACAGGCATCGGTCTTGGCCAAATATCCCATCAGTGCTCCGGCAAAGGTATCACCGGCACCGGTGGGATCTTCCACATTCGCAATCGGGAATGCAGGCTGAATAAAGATCCCCTGTTCTCCGAAAAGCATGCTGCCATGTTCCCCTTTTTTGATGAGGATAAACTGGGGGCCCATGGTCAGCAACTGGTTTGCGGCATCCATCAGGTTATGACATCCCGTCAGCAAGCGTGCTTCGGATTCATTGAGGGTCAGCATGTTCACTTTGCCGATGACCTCAATCAATTCGTCACGGGTGATATTGATCCAAAGATCCATGGTATCAACCAACACAAATTTCGGTTCGCGGATTTGTGACAACACATGCAATTGCAGGCCCGGATGCATATTGCCGAGAAAGACATAAGGCGCATCCAAATAGGATTCAGGCAAGGTGGGTTCAAATGTTTCGAACACGCCCAACACCGTTTCCAGTGTCTGACGGTTGTCCATGTTTTCTTCGTAAACGCCGGTCCAGGAAAAAGTTTGTCCCGGTGCGCGTTGCAAACCCTGTAAATCGACCCGGAATCCCCGATAGAGATCCATGAATTCTTCAGGAAAGTCATCTCCAACGACCCCGACCATACCGGGGGAACTGAAGAAGGACGCCGCCGCACATGCGTAACTGACCGATCCTCCCAATTGATTGGGTTTCTTCAGAAAAGGCGTTTCAATGTGGTCAATTCCAATGGAACCGACAATGACCAGGGAAGGATTTGACATAAGCTGTATGCGGAAAGATTAATGTGATGGCGACTGGTGACGGTCAGCGGGAGGGGTGTACGTTTCCATGAATTTTTCCAGGTAACTTGTATTGTATTTTCCACCCACAAAATGCGCATCTTTCAGCAAGGCCAGGCCCAAAGGAATCGTGGTCGAAGGACCGTCCACCAAAAATTCTTCCAAAGCACGTCCCAGGCGGGCCAATGCTTCGGTGCGGTCACGTCCGTGCACAATAAGTTTCGCCACCATACTGTCGTAATAGGGAGGAATCACATATCCGGGGTACACCGCAGTATCCACCCGGACACCGAAACCGCCGGGGAGATTCAACCAGTTGATTTTTCCGGGACAAGGTGCAAAATCACGGGAAGGATCTTCCGCATTCACGCGGAATTCGATCGAATGCCCGGTCATTGAAATATCTTCCTGGCACACACTTAGTTTTTCACCTGCGGCCACCCGAACCTGTTCTTTGATCAAATCCACACCGGTGACTTCTTCGGTCACAGGATGTTCCACCTGAATTCGGGTGTTCATTTCCATAAAGTAGAATTTCCGGTCTTTTTCATCAAACAGGAATTCCACCGTGCCGGCATTGGCATAATTAACGGCAATGGCCGCTTTTACCGCGGCATCCCCCAGGGCTTGACGGATATCTTCATCTAATGCGGGCGAAGGTGCTTCTTCCAGAACCTTCTGATTCCGCCGTTGCAGACTGCAATCCCGTTCACCTAAATGCACAACATTGCCATGTTCATCGGCCATAATCTGCACTTCAATATGACGGGCGCTTTCCACATATTTTTCAATGTACATGCCGCCATTGCCAAAAGCGCGTTCCGCTTCGTGTCTGGCGGAGTTAAACGCATTCATCAACGACATTTCATTGTGGGCAATCCGCATGCCTTTGCCGCCGCCCCCGGCGGTGGCTTTCACAATGACCGGGTATCCGATTTCTTTGGAAATGCGTACCGCATCCGCTTCGGTTTCCACCAGTCCGTCACTTCCGGGCGTAATCGGAACGCCTCCGGCCTTCATGGTTTCACGGGCGGTGTTTTTATCACCCATTTTCCGGATCGCTTCCGGGGAAGGTCCGATAAATTTGATATTACATTTTGCGCAAATTTCGGCAAAATCCGCATTTTCGGCGAGAAAACCATATCCGGGATGGATCGCATCCGCATCGGTCACTTCGGCCGCCGAAATGATATTGGAAATTTTCAGATAACTTTCTGAAGCAGAAGCCGGTCCGATACACACGGCATCGTCAGCGAGTTGCACATGGGCAGCTTCCCGGTCGGCTTCACTGTAAACCGCAACGGTATGAATGCCCAGCTCCCGGCAGGCACGAATGATTCGCAGGGCAATTTCCCCGCGGTTGGCGATGAGCACGCGTTCCATAAGCGGTCTCCCTTAGAGCGGTTCGATTTCGAAAAGACTTTGACCGAATTCTACGGCTTCGCCGTTTTCAATCAGAATCTTGCTGATGCGGCCTTTTTGCTCCGCTTTGATTTCATTCATTACTTTCATCGCCTCGATAATGCAGACGGTCGACTCGGGCGTCACCACATCCCCTACTTTGCAAAAGGGATCCGCTTCAGGTGAAGAAGAACGGTAGAAGGTTCCCACCATGGGGGATTTAATTGCGGGCGCATTGGAAACAACGGCTTCAGTTGCGGCCGGAGCAGCGGCAGCCGCCGGAGCAGCGGCAGCCGCCGGAGCTGCGGGCGCAGGAGCGGCAGCGGGGGCGGCAATCATTTGCACCGTACCGGTGGATGCCAATTTGGATGAAAGCTTGAACGCTTCAGTTTCAAGTTCGAATTCCACAATTCCGTTATCTTTCACCAGTTCAATGATGCGTTTTAAATCTTTGTATTCCATGAAATAGGCTCTCCTATAGTTAAACGTCGTAAATCGATTGTTATTCCTAACGGTTTTCTAGTCTTCTGTCGAGTGCAGAACGTCCACCAATCCTTTCAGTGCCAATGCGTATCCGGCAGGACCAAATCCTTGTATTTGCGCGACACAAACCGGAGCGGTAAGACTGGTATGACGAAATTCTTCGCGGGCGTGGGTATTTGACAGGTGCACTTCCACCGTTTTCAGCTTTGAGGCGCTAATGGCATCCCGAATCGCAACACTGGTATGGGTATAGGCAGCGGGATTGATGATCAATCCGTCCACTTCTTTACCGGCTTGACCAATCCATTGAACCAGTTCCCCCTCGATATCCGTTTGTTTGCATTCGACTTCCACCCCAAATGCAGAGGCCGCATCGGCAATTTGGCGGTTGATGTCATCCAATGTAAGATGACCGTAAATGCCGGGTTCCCGACTTCCGAGCAGTCCAAGGTTGGGTCCATGTAAGACAAGTATTTTCATGACCGTTGCTCTACCAGAACGAGGGGGGGGATGTAAAGCCTCAGGAGGAGGCGGGATCCGTGTCCGGGATGCGACGGCAGCAAAAGACTGTAAGGCGGTAGACCACAAAAACAGGAAGCGGAATGATCAGGGAAAAATGGATCAACAGATAGGCTAAAGAAAGATAGAAATCGATCCGGGGTCTCCCCAGCAGCCGGGTGGCATCATTTGATTGTGCGAGTCGATGTCCCAGATAAATATACGCCACGAGCATGAGCACAAAAAGCGTACGGTCGATCAGGGTCCAGTAGG
The DNA here is from genome assembly GCA_937127435.1 of uncultured Verrucomicrobiota bacterium. Classification (GTDB taxonomy): domain Bacteria; phylum Verrucomicrobiota; class Kiritimatiellia; order SS1-B-03-39; family UBA6053; genus UBA6053. The sequence goes on along the minus strand of CAKZLZ010000117.1, from coordinate 11,512 downwards.
TTTTCCGTGATTCTACAGTCATCTTCCCTCCTCCGGATGGATCAAATCAAGCGGAGGAGCCGTCATCATCGCAAAAAGAATGGCATCGCCGATGGATCCGCCTGTAATCCAATGCCATTCATTTTGACTGCGGGCAGGCGCCCCGGCGAGAACAGCAGTACGTAGCAGTTTACGCAGCAGATTCTTTTCCCCATGAATACGGGCATTGCTGATGGAGACGCCCGTGGCAGTCACACCGTAACCAAAAAGTATCGGACCGGAATCGATATCCCCATTCCTTCTACTCCCCCTGGGATATTCACGTAACATTCCAAAACCCAGAGGAGCATCGCTAAGTGAAAAACAGGAAGCCGAAAGTTCTGCGGACAACTCCGGATGCGAATAGGCAAGAAAATATGCGGACAAAGCGGTACCCGAAACCCGTCCAACATCAAGCGGGTCACGTCCCTTTATCGCAGATTGATAGAGCAATCCGGAAGACTTGTCTACCCAGAGGTCCCAGCAGGACTGTTCCCAGGCAGCGAGAATACCATCGAATTCAACCGTATCCGTCGCTTTAGCATACAAACCCACTGACGCGATGGCCGCCACATTATCCACCGGATAATACTGCCCCGGATATGTTTGTAAAAGATCAGGATGTTCCAATTGAAAACGTCTGGCAAGTGCGCGACTGATCGCATCATTCAGTTGAACCGTTTCCTGAGAGATCCCCCTCGCCTCCGGATGACGACGCTGAATTTCGCGGGCCAGGCTCATGGCCAGATTGTAATAACCAAGATAAGCCACATGGTGATTCGTATCGATCTCAAGATCTTCAAGCGGATCACTTTTCCAGATGCGGACATCGAATTCCCGTACGGGAGCAGAACGCAGCAGTACAAAACATTCCTCCATGCGTTCCAATGCGGTTTCAGGTTCAAGAACCCCTAATATGCAAGACTGACCATAGCCCATGGCGGCCATTTGGAAAGTACCGAAAAACCATTCTCCATCAAACAGGGCGTTGCCGGTACTCAGATCATCGAGGGTAAGCGTTCCGTCCGTCCACCGGGTCATTCCTTTCGACATTTCCCGGATCGTTTCCGGATCCTGATCCAAAAGCTTCCCTGACAAAACTGTGCAAATCCAGGCCGGCAGAAAAAAAAGGCTGAGAAGAGGAAAAAGGAAACAGCAGAGATTGCGGACAAGGCGCTGAGTAGTAAATGGTTTCATAAAGCGTGTAGTCTATTCTGATGAATCGTACAGTTGAAACCACATTATAGCCAAGCACAATGTCTGCATGATTATATTCTCGTCCAAAGTAGGATTATATTCGAATCCATGAAAGAAGCTCTCTCACCGGAGATCAAAAAAAACACGCTTCAGTCTTTCTGAAACACCCGTATGTCTTCGATACCGTAATAGGTCAGTAAATGCGCACCTGGACGGGCGAGTCGATCGAAGAGATCAAAAATTTCGATTTCCTGATCCGGCCAGGGATAGACATAAATCAAATCCGCTTTTCCGCAAAGTTCGGGTAGATGCTCAACGGCTTCATTATCCTTTGGAAAAAAACTTCCCTGATGTACTTTCATTTGCAGGTCAAAGAGATCTGAAAGATGGCGGCTTTCCTGAACCAGTCCGGGTTCAATCTCAATCCCTTCCGCCTGCCAGCCGAGGGATGCGGCCAGCATGGTCACAATACCCAACCCGCTTCCCCACTCCATAAACCGGGGTTTGGCAGGCATCATTTTCCGCAGTACACAAAGGGCATCGTATACCAGCACGTAATCTGCGGGAACGAATCGATGCGATTCGCGGTCCTCTTCCCAATTCTCCAGAAACTCAGCCGTTTCATGCAACAGGATTTCCACATGTCCCGGCAAGTGGGCAGGCGCATATTCAAACGAAAGTTGTTTTACACTCATGCCGAACTTAACTCCGGTTACGGATCACTTTACCGGAGACCAGAACCACCACCAACACGATTGCGGCAACCGTATTCCACCAGGAGTGTTCCATATGTTCTTTAATGGGGATGGAAGAAATCTCAGGCAGATAAGCGGCCAACGCATCTAAAACAAAACCCATTACCAGGGCCAAAACAATCGCACAGACCAAGTAGGTCACCGCTTCTTTTTTGCCAATCAGTTTACTGATGGTGGTAAAAGTTGCAGCGTTTGTTGCCGGACCCGCCATCAAAAAGACAAACACCGTTCCGGGAGAAAGCCCTGCCACCAGCATGGATGCCCCAATCGGCAAAGAAGCGGTTGCGCACACATACAGGGGGGTTGCGGCCGCCACCACCATCAGTTTGGCCCACAAACCGTCCCCCATCTCCGCAAAGGATTCCGGGTGGACAAATGCTGACAGGACACCGGCCAATAAGATGCCTACACCCAGCGGGATTGCAATGTCTCCGGCCACGGTCACGTACCCATGACGAAAGATCCGGTAAAGGAGCGGCTTGGTATTCTGAGTTACCCCCGCATCCTCTTCAATTTTCTGAGGTTCATCCGGGAACCGATTCAGAATGAGCCCTAATATTATGCCTGAAATAAATGCGGCGGCCGGAATAAACAGAGCAAAACCCAAACCGAGAATACTGAGTGCCACCAAAAACCCGTCCACCCCGGTTTGCGGAGTTGCCAAAAGAAAGGATCCGGTAGCCCCTTTGGATGCACCGTGCCGCCGAATCCAGGTCGCCACCGGTAATACCCCGCAACTACAAAGAGGAAGAGGTACCCCAACCAGCGCACTTTTTATAACCGAGCCTTTCCCTTTCCGGGCCAGGTGCTGCTTCACCAATCCTACCGGCATCACCACAGACAAAACCCCCGTCAAAAAAAAGCCGAGGAGAAGATACGGGGCCATCATCATCAATGTATGCCAACACCCCATCCAGATCTGTTGTAGTATTTCCATATCCGCAACATAAGCGGAGGAAAAAGCTACGTCAATGTGAGGTTACGTAAATTTAAAATCCCATCCCCGAAAAGGTGGGATGTACTGCTGAACAGCACCCTCAAATCCAAAGTCTTCAAAACTTCAGGATCCATTGTCACCAATCCCCCTTCCCCGAGGCCCACCCCTTTGCAACTGTCAATGGCCTTTCCCTGAACACCGCCACGCAGCAATTCCCAGTACACCGCATCCTTCGCGTCGGGCTCTAACCATATTTCAGGACCGAGGATCCCCGCGCGGAAATCATCTTCAAAATCAACAGTGTCCGCGCAAAGCCCCCCCCCAGCATGAACCCAAAAATCATCAGAGGTATATCGGTTTTTAGAACCCGACTCCTGAAAGGAGCGCTTGTGAACAGCGTAAAAACATCAAACTATTGATCACGCTAGACTTTTCAAAATCCTTTCGGCAAGGGTAAAAGCAACGGATGGGAAAGCCCTCACAAAAAGATGCATTAAATAAAAATGGTTCCATGGAGAAGAATCCCCACCCACCACGTCCTTATAAATTTCTTAAAATCTGAATTGCAATCCACCTTTGTTGGTTCCAACATTCCAAATAATATGAAAAACGCCTCATTAAAAAGTCTTCTGGTCCTGTCCGCATTCCTGAGTTGGGGAACCCTGCAAGCCCAAACCCCACCCCTGCCTGAAATTCCCCGTTTTCGTTTGTCTGCAACTGCAGTCGGATTGGATAACACCCCTGAACTTTATTGGTTGGATCTCAAAATCGATGCATACGGCGTCGAAACCCGTGACCCCAAACGTTTGAGTATTTCCGAGGGCTCCCGGGGATCCACGGTCGAAATCCCCATCCGCAAACCCATTCAACTGTTCCGCAAAGTTCAAACCCCTGAAGGTGGAACGAGCTATGCCCCGGTAATAGATGTTCCCGAGCAGGAAGAGGGAGAACAATTGCTTTTGTTAATGTACCGGAAAGCGGATGGCTCCGGCACCATGCAGTTCATCAATGATTCGGCCGAGGTTCACCCTGCGGGAACCGTTCGTTTTATAAATCTGAGTAGTGGAAAAGCTGTAGCCGCCATCGGGGGTCAGGCACAAATCATTGAAGCGGGAAATTCAAAACTTTTGGGTGCACCTCAACTGGATCAGAAAAACCGGTTCCCATTTGATGTCGCCGCAAAAATTCCCGGGACATCCAATTATCGGGATCCGACAAAATTATTACGATTTCGCAGCCCGGATCATCGACTGCTGGTGCTGTTTACCTTTCTACCGAAATACGTCGTGCCTGAATCAAGCAATCCGGAAGTGACCCTCGCACCGGTTTTGACCGGATATTCCCCTATTGCCTACCGCCTTTACGACCGCATCGTTACGGAGGAACCTGAAGACAATTCAGACAACTAATCCTCCGGAAGCGCGTTTACGGTTGATATTTGAAAGATCTTCAGAATCAACCAGAACAGCTGGAAATCATTTCAGATGAGTATCCTCTTCCCCGGATTCCGCAGACTGTTTCTATTAACGGGTCTGTTGAGAACCTTTCCGCTCTTCGGTGCTGCGGACACCCCCAATCCGGGATTGAAGTACTATTACCCTGCCCCCGATGCACCTGTGGTCGACATTGCGGCAGACATTGTGGTCTACGGCGGTACTTCCGGCGGCGTGACGGCGGCCGTACAGGCGGCACGTTTAAGAAAAAGTGTGGTGCTGGTGGTATTCGGCCGCCATGTGGGGGGACTCACCTCCGGAGGTCTGACCCAGACGGACGGGGTAAATGCCAGTGTGCAGGGAGGTATCACCCGGGAATTTTTTAGCGCCACCGGGAACAGCGGATTTAAACCTTCCAAAGCGGAGCAGGAATTCGAAAAACTCTTAGCCGATCCGGTACCCGGGGAAAACTGGGACAGCCCCGTTCAAGTCTATTATGAACAGCGGCTGGATACCGTAGAAAAAACCGGGGTCCATATCACCGCCCTGCATATGGAGAACGGAAGTGTTTTCCGTGGAAAAGTTTTTATTGATTGCAGCTATGAAGGTGACCTCATGGCCCGGTCCGGGGTCAGTTATACATACGGAAAAGAATCTACCGACCAGTATAATGAATCCCGTGCGGGACGGAAAAACCCGGTCCCGCTTCCCGGGGTCGATGCGTATAAGATCCCCGGAGATGCGGACAGCGGTTTGATTTACAATCTATTGGATGAAGCCCAGGGGACGAGCGGTCAGGGTTACAGTCAGATTCAAGCGTATAATTTCCGCATGTACACCGTGCAAAACGCCGATCCTTCAACCCGTCAGCCCCTCTTCGCTCCACAAAACTACGATCCTTCCCAGTTTGAAATACTCTACAGATATCATCGCTCCGGAGGCTCAACCGTCATGACCGTGGGCAATGACATTAATAATCATGAGATGTTTAACCGGGGCTGTTCAACTGATCACATTGGAGGAAACCGCTGGCCGGATGGAAATGGCGGATGGATTTCCTGGGCCGATGCTGACTATGCAACCCGGGAGCTGATTTACCAAAGCCATGTCTCCTGGCAACTGGGCATGCTTTGGTATCTAAAGACAGACAGCCAATACCGTGACCTCGTAAATGATCTTACACTTTCGGTCACCATCAGAGACAACATTCAAAACCTGCTGGATAAAGTGGACCAATTGGGCTTTCCCCAAAATGAATATCCGGAAACCGGAGGCTGGCCCCATGAGCTCTATGTGCGCGAAGCCCGGCGGATGGTTTCTGATTTTGTGCTTACCCAGGATTATTATGATCACCGTCTGACCGTTTCCGACGCCGTAGGGCTGGCCAATTACAGTTCGGATTCCCACCATGTGCGCCGCTTCGCCGGTCCCGATGGTATGGTATGGGTAGAAGGCGATACCGGCGGTGGCAGCATATCGCCATGGAGACTCCCCTACCGCGCCCTCATCCCGCCCGCAAGCGAATGTGACAATCTGCTGGTCCCCTGGGCCATTTCCGCTTCCAGCGTGGCCTTTGCCTCTATGCGTATGGAGCCCTGCTTTATGGTTTTGTCCCAGTCCGCTTCCACGGCCGCATCCCTTTGTATTGAACGCGGGGAAACGGTTCAGGAGTTGCCCTACGAACTTTTACGCTTGCACCTGATCGCAGACGGACAAATCCTCGGCGAGGAAACGGAATTGGAAAACGGTATCATTATAGACAATCGGGACAGTGAAAGATTCAGTCTCTTCGGTCCATGGACAGAAAGCACATCCACATCTGGATTTTATGGTGGAGACTATTTACATGACAACCAAACCGGAAGCGGCATGTCGGCCAGCTTCAGTCCCGACATCGAGACCTCGGGGGAATACGAAGTTTTTGCAAGATGGACAGCGCATGCAAACCGGGCCAGCAATGCTTCCATCGATATTCTACACCAGGGAGAGGTTACAACAGTACAGGTCAATCAACAGGTGAACGGAGGAGTCTGGTACTCTCTCGGCAGCTATAACTTCGACGCAGGAAAGAAAACCAGGGTGACCCTACGCAATGATGGCGCAGACGGGTATGTGATCGCGGATGCGGTGAAGTTCGTCTCCACCGCGACGCCTCCTCCTCTGCCACAAGTACATCTTTTGACCGCCGGATCTGTCGCCGACGAACAAAATGCTCTTCCGGCTTTAATCAGGATCATCCGGGAAAGCGAAGATTTAAGTCATTCCCTAACCGTGAGTCTTGAAGTGGGCGGGTCCGCAGTGTCCGGCAGCGATTACCTGCCACTCCCGGATCAAGTCACCATTCCCGCGAATGCACAGAGTGTCAGTTTTAAACTGAGCCCCATCCCCAACGATCAGGCCAATGGGAACCGCAATGTGATTCTGACCCTGGTTGCGCAGGCCGCCTATGAAATTTCAGGAACCGGAAGCACCACCCTCACCCTTCGGGACAAACCTTACGATGCATGGAGGCACCGGCATTTCTCTGCGGCGGGACAAGAGAATTCTGCGCTCTCAGTTCCGGATGCCGACTTCGACGGTGACGGTTTACTGAATGAAGTTGAATTCATATTGAGGACAGATCCGGATAACGCATCCAAAGTAGACCTGCCAAAAATAAGGATCGCAGAAAATGATTTGATTTTCGAATACTGGTGCAGATCCCCTTCCACCGGATACCAGGTAAGCCCTCAGTCCTCGGAGGCTCTGATGCTGGGTATCTGGAATAATCCTGGGGGCAGCCTGGAAACCATTCAATATGACCCTGACAGCGATAGCCGTCTCATGCGCCTGCGTTTCGACCTGACTTCACTTTCAAATTTACTTCTTCGACTGAAAATCGAAAGGGTCCCGTAAGCGAATTCCATGATCCTGCCTATAATTCCCATGCCTCCTGCTTGACAGTGAACATCCTTTGACTATGGTGTCGCCGATTTTCAAAGTACTAAACGCTCCAAACGGAGCAGTGTAACCTCAAAGGACAAATAACACTATGGCGACGAAGAAAACCCAAAAACAATACGTATATTTTTACGGATTTGGTAAAGAAAACACAGAAGGCGACAGTAGCTACAAAGCCATTCTCGGAGGCAAAGGTTCCAACCTTGCTGAAATGGCGAACGCAAATCTGCCGGTTCCCCCCGGATTCACGGTTTCAACTGAAGCCTGTGCCTATTACAGCTCTCACAACGCATCCTATGCCCCCGGCATGGAAGCACAGATGAAAGCCCAACTCAAAAAACTTGAAAAACTTACCGGCAAAAAACTCGGTGACCCGAAAGATCCCCTTTTGGTATCTGTACGTTCCGGTGCCGCGGTATCCATGCCCGGTATGATGGACACCGTTTTGAACCTCGGTCTTACTGACAAATCTGTTCTCGGATTCATCAAGAACTCCGGCAGCGAACGCGCTGGATGGGACTGCTACCGCCGCTTTATCGACATGTTCGGTGATGTGGTCATGGGACCGACCAGCGGCCTGACCCACGAAGATTTCGAACACGAACTCGAAGCCATCAAAAACAAATATGGCGCGAAAGAAGATACCGATTTGACTGCCGAACAGCTCAAAGAGCTCGTGGGCCGTTACAAATTGGTTTACCGGAACAAAGTAAAGAAACCTTTCCCCCAGGATCCCTGGGAACAGTTGAGTCTCTCCGTTCAAGCTGTATTCAGCTCCTGGAACTGCGAACGTGCGATCAAATACCGTCAGATCAACAAGATCACCGGCCTTTTGGGAACTGCGGTTAATGTTTGTACTATGGTATTTGGTAACATGGGTTCCGAGTGTGGAACCGGTGTAGCTTTCACCCGTGACGGTTCCTCCGGAACGGCCAAACCCATGGGCGAATACCTGATCAACGCGCAAGGTGAAGACGTGGTTGCGGGTATCCGTACGCCGAAAAACCTGGACGACATGCCCAATGAACCGGAAAACACCGCCATGTGGAAAAAAGCGCATAAAGATCTTTTGACCATCATGCGTAAACTGGAACGTCACTACAAATACCCGCAGGACGTGGAATTCACGGTCGAAAACGGAAAACTGTGGATGCTCCAAACCCGTAACGCCAAACGTACCGGACTCGCGGGTATCCGCTGGGCGGTTGAAATGGCGACCGGGAAAGACGTGGAAACCGGCGATAAACTGCCGAAACTGCTGACCAACAAGAAAGCCCTCGCCACCATCACCGGTGACGACCTCGAACAGTTGCTCTTCCCCATTTTCGACATCAAAACCGAAGCCGAAAGCACTCCGTTGCTCAACGCCCTGCCTGCAGGACCCGGTGCTGCCGTAGGTAAAATCGTTTTCGAAGCCAAAGATGCTGAAGAAATGATCAAAGCCAACCCCGAAGAACGTCTTATCCTCGTACGTCAGGACACCAGTCCGGAAGACGTAGGCGGCATGTGGGCGGCCAAAGGGATTTTGACTTCTACCGGTGGTATGACCTCTCACGCAGCCGTTGTGGCCCGCGGATGGGGTAAATGCTGCATCTGTGGTGCTTCCGATCTCAAGATCAATGCCGCCAAGAAAGAAATCAAAGTTAGTGGCAAAACCCTGAAAGAAGGCGATTGGTTGTCTTTGAACGGTTCTACCGGTAACGTTTATGAAGGCGAACTGCCCACCATGGATTCTCCTGTGGTTACCGCGGTTGCCGGAAATGCCGCCGCCAAGAAACACCCGATCTACAAAATGTACAAGCATGTTTCTGATTGGGCCGACCAGTACCGCACCATCGACGTGCGTGCCAATGCCGACTCCCCCGCGGATGCGAAAATGGCCCGTGCTTTCGGCGCAGAAGGAATTGGTCTTTGCCGTACCGAGCATATGTTCTTCGAAGGCGAACGCATTTGGGACATCCGTTCCTTCATTCTGGCCGACTCAAAAGCCAGTCGCGAAAAAGCCCTGAAGAAACTTCTTCCGCATCAGCGCAAGGATTTCGAAGGTCTCTTCCGGGCCATGAAAGGACTGCCCGTAACTGTGCGTCTGCTCGATCCCCCGTTGCACGAGTTCCTGCCCCACAGTGACAAAGATCAAAAATTCATGGCCGAGCATTTGGGCGTGGAATTAGACTTGGTCAAAGCCCGGGTTTCCGAACTGCATGAGTCCAACCCCATGTTGGGTCACCGCGGTTGCCGTCTCTCCGTCACCTTCCCCGAACTCTGTGTGATGCAGACCCGCGCGATTATCGAAGCGGCCTGTAACGTACTGAAACGGAGCAAGATCACCACCGAACCTGAAATCATGATCCCATTGGTAGGTACCAAAGCCGAAATCGATTATCTGGAAAAAATTGTGCGGGCAACTGCAGAAGAAGTTCTGGAAAAACGCGGCGTCAAGGTTCCTTATAAAGTGGGTACCATGATTGAAATTCCGCGTGCGGCCCTCACCGCCGACGAGATTGCGGAAACCGCCGAGTTCTTCAGCTTCGGTACCAACGACCTCACCCAGCTGACCTACGGGTACAGCCGTGATGACATTGGCGCCTTCCTGCCGGATTACCTCAACGAGAAGATCCTCGATGTGGACCCCTTCCAGTCCCTGGACCAAAGTGGCGTAGGCCAGTTGGTACAGATGGGCGTTCAGAAAGGACGGAGCACCCGTCCCAATCTGAAATGCGGAATCTGTGGCGAACATGGTGGCGATCCCGCTTCTGTGAAGTTCTGCGTGAAAGCCGGACTGAACTACGTGAGCTGCTCCCCTTACCGGGTGCCCATCGCACGAGTGGCTGCCGCCCAGGCTGCCCTCTAAGTTTGAATAAATTCAAACGGATAAAGAACCTCCGCCTTCACCGGCGGAGGTTTTTTTTATCTCCTCAGATATTACGTTTTGAGATATATCAAGAAACAGGCAATTATATTTGACCATTGTTATTATTGCTTGGTTGGGATAGAAGATATGGACCCTTTTTAATCCTCAATCAAATAACCTGAAAGACTCTGAACTCTGAGCCCGCATCCTGGGGAATTCTATATGAAACTTGAAATCATTTGCCTGTCACTAATTTTTTTATCCATTCTAGTTATAACCCTGGGTATCATCAAAATTCATACCTACCCGGGAAAGATTGCAAAAGCTCGTCAACACCCCCAAACCGAAGCCATTGAGGTGACGTCGTTATTAGGGTTGTTAATCTTTCCTTTATGGATGGCCGCATTGGTCTGGGCATATTCAGGAGCCATTATCGGTACACTCTACGTCAAGGAAGACAAAGCCCCCCTTCCAGAGGAGGCTTCGGATGATGCCCCTGAGGACGAAGAAGAGGAGGAAAAGACCACTTCAAATACCGATGCCTCCGACGACACCTTACCTTCTGACGCTTAATAGGATATCATTATGGAACTTCTCATTACCATTGCATATATTTTCCTCATCCGTTTGATTTTTTTCGATTACAAATTGCTGAAATTTAATTTGTTTTGGAAGTTAGTAACTGCCGGTATTTATGTGTCAGCCGCCATGACCGAAGTCCTGCTCCTGGGGCAAATCACCCCCTACAGTAAAACCATGTTTGTACAGTCGTACGTGGTTCAAATGGCACCAGAATATGGCGGACTCGTCAAAGAGGTTTTTGTAAGCCCCAACCAGAGAGTTAAAAAAGGAGATCCTCTGTTTCAAATGGATCCTGAACCTTGGCAAAACAGAATGGACGAAGCCTCCGCCGCATTGGCAGAAGCGAAAACATCGGTGGCTCAACTGGAACAACAGCTGAATCAGGCAAAAGCAAATGTGGAGAGGATTGAAAAAGAAATTGAAACGACAAAAGTTCAATTAAATCAAATCTCGAATGCAGCTTCCCAGGGTGCAGCCTCTCAGTTCAGATTGGAACAGGTCACGAAAAGTTTAGCCGTGCAGGTCGCCGAACTGGAAGGCGCAAAGGCCGCACAGGCTTCGGCGCAAATCGCCATAAACTCCATGACGGGTGAAAACCATACCCTCATCGCCAAGGCTATGAGCGAACTTGCAAATGCTGAATATAATTTAAAACAATCCATTATCCGGGCACCTTCAGCAAGGCAACTTCCACCGAATTTTCTGGCTCATGGAATATCTCTTCCCTGATCGCCAAGAAAGCGGACGGCTCTTTCTATACTGCGAAAGAACTGGCTGGCACCGGTCAGCAGAAGATCAA
>CAKZLZ010000116.1 GCA_937127435.1 uncultured Verrucomicrobiota bacterium | reverse complement strand
CATACAGGGCTCACAATCGTTAGAACCCATTGTTCCCGGCCCTCACGGACCAGGCTTTGGAGATGCGTGCTTTCAGCACTGAAAACCGTCCGTTAAATGACAAATCACCGTCAAATATAATAGAAGCCGCTCTCGGGTAACTTCGTGCCTTCGCAACCCCGGGCTGAATGATGTAACGCCGTTGGTGTATGGACTGTCCCTTGCGGCTGCTCTTCCCCCTCATGGAAGCGGGAGGAAAAGGTCGGGATATTTGCCTCTCAGGATCAGAAGTCCGGGATTACGCGCTGGTGACGGTTTTCTGTTTTTGCCCCACTTCCTCATGTAAGAGGCAACGGACAATGCAGCCGTCCTTGTGAGTTTCCACCGGAACTTGTTTTTTACAGGCGTCGAAGCATTTGGGGCAGCGGGGATGGAAAACACATCCGGAAGGCAGGTTGGAGGGGTCGGGGACTTCGCCCTTCAACGGACTGCGTTGCCGTTTGCGGTTGGGGTTTGCCCGAGGGGAAGCGAGGAGCAGCGATTCCGTGTAAGGATGCATGGGGTTCTCAAAAACTTGTTGGGTTGTACCGGCTTCTACCAACCGTCCGGCGTACATGACGGCCACCCGGTCGGCGATGTGCCGCACCACTTCCAAATCATGGGCAATAAAGAGGTAAGAGAGATTAAAGCGCTCTTTGAGCTCCATCATCAGATTGAGAATCTGAGCCTGAACGGATACATCCAGTGCGGATACGGCTTCATCGCAAACGATGAACTTGGGGTTCAGAGCCAGGGCCCGGGCGATCACGATGCGCTGACGCTGTCCACCGGAGAAGGCATGCGGATAGCGGGTGAGAAAGTTCTGGTTGAGACCCACTTCGTTCAGGAGGTCTTTGACCTTTTCCGTCCGGTCTTTGGGTGTGCCGATGTTGTTGACTACAAGCGGTTCGGCGATCAGCTGTTGAACGGTCATCCGCGGATTGAGGGAGGAAAAGGGGTCCTGGAAAACCATTTGCATATGGCGTCGCAAGGGACGTAATTCGCTGGGAGACATTTTCGCCAGGTCGTATTCTTCTTTTCCATCAGGACTGAGGAGGATTTTTCCGGCGGTGGGGGTGAGAGCCCGCAGGGAGGCGTACGCGGTGGTCGATTTTCCGGATCCACTTTCACCCACTATGCCCAGGGTTTCACCTTGATTCAGGGTGAAGCAAACGTCGTCGACGGCTTTGACGTAAGAAATGGGTTTGCCAAAGAAATTATGTTCCTTGGGAAACCAAACTTTTAGATTTTGTACATTGAGTAGGGGCTTCATGAGGAGGCCTCCTCTTTTTTCCGGTTCTGATAAAGAAAGCAGGCGGCGCAGGTTTTTTCGTTGACCGCTTCCAGGGTGGGGAGTTCCTGATCACATACGCCGGGCATGTATTTATCACAGCGTGGATGGAAGGGGCAGCCCGGCACAACATCCAAGGGGCCGGGCACAGTTCCGCGAATGGCCTGCAGACGTCCTTCGCCGGTGAGAGGGGAGCCCACCACGGATTTAAGCAGTGCGACGGTGTAGGGATGTTTGGGGGCTTCGAACAAAGTATGTACGTCTGTGGTTTCCACAATCCTGCCCAAATACATAACCGCAACCCGGTCTGCATTTTCGGCGACGACGGCCAAATCATGGGTAATGAGCACCACGCCCATATGATGTTTCTCCTGCAGAGAGGCCATAAGCTCAAGAATCTGGTTTTGAATGGTCACATCCAAACCGGTGGTGGGCTCGTCGGCAATCAGCAGGCGCGGATTGCAGGCCAGGGCAATGGCAATCATGATCCGCTGGCGCATGCCTCCGGAGAATTCGAAACTGTATTGTTTGTAGCGTTTGGCCGCATCCGGAATCCCCACCTGGGTCAGCAATTCGCAAGCGCGGTCAAAGCGTTGTTTTTTATCCAGGTCGGTATGCAGTTTCAGTACTTCGTCCAAATGTTGTCCGATGCGGTGGACCGGACTGAGGGCGGTCATGGGCTCCTGAAAGATCATGGCGAGGGGGCCGCCACGGATGCTGCGCATCTCTTTGCTGTCCTTGTGGAAATCGAGCAGGTTGATGGCTTTCTCGCCGTCTTTGTTGCGGAACCAGATTTTACCTTCGGACACGCGTCCGGGAGGTTGAATCAGTCCCATGGCCGCATAACTGCTTTGACTTTTACCGCAGCCGCTCTCGCCCACAATGGCGAGGGTTTCGTCTTCATAGACGTCGTAGGTTACGCCGCGTACGGCATGTACCGCACCATCGTCGGTGTCATATTTGACGTGGACGTTTTCAAGTTTAAGGATAGGGTCTTTAGACATAATCGATCCGCCAAATTAATCTGCGTAGGGGTCTGCCGCATCGCGGAGGCCGTCACCCATAAAGTTCATAGAAAGTACGGTAAGAATCACCGCCAGTGCGGGAAGGAGCAACCAGGTTTGATTCACAATGGAATCCACGGTGGCTTCCTGGAGCAGGACTCCCCAGCTCACGATGGGGGGACGAAGTCCCAATCCCAAAAAGCTGAGGGAGGTTTCCGCCAGAATCATACCGGGAACCGCCAAACTGAGGCTGGCCACGATATGGCTCATAAAGTTGGGGACCAAATGCACGAAGATGATTCGGGATTCGGTGGCGCCGGCGAGGGAGGCGGCCCGGGCGTAATCTTCTTCACGCAGAGAGAGCATTTTTCCGCGAACCACCCGGCAGAGGCCGGTCCAGCCGATACAGGCCAGAATCAAGGTCATGGCAAAATAGACCTGCAATGAAGACCAGCTTTTCGGAATGGCGGCCGCCATGGCCAGCCAAATCGGAATTTTGGGTACGGATTGGAGGATTTCAACTACCCGTTGAATGGCCAAATCGAGGATGCCTCCGTAGTAGCCGGAGACGCCACCGAGCATAATGCCCAGTACGAAGGTGATGGAGACCCCGGTCAATCCGAGGAGCAGCGAGATGCGTCCGCCATAGAGAATGCGGCTGAAACCATCCTGACCGAGTCCGCCGGTTCCGAGCAGAAAGCAGGTTTCCCCGGCTTCTTCATCGACCCCAAACAGATGCCGGGTGGTGGGAATGATGCCCATCCATTTCCAGCTGCGGCCCTTCACGAAGAAGCGCAGGGGGACGCGGGATTCATGATCGACCTGGTAGACCCGGCGAAGTGTGACCGGGTGGATTTGCAGGTCGTAGGGGTGCACGTACAGGCGGGGGAGGGTGAACCCGTCGACTTTTCCGAAGCGCAAGCCTTGTGGCGGAACATTCACCCAGTCTTCATGGATCTTCGCTGGATCGTATGGGGCGATGAAATTACAGGAGAGGCAAACGATGTAGAGCAGCAACACGATGTGTGCACACCAATAGGCGGCGCGGTGCTTTCTAAAGCGCCGCATCATCAGTTTAAATTGATTGGCTTCGTAAACGCCGGCTTCGGTTTTTCCTTTTTCTTCACTCGGGAGATCCACAGCAGGGCTTGATGGGTCCGTCATCTTATTTTCCTCCAAATTTGATACGTGGATCCACGACCGCTAATAACAGGTCAGAGATCAGGATACCGACCACGGCCAAAACACATTGAATAAATACACAACTTGCGGCCAGATAGGTGTCTTGACTCATCAGCGCCTGTAGAACCCGCGGGCCCAAAGTGGGCAAGCCGAGCACAATCGAGATAATCATGGAACCGGAAATAATCGACGGCAGGATACTGCCGATGCCGGAAACCAAAGGATTGATGGCCACCCGCACCGGATATTTGAGAATCACTTTGACCGGATGCATACCCCGTGCACGGGCGCAGAGAACGTATTGTTTTTTCAGTTCGTCAATCACGTTGGCGCGCAAGATCCGAATCATACCGGCGGTGCCGCCGACCCCCAAAATAAATACGGGAACCCAGAGATGTTTCAGCAAATCGGCGAATTTGGCCAGAGACCAGGGGGCATTGGCATATTCGCGGGAAATCAATCCGGTGGGGTCAAACTGGGGCCAGATGGACTGCATGACCACTTGGAAAATCAGGGCGATAATAAAAGCGGGGGTGGCCATGGCGGTGAGGCCGACAAAGGTCAGCAGATAATCCAAGGGCGTATTCCGTTTTACGGCGGCGGTAATGCCGAAGGGGATGGCCAGAGACCAGGTGAAGAAAATGGTAAAGAGACTGATGGCGGCGGTGACCGGCACCAGTTCCGCGAGGGTGCGGGTGACCTCCACATCCGTTTCAAAACTTTTGCCCATGTCGCCGGTCACAAAACCGGTGATCCAGTAGTAGTATTGCACGATCATGGGGCGATCGAAATGATAGGTGTTTTTTAAGGTTTCGATCTCGGCCATGTCTACGCCGCCTTCCAGTTCCATGGCCGCGATTTTGGCGTCCAGGAAACTGCCGGGAGGCAATTGGATAAGGAAAAATACCACGAAGGAGATCGCCAACAAGGTGGGGATGGCAATCATCAGACGCTGAAAAATATATCGCAACATCATTGGCGTGCCTCCTTTTTCTTCCAGAATACTTCGGGCGAGCAATTTCCGGGTTCATGGGCAATCCAACCCGCTAAAGCAATTTTAGGTACATTCATAAATCCGTCGCGGACATAAACCAGCTTTCCGGGAGGGCTGGTGACCCCGATTACGGACAGTTGATCCGCGGCTTCGTCGGAAAGCCGTTGCCATGCAGCGTACTTTTCTTCTTCGGTACTGGCCCGCAGCAGTTCTTCCCACATATTCGCCACCTTGCGCACCCGTTCAGGCGGTTGCCAGATGCCGGAACCGCCGGAGCCGGTGAGGTTGGTGACCCAGCGTCCCCACTGTTTGCATTCGGCGGGGTGGGTGGGGGCGAAGATGCCCGGGGCCAAGGGACCGAAGTAGTTGCCGCCTTCGACATGGACGACCATGTCGATCATACCGATACCGGTGAGACGCGAAATACTGGAGCTTGCCTGTACTTTCATTTGGGCATTGATGCCGATGGCGCGCCAGTTTTGGCAGGCCATTTGTATCAACGGCAACGGATGAGAGTCCACGGTGTTGACGGAGAGAATAAAGGGGCTGCCGTCCCAGAGCAAGCGGGTGCCATCGGATGCACGTTTGTCCAAACCCATTTCGTCAAGGAGCCGGTTGGCCTCATCCGGGTTGTAGTCTATCGACATTTGATGGTGTTTTTCGCTGTAGTACGGGGAGCCTTTGGGCACGGCCGCCTGGGCGGGTTCACCAATGCCGTTGTAAACCACGTCGATGATTTGTTGACGGTTCAGGGCCATGGAGAGGGCGTGGCGATAGCGGGGATCGTCGTTGAGTTTGCGCACCATCTCGTCCTGATTGGCCTGAATGGGGATGAAGGTGACTTGTCCGCAGAAATCCTGAGGCCAGAGGCGGATTTCATATCCGCCAATTTTTTCGTTCTGTTTGAGAACGGTGAAATCCTGAAATTCAATTTGGCGTACTTGGAAATCCACGTTTCCACTGCGCAGTTTCAGCAGGCGGACCTGGCTGTCTGATTCCATTTGGGTTTCGATGGCGTCCAGATACGGGAGTTGGTTGCCTTCCGGGTCCACCCGGTAATAGTAGGGGTTCCGCACCGCGATTTTGGTCCGGTCCTCACCTTTTGAAATACTCCGCCATGCAAACAGGGTGGGGGGCGTGGGATTGTAGACCGGGTCAAAACTGTTGTGTTTCTGTGAACGAACCACCCAACTGGAGTATTTAAGCGGATGATTGATCGCGGCATAATTCAAACCGGCCGTCCGGTTGATGGCGAGAGACGCCTGGCTGCCATCGGAATTTTGCAGGGATTCCCGGAACAGGGACTGGAACAATTCGTAGCGTTGATTGTCGGCCAGTGAGTCGATGCCGTCCTGTTCCGCACGGCGAATCAGATCTTCGCGAACGAGCAATTCTTTGTAGCGGGTCTTTTGGTCCCAGTTTTTGTAGAGTTCCGCATAAGAGTTTTCCCGCATGGCGCTCAGCTCGCTGTCCAAGTCCAGATCTGCCCAGTCGGTGACGGACAGCAGGCCGGGTTGGGAAATAGTTGCGTTGAGAGCATCCTTAATCTGGGTTTTCTGGTCCTCGGTGAGGGTGGCGGCATCTGTCGTCAGTAAACGTTTTGCCTCCGCATCCAGATTTGCCCAGACTTTGGCGGGGATGGGGGAATTTTTGTCGGAGGATTGCAGGTCTTTGGCAAAGGCGCTCCAGTCTGTAACGTCAGTGAGCTCTATTTGATCGGAGCCCATAACATGCATAATTTGGTCTTTGTGTTTGGGGGTGCCGAAGAGGCCCCGGTAAAACATAAAGGTACCGGTTTTCTCAAGAAAAATAGAATTGGGATTTTGAAAGGTGAAGCGGATGATGTGGCTGTCATCTCCCGTTTCATCGGGGACCGCTTCGACTTTCACCCGGGTTTTGACCGCGCGGCTGACGAGATCAGGGTAGGCGGCCCGGAACATCAACATGCCCAGAATCTTGCGGCTGGCATCGGTCAGGGGAGGCGCATCGTCCGATTTCAATTGAGTGAGCAGGGCTTCGCGGCGTAACAGCAGTTCCAAGCGTTCGAATTCTGTTTTGGACAATGTGGAAGGGCCCTGATCGCGTAAGGCTTGTAATTCACTTTCAAAATCCACCTGGCTCCAGGCGGCGAGGTCGATGTATTCGGGTTTGAAAATGGCGTCTTGGAGTTTGGAGAGCAGGAGGGTGAGGTCGGCGGTCTCCGATGATTCGGCCATGGCTCCCAGCAAAACCTCCAGTTCCGGGCTGCCGTTTTCCAGCAATTGTTTTCCGGGGGTGGGTGCGTCGGACCGGGATTCTTCGAGAATGCGGTTGGCGAGGGCCGGCCAGTCTTCGGAATCCATCGCATAGAGGGCGAGCGTGCCGTCGGTTCCCTGCATCCAGTTGGGGGTGCTGGCCCAGCGGGGCGAGCCGATGATGTCATTGCAGACCCAAAGGATATCGGCGGAGGTAAAAGGAGCGCCATCCGACCATTTATGTCCTTTGCGGAGATAAAAGGTATAGACCCGTTTGTCTTCACTTACGTCCCATTTATAGGCCAGGCCGGGTTGCACATTGCCTTTGGGATCGAAACGGATGAAGGATTCGTAGCCGATTTTTGAGGTGATGTCGCCATAGGAGGGGGTGGCACGCCGCCAGCGGCCTCCGTACTCGCCAATACCGTCCGGGCCTTCTACGACGGCCGGATTTCGGGGCAGACGATCTTCGACGGGAGGCAGGCTCTCGGGAAAGAAGGGCCGCCAGGCTTCGGGCATCGAATCGAGATCCTCCAGCATGGGAGCTTGTTGATAGGAGTTAATGACATACTCCGGCTCGTCGGTGGCTTCGGGAAAAGCTTCTTTGTACGAGAATCCGGGAAGGGACACGCGGCTGCGGACGGGAGATTTAATGTCAGATGAGATGACATCTTCCACTGTGACCCGGGTGGTGGGCGGTTGGTCCAGCAGGCTTTGGTCCAGCGTTTCATCTCTCTGGAGTAACGCTTGGCAGACCAGCAGTAAAGTTGTGAGTCCGGCAAGGACGACGAAAAGGCGCAGGGAAAGTTTTAGGAGTGTTTTTTTCACGGGATCTAATCTGATTTATCGAGTGATCACTAAGTATCTACTTTGTTTTGTAGGTCAAATGAATAAGTGGGAAAATCAAAACTTATGCGTCGTACCTTCAATTCTACTCGTGTTTTATGGTGTTGTTTGTCTGGCTGGTGCTTTCAGGATTGGCTGGGGATCTGGCTTGCATTCCTGAACTGAAAGGTGAAAAGGCCCGCATGGCTAAAGTATCCCAATCTCTCCAAGGAATGACCGACATTGAATTCCCAGAAGTCAACATCTGGCAGACGCTGGAAGCGCGTGCCCGTGAGGTGATGTTGCAATATGATTTCCGGGAAATCCGCACCCCGATTGTAGAAATGGCTTCGGTTTATTTGCATTCGCTGGGCGACACGTCTGAGATTGTTCAGAAGCAGATGTACGCGTTTGAAACCCGGGGCGGCAAGCAGGTATGCCTGCGTCCGGAGGGAACGGCCGGGGTGATGCGTTATGTGTCCAATAATCAGCAGGAACTGCAGGATGCCCGCCTTTATTATATGGGCCCCATGTTTCGGGCTGAACGTCCGCAGGCCGGTCGGAAACGTCAGTTCCATCAGTTGGGAGTTGAATGTATCGGTTCGGCCTCCGCCCGTCAGGATGCGGAAGTCATCGCCTTGCAGGCGGCTTTGTTCAAGGCCTGGAAACTTGATGGCGTTCAGTTTCAGCTCAACACCCGCGGTTCTGCAGAGGATTTCCCGAAAATCCTCGAAGGCTTGCGTTCTGAATTGATGCCGGTGACGGATGATCTGTGTGATGACTGCCGTCACCGCATGGACAACAATGTGTTGCGGGTGCTGGACTGCAAAAATCCGGGTTGTAAAAAGGTGGTCAAAGAACTTTCGCCCATTACCACCTGGATGGATCCCGCTTCGGTGGCCTATTTTGAAGAAGTACTCGCCACTTTAGACACTTTTGGCGTGGATTATGTGGTGAATCCCCTGTTGGTACGGGGGCTGGATTATTATCAGCACAGCATCTGGGAAGTCACCTCTAACCGGATCGGCGCGCAGGATGCGTTGTCCGGCGGCGGACGCTATGCGATGAAAGCCAACGGCAAAAGCATTGAAGGCGTGGGTTTCGGTATTGGCATGGAGCGGGTATTGATGGCCCTGGCTGAAGAGAGCGCAAAAGAATTTGCTCAGGAAAAAGATCCGCTGATTGTTTTGGTGGGCCAGAATGAAGAAGCCCAAAGTGCGAATCTGACATTGTTGGGGCGCTTGCGTGAACAGGGACTCCGGGTGCGTATGGATCTCAATGGCAAAAGTATGAAAGCGCAAATGAAAGGGGCGGGCCGTCAGCAGGCGCGCTGGGTCCTCATTCGCGGAGAAAGTGAATTGGAAGCCGGGACGGTGCAGCTCCGGGACATGGAAAGCGGTGAACAGAAAGAAGTGGCGCTGACTGATCTGGCTGCTGAATTCTCCGAATTACTCTGAGCATTGTTTTGGTACGTGAGTGAGCATTGAACCTTCAACGTCCAACATCGAGCGTTGAAGGTTTCTTTCAACGTTGGATGTTCAGTGTTCGATGTTCAACGTTCGTATTTATTTTTCCATGAAAAAACACCGATCCCAAACTCAAACAAATTTGCGGGTGTGCAGTATCGACGGCATCATGGCGACCCCATGGTCGATTCTCTCCGTACCCGGCAGTTTCCTGATTGCCAGCTTGCTGAACCTCACTTTTAAAGTGGGGCCGGTATGGTTTGGAATCATTGTTTCGATGCCGGCACTGGCCAATGCGCTTTCTATTTTTCTGGTACCCTGGGTGGGCCGGTTTATGAATGTGCGTGAGCTGTCTTTGACCCTGGCGATGATGAATACCGGGATCTGGTTGAGCGGAATTTTGTGCATTGCCATTTTGCCCGTGGGGAATCCTGATCAGGCGGGGTTGTTTTTTGCGCTCTTGTATTTGTTGCTGGCTTTTACTTCCGCCCTTTCCGGGGTGGGTTGGACATCCTGGGTCGGGACCTTCCTCCCGGACCGGATTCGCGGGCGGTATATGGCCCGGCGGAATATTTTTACCAACATGAGCACCTTGCTGTTTATGGGCATCACCCTGGGCTTGTTTAGTTTTTTTGAGGGGGAACGGTGGCTGTATGTCAGTTTAATTTCCGTGGCGGTTCTGGGACGGATCGTTTCGGTATTGTTGCAGCATTGGATTCAGAGCCCGGATCCAACCGGCGGGCGGGTTTGCAGCGACACCTGGGCCAAAGATTTATTAAAGCTCCGGAACTGCCGGCCTTTTTTGCGGTATATTCTGTTTGGATCGGTGGCCGGATTTTTCATGGCTTTCGGAGGATCCACCG
>CAKZLZ010000115.1 GCA_937127435.1 uncultured Verrucomicrobiota bacterium | reverse complement strand
GCATTTCTGAACGGAGAACTCGCATTTACCCCAGTCGCCCGGGAACCGGAAGCGTTGCTCGCCATCTGCGCCGGTCTTACCAACCTTTCCTCCGGGGCCGAACTCCGCTTCGAATCCAACCTTCCCCTGGGGGCCGGGCTGGGCTCTTCCGCCGCGTTTATCCTTTCCCTGTTGAAAGCCCTGCAACCGGAGATTACCGACAAAAAACTTCGAAAACTCGCGGTCGAAGGAGAAAACTTTCAACATGGCCGTTCCAGCGGATTGGATGTGGCGGTGAGTCTGAAAGGCGGATTGTTGCAGTTCGAACAGGGCAAAATCTCGCCGGTGTCCCTTGCCACGCCTCTTCCCCCCTTTCAGGTGTACCACAGTGGCAAACCGGAAAGCAGTACCGGGGATTGCGTCGAACAAAGCCGGGAAATCTTTTTGAAATCCCCTTTCTTCAAAGAGGACTTCCGGGAAGTAATCCGCAAAACGAAACTCGCTCTGCAAGCGCAGGACCTCGACGCCTGGAAAAACAGTGTACGGGAAAATCATCAACTGCTTTGCCAACTGGGCGTGGTTCCCCCCGCCCTGCAAAAAACAATTTCCCGGCTTGAAGATTCCGGCTGCGCGGCCAAAGTCTGTGGTGCGGGAAGTGTCCACGGAAATGCTGCCGGTATGGTTTTGGTTTTGGGTGAACCCCCACAGCCCCTGCCCGATTCCTGGCAAGCGCTTCCCCTCAAACTCTCCCTTCACGGAACCCGAATTCACCCATGACCTTCTCTTCACCTTCGTTAAAAGCCCATGCCCCCGGCACGCTCATGCTGATGGGAGAACACGCGGTCCTGCACGGCAGACCCGCGCTGTGCATGGCGGTAAACCAGCGGATGCATTTGGATTTGAAATGCCGGAAGGACCGGTCATTCACCATCCAATCCGCACTGGGTGACTACGCAGGAGAACTCGGGGACATCGAGGTATGCAAACCCTACACCTTTGCCCTGGAAGCCATTCGGCGCACCGGACTCAAACGCGGATTTGATCTCAAAGTCCACTCGGAATTTTCTTCAACCATTGGCTTCGGATCTTCCGCGGCGGTTACGGTTTCTTTGGTTTCTCTGCTCCGTCACCTTGCCGGACATCCCTTTGACCGGGCGGCGATTTTCGGAGAAGCCCTCCAGGTCGTGCGCGGCGTTCAGGGAACGGCATCCGGAAGCGATGTGGCGGCGGCGGTGTATGGAGGGGTCGTCCACTACTGTGCGGAGCCACTGCAATTGGAACCTGTACAATGTAACCTGCCCCTGTCCGTTTGTTACGCCGGCTACAAAACCCCTACCCCGGAAGTCATTGGCAAGGTGGATGCTCTCCGCCGTCAGCATCCGGAACGGTTTGAAGAAGTATTTACACTCATGGGACATTGTGTGGGAGATGCACTTTCCGCGCTTCGACAAGGGGATACGGCAGAACTCGGCCGACTGTTTAATCTGCATCAGGGATGCCAATCCGCTTTGGGTTGCTCGGACGAAACCCTTGAATATTTGCTTTATCAACTGCGCAGCCAATCCGGCGTTCTGGGAGCCAAAATCTCAGGATCCGGCCTGGGAGATTGTGTGATTGCGCTGGGAAATCCCGAAGCCAAAGTAAACGGCTATGATCATTTCCCCATCCAAACCGCCCGTGAAGGAGTCACCCTTGAAACTTGAGCCCCGAGAGATTGTCGATCAAATTTTGCCCCACCGGATCCCCGCGTTGGACCTGGCGGAAGCCTACGCACCCGCCAACATCGCCCTTTGCAAATATTGGGGAAAAAGAAATGAAGCGCTCAAACTTCCTTTGACCGGCAGTCTTTCAATTTCGCTGGCCGAATTGGGAACCCGCATGCGCTGTCGCGTTGCGGAAACCGACGGACTGGAAATCAACGGGGAAACCCAGGCACCGGACAGCAAAGCCTTTCGGCGGTTGTTCTCCTTTCTGGACCTGTTCCGCGAAGCGGGAACCTGCTTTCAAATTCAAAGCACCAACACCATTCCCATGGCGGCGGGCCTGGCCAGCAGCGCCAGCGCCTTTGCCTCTGCAGTCAACACATTGAATCTGCTTTACGGATGGGAATTGTCCGACCGTTCGCGCAGTATATTGTCCCGCATCGGCAGCGGATCCGCCTCCCGCAGTATTTGTCCGGGATTCGTGGAATGGTTTTGCGGTGAACAAGCGGATGGAATGGATTCCTATGCCGAAGCAATGGATGTTAGTTGGCCGGAATTCCGGGTGGGCATTCTCCGTTTATCAGATGCAGAGAAAGCAGTGAGCTCCGGGGTCGGCATGCAACGCACCATGGACACTTCTGTTCTTTATCAATCCTGGCCGGCCCAGGTGGAACGGGATTTGCCGGTACTGCGGGAAGCCATTCGGGAAAAGGATTTTGCATGCCTCGGTAAAACCGCGGAGCGAAAGGCCATGGCGGTGCAAGCTACCATGAGTGCCGCCTGGCCGCCTATCCTGTATTGGAAGCCCGAAAGTGTGGTAACCCTGCAAGGGGTGCATCGCTTAAGGGCGGACGGGGTCGAGGTTTACGCCACCATGGATGCGGGTCCCAATGTGAAACTGTTGTTTTTGGAGCAGAACCGGGATGAAGTGCAGTCCGCCTTTCCTGACCTACAGGTGGTGCAGCCTTTCGGGACTACTTGCCAAGATTGAATACGTTCTTTTGAAGCCAGGGTGAAGATAACTTGGCCCGAATCGGCTCGTTGTTATCCGCTAAAAGCTGAATTACAAACACCGCGCCCGCCAGGACCAACACCCCGCAAACCACGCAGGCCAACCCGCGGGAATAAGAGATATTCCAAAAATACTGAATCACCGGTACGGAGCACACCAGCACCCCCGCCAGCGCTCCAAACAAAAACAGTCCCCGGGGCGTAAATGAGGCGGCAAGATCCGGAAGAAAATTCCGGCAAAGTCCGCCCAGCACCAGCGCCATCAAAATCGTCAGCCCCATGGAAACCAGGCCGACGTAATAGCGGACCTCCTTCACCTTCAGAAAGGCCGCCATAATGCAAATCAACCAACTTAAAATTAAATAGACCACCAGGACCAATGCAAACCCATCCAGACTGAGCGCTTGGCCCTGGCCGGAGAAGGAGTTTAGAATATCGTTGAAGGATGCCATAATGAATTTTGTTGTTCATGTTATAGCATTCTCCAAACCAACTTCGGCCAAACAGAAGGAATCAACCTATATTAAATTTATATTATATATATAAGGTTATTTTATACCGTTATTTTTGTTAAAATATAATTTAGGTCCTGTATATTTTCTCAAATTTCGGAAAATTGAAAATATATCCCTGAAGTTAATCAGGGCATATATGACTTCCTAGACCTCTTTTTTTGCCAAAGCCTCCCGTTTGACCATGTGCAGGATTTTCGCGGGTACATAGGGTTTTTCGAGGAAACCGGCGGCCCCCTCCTGAATCACCGTGGCCAGCACCTGGGCATCCACCTTCCCTCCACTCACCAAAATAGGAATATCGGGGAAACGTTCATGAATCTGCCGGAAGGTATACTCCCGTGCCTGCAGGTCTTTGGCCAGAATGAGATCCAGCAACACCACATCCACGGGCGATGCTTTCATTTTTGCCAAGGCCTTCTCACCTGTTTCGGCCGTCAGAACCTTGTATCCGATTTTATGGAGGAGACCGGTGACCAGACGGGTTACAGGGCGATGATCTTCGACCAGCAACACAGTGGCCGTGGCCTCTTCCGGTTCACCCGGATCCATCATTTCACGCGCGATCGGCAGGTAGATGGACAAGGTCGTTCCATCGCCCAGGGTGGAGTCCACATCCAGAATCCCATTCATATGGCGAACCATTGCTTCGGCCATCGCGAGGTCGATGTCTTTATACTTCCGGTCCCGCCCTTCAAAGAAGGCATCCAATTCTGCTTCCGGGATACCGGCACCTTCATCCACCAGGTGAATGGTAAGATATTCACCCGCAGGAATCACTTCCGTACCAGAAAACGGCTGATCCAGATACCGGCTTTCCAATTTGACGAGCACCCCTTTTTCTGCACCACTTTCCCGACAGGAAAGCAACAACAGAATTTCCAGCACCTGCTCCAAGGCGGAGGGAGCAATTAGCCCGTGCAGGGAGGTATCATCCAAATCAATTTTAATTTCGGTTTCCGAAAATTCGGGATGTTTGGCTTCTGAAACCAATTTCTGTAAAAACCCATTCAGAAACTTGGCCAAATCCACGGCTTTCACCGGCAGGGATCCCTGCGACTCCACATAACGGAGATCATCAGTCAAATGCAGAATTTCCTGCGCATCATTCTCCAGGGTTTTTAAGCGAGGATCCGGAATGGTTCTCGGCAAACTTAAGGAGAGGTCATAAATCCTTTTAGAAAGATTTCTTAATACCGGCACAGACTGCTTGCACATTCCGGCATAAAACTGACTCTGCTGCGCGCCCACAAGTTTGCTCATGAGTCGGCTTTTACTTCTTTTGGTCTGTACGGTTTCACTTACATCCCGAATCAACCCTGTGTAGATCACTTCGTTATTAAACGAACCCTTGGAAGCGACAAACTCCACCACTTCATCTTTCCGGGAGTTCTTGCGGAAATAGTGAATCTCCTGCATCACACCGGCACGGAAGGGATCAAAGGGTTCATGATCGACAGGCTGATGCACTTCCAAATCCTCCCGGCTTTCGGGGACCAGCAGATCCCAGGCGGATAAACCGCCGGCGATGGCAGGCTCCAGTCCATAAAATTTTCCCGCGGCCGGATTCATGGAGAGCACAGAGCCTTCCGAATTAAAAGTAATGATCCCGTCATGCAGATCCTGAAAGATCGATTTTAAACGGCTCATGGTCAGGTCGAGGGTATCAATTACTTTGTTATACTGACGGGCAATCTGTCCGACTTCAGTAAAGGGTTCGACCCGTACCCGCTTTGAAAGATCTCCCGTACGGGCATGCATTTCCATATCCTCGAGCAAAAACAGGGTTTCGGTACGGGCGTTATGCTCACTAATATTTAACCCCGCAGTTTCATCTTCCGGCGACACCCGGAGCGGAAGAACTTTTTTCACCAAATAGAAGAAGAGATAGGGAAGACAGAAGGACCAAAATCCAATCACAATCACGCCGATAAACTGCGTTTCGAACATCCCCACCCGATCAACAGATTCCAATCCCATCACCTCGGCATTGGCAAACAAGGCCACCGCCAAGGTCCCCCAAATCCCCGGAGTCAAATGGACCGGAATCGCCCCCACCGCATCATCAATTTTGAGGTATTCAAGCAATCGAACCGTGCCCATCATAATGAGACCGCCCACGGCACCAATGATGATGGCCGCGACCGGGCCGGTCAAATTACAGTTTGCCGTGACACCGACCAACCCCGCCAATGCTCCATTCATGACCAGCCCCGGATCCGGAAGTTTACGGGTAAAGGGGATCATGGCCAAAACAATCGTCATTCCGCCAACGGCTCCCAGCAGGGTGTTCATAAGAATCAAAGGAACCCCTGCACCAAACGATAAGGTAGACCCTCCGTTAAACCCGAACCAACCGAAAATCAGCAGGATGGTCCCCAGCATGGCCAAGGGCATGTTACTCCCGGGAATTTCCACCGCTTTCCCCTCTTTATCAAAGCGTCCTAAGCGAGGCCCGACCAATAAGATCAAAGCCAAAGAAACCCATCCTCCCGTGCTGTGCACCACACTGGATCCGGCAAAATCCAGAAACCCTTTCTGCGCTAACCACCCGGAAGCATCTCCTAAATAATCCGTCGCCCAGACCCAATGCCCCACAAAAGGATAAACCAGAATGGAGAAAATCCCGGTGATTAACAAATACACATAGAACGGAAGCCTTTCCGCCGTCGCTCCCGAAATGATCGTGGCGCCGGTCGCACAGAACATCGCCTGAAAGATAAAGACACTGTACTGAAAGGGGGCTTCCTCTCCGGTAATACGAAAGAAAAAACCATCCGTCCCCACCCAACCTGCGGCGGAACTTCCGAACATTAATCCGTAAGAGACCATCCAATAAATCAGTACCGCCAAACCGAAATCGACAATATTTTTAAAGGCGACATTGATAGAGTTTTTCGAACGGGTGACCCCACTTTCCAAACAGAGAAAACCTGCCTGCATTAAAAATACGAATCCGGCGCAGAGAAGAATCCATAAAATATCTAAAAGAGCTTCGTTACTCATTGTTAGTTCCTGGTTATTTGGTTAAATTATAAACGTTGTCAAAAACTCGAATGATGCGTTCCTTCTTCGCCCGCCCGCCCCGGGCGTTTGCCTTCGCTCCCCTCATCTCCTGCCCCTGCTCATTATATTTGACCGTCACCCGCAAATCTTCAGACAGGATGTAGTCCCGCTGACGAAGGACCCCGTTGATCCACACACTGACCACCGAATGATTGGAGACCTCCCCCGCATAATAGATCCGGCGGGTTTCCACAAAATCACTGGCGTGACGTTCTCGGTCCCGGCTCCGCATCCGCTCGATCCATAACCCGTGTTTCACCTGGGCCTCTCCGGAGGTATAATAGGTGTAAAAGGAGTACCACACCTCCGCTTCGCGATCGATCTGCTCCACCTGCTCCAACTGATAACGGTTTTCCGGCGCTTCCGGCAGCCCTAAAGAATCAATAGAGGACGGCGCCGCCCCAAGGGAGGAGAGAGAGATCAAAAACAAAAGTAGCAGTTTCAACTTCATAAATAATTGCTTGGGCTGAGAGTCCAATAATAGGAATTCCCACAACATAAGCCTCTTTCTGTGACCCGAAACTTAATTAAAGAAATATATGTTATACAGATCCTGTTTTACTACTATTACGTACTCCTTTTCATCAATATATACTTTATTGTATTGCATTTTTCGTCCCCCCCTCCTCTTTTTTGCCGGAAATCCGGCAGGCATACCGCGAAGAAAACAAATCGAAATCATATTGCTAAACCCTTATTTACAAACAGAATACACTCTCAACTCCGCCGCCATCACCTGAACAAGAGGACCGGAAAACATAACTCCCACTCTCAATTCCCGGAAATTTATAAATTCCCGGGCTCAGATCAAAACCAAGCTCTCATCATTACGGTTTGTGCAGTTATTACCAAAGCTTCTACGATAATGTTGTCCTCCGGATGTAGAAACGTTGCCTCCCCCGATTCTAAGCCCTCAACTACAGGAGACCCTTCTCAGATTCCCAGTATTTTCCCCGTCCTTTTCCGGACAGAACCGCATTCAGAATCCGAAATTTCTTTGATGCCACCTTCTCAAGGTTTAGGGACAAGGAATGAATGCAAGTTTTTGGAAAATCCTGACTATATCGGTGTCCCTGATCATCGGAAGCACCGGTTGCGTCAGAGTTCCCCATAAAAATCCTGCACAACATTTCAGCTACTTTCCCGCCACTTCCCCCCAACCCAACGGACGGACAGCCATTCCTTCTGCATATTTGGAGTTGGCCGATGAACAACCGGAGGATCATCATCTGACGCTTTTGGAAGTGGGAGATGATGCACTGCTCACCCGCATTCACCTGATTCGAGCCGCCACGGAAAGTATCGATATCCAGACCTTTATCTGGAAAGAGGATGAAGTCACCCGGGTCATTTATCAGGAACTGTTGGAGGCAGCCCGCCGGGGCGTAATTGTCCGGGTTCTGGTGGATGCCCTCAACCCCATAAGCGGCAATACCCGCCTGGCACAGATGGCCGTCGCCCATCCCAACCTTGAATTCTCCGTGTTCCGCCCCCTTTCCTATTACACCGAACCCGGAACCATCAACAAGCTCGAAAACCTGATCATGAAAATGCGCCGGCTCAATCGGCGCATGCACAACAAACTGTTGTTGGTGGATGACAAAGTCGGCATCATCGGGGGGCGAAACTATGAGAACAAGTATTTTGACCGGAATCCGGTCATGATTTTCAAAGACCGGGATATCTTAGCCACCGGTCCGACAACATTTCATATGAATGAAATGTTCGAAGCCTTCTGGAAACACAAAGACAGTGTATACCTGACCCAATTTAAAGATGTGCAATCACGGCTTCCTCTGGAACTGGATGAAGAGTTCAGCCTCCTCCAAGCGGGAGACCGCGATTCCATGCAGGAGGTGCTCGCGCTGGCCAATGAACAGGATCTTTCCCTGCATCGTCCCGCATTAGCAGTCAACCCGATTGAACACATGGGCTTTTTCTGGGATCCGCCCGGGAAATTTAAACGGAGAAAAGACGGTTACAACAATCATTACGGAGACATCATTTCCAAAGTACTGGAGACGGCAAATCAACAGATCATCCTGCAATCGCCCTACCTCATCTATCAAAGAAAAAGTAAGCATCTGGTTTATGAAATACGGGAGAAACACCCCCATCTGGAAATCTGGTTTTCCAGCAACAGTTTGGCAGCAGCCGATCACGACATCGTTTACGGCGTCTCTTTCAAGGATCGGAAAAAACTCTACAAAGGCCTGGGATTGGAGATTTTCGAATTTAAACCTTACCCCGAAGACTTGCTCCACTACGTCCCTTATTATCCTTCGCAAAGCGGATTGACCCCACTTGAGATCGAGAAAGAATTACAATCAGGTGAATTCCCCACGAAACTCTTCACCTATGGGCCAAAGGTAACCATTCACGCCAAAACTTTTGTCGTCGATGACAAGTTTACGCAAATAGGCTCGCATAATTTCGATCCCCGCTCCGCTTCATTAAACACAGAGTGCGGACTCGTGATTGAAGATGAGGCCTTCACCAAAATCATCAAATCCCATATTCTGCGTGATATCAGTGGCGGGAACAGCTGGGTGGTGGCAAAGAAAAATAAAAAAGAATCCCTCCGCTCCAAAACCAGTGGATTCATCGGAAGCATTTCCAATTTTCTCCCTGTCTTCGACATCTGGCCCTATACCTACACCAGCAATTTTGAATTAAAACCCGGTTTCGCCCCCCTGCCCAATACCCGCCATCCCGATTTCTATAAACACTACCGCGACGTGGGACAATTCCCCATGGTGGAAAAGGCCCGCGAGAGGGGCAGAGCGAAGCTGATGAAAGGTTTTGGTGGTTGGACCAGCCCCTTTATGTAACCGCCAGTGCCCGCGCCACACTCTGTATCAGCAAGTCCTCGGGAACTGGCTGCGTATCTTTCACCCGCACGCAGCCCACACCGATACTCAGTTCCGGATGTGCTTTTCGAATAGGCTCCACCAAATCCGCACAACAAAAGTAGATGGCCACATATTGCTTTTGATTGGCCATCGCCACCCATTTTTCCGCCAATTCAAAGGTGGGCATTTTGTATTTCATACTTTCCGTTACCCCGGGGTAGCTTGCGTGGACGGCGCTCCTGAAAGACTGCAACCGCTGCCGACGTCCCTCCGGAATCCCGGCTAAATATGCATCTACTTCTGTCGACTTCATCCGCTTACTCCAAATCAATCCGTCGAAGCATTTTTTGATAGGAAGAAATCTTCTTTTCCACTTCCAGTTTGCGTTCAGCAGAGGCCTTGTACTCCGAGGTACCCCGATAACTTTCCGCCATTTGGATGTGCTGAACCACCCAGCCTCTCACCATTACATAATAGCGGCTGTCCTGTCCCAAAGCCGTGACCGCCGCCATTGATTCCGGGGCTTCGGGATTTTCCAGTGCCTGCTTGACCGCCAGGACCTGCCGCCCCAAAACCATGGCTTCCTCATCCGACACCTCCACCGCAGCCAGCAGTGAGCTCACTAAAAAACCAAAGACGAATAAGGCACTTCGGGGAGACAGGATTGTTTTCATGAAAGCGATGATGATCTCCATAGCGTTTTTCACAATAAAAATTTGATGGAATTAGGGATGTAACTATTGCAAGTTGAAGCGGAAGTCTCTTAGATCAGGAAACCCAATATATTATTATCGTGCACCGCCCCATACTCACATTCCCCTTTTTCATCTTTTCCTGTCTCTTACTTTCCATTCAGGCAGACACAGATCCCCTACCGGATACCGTAACCTTGGATCTTGAAGGAGGCGGCATCGTCTCCGGGCAATTGCTCAAGGAAACAGACAATACCTTGTGGCTCGACATCGGTGTAGAGGTCCTGAAATTGTCCAAGGACAAAGCCTTTATTCGCGAAGGACAGGAAAATACCGCCCCCCGGGAAACCCACAGCGCGTCTGGAGAAAAAACGGCCCCTCCCCGCAAACGGCAGTCCGTGGAAGCCTGGGTGGATTCGCTGGGAAAAGGGGTGGTGGAAATTCACTCCCGCTCAGGACAGGGCTCCGGCTTCATTCTGTCTGAAGATGGATTGGTGATGACCAACTATCACGTCATTGCCGGGGACCGCGAACTCACGGTAACCGTCTTTCAACAGGAGCAAGGCACCCTGCAAAGAACCTTGTACAAAAACATCCGCATCCTGGCCTCAGACCCCAAACGGGATTTGGCACTGCTCAAAATTATGGATGAACTGGAAGCCCCGCTGATCCCTCTCGCTTTCGGATCCGCCAACGACATGAAAACCGGAGAAACGGTTTTTGCCATTGGGAGTCCGCTGGGACTCGATCGCACCGTGTCCCGCGGCATTGTCAGTTTGTCCGACCGCATCATTGACGGCCAGGTCTATCTACAAGCCACCGCCCAAATCAATCCGGGCAACAGTGGCGGCCCCCTGTTTAATCTGAAAGGCGAAGTGATCGGCGTGAACACCCTGAAATTGATGCGGGTCGGCATCGAAGGCATGGGTTTCGCAGTGCCCGTCGAATCGGTTCAACTCTTTTTAGATAAACGAAACGCCTACGCCTTTGACCCTTTAAATCCCAACACGGGTTTTCATTATATGAACCCTCCGCGCAAAACCAACACCCTCCCCTGATCATATGAAACGGTTCCCCCTCTCTCTCCTTCTTCTCTGCTTTCTGGTTTCGGGTCCGCTTCGGGCAACGGATTTCTCCAGCTTCCTGCCGGAAAACATTACCCTGCTCATCGAAAGCCGGGACATTCCCCGGCAAATGGAACTCTGGGAGAAAACCCCCTTCTACCTGTCTCTTCAAGAGGTCAATTGGGACGTCGTCATGCAGGCCCTGGATTCAGGGGATGATGAGTTTGATGCCGACGAAGTGATCGAAATTTTTGGTGAAATCCGGAAAACCTGGGTGGAATTACAAGCGCAACTGAATGACTCTTTTGTCTTTGCGGTGAGTGACCTCGGTAAAATTATCGAATTGAGCCAGGAATTGGGTGAGGAGGATGAGGAAGTCACTGAAGAAGAGGATCCCGAACTGTTCGCGATACAGGAACAACAGGGGCTTGATTTTATGAAAGCCATGTTTGACACCTTTTATATGATGGCGGATGTAAAGGATATGGAAGCGGTCGACACCCTTCTCTCGGAGACCGCCGACAGGTTGATCCAAACT
This sequence comes from uncultured Verrucomicrobiota bacterium, assembly GCA_937127435.1. Lineage (GTDB taxonomy): Bacteria > Verrucomicrobiota > Kiritimatiellia > SS1-B-03-39 > UBA6053 > UBA6053. Next base: position 28,631 of record CAKZLZ010000115.1, on the reverse strand, counting down.
GATGAAGATGAAGTCTTCGCAAAATTTGACGAGGATGGCATCCACGGCTTGGAGTTTATGGAAGAGGAAGAGTCGATGGGTTTTGGCCTTTACTGGGTGCTGCAAGAAAACATTCTGATTTTGGGCTATACCCCTGCAGCCGTTGAGACCCAACGTGAATGGATCCAATCCCCTCCGGTGAATGCCCTTTCCCGAAATGAGGACTACCTGCATACCCGTGAAAACAGCCTCGAAGAATATCACGTACTTAGTTATTTCCCCTTGGGAAACATCCTGAATCAGGTCGCAGCCCTGTTTGAAGAAGGCGATGACGTCGAAGACACGGAAGTGATTAAAAAAATCTGGAACTGGGTCGACCCCGCGGCCATGTTGCCCATGAGTTACAGCTTTCGTTTTGAAGAATCACGTTTGGTCTCGCGCACGGTGGCAGGTTTCAAACACGAATGCGGTCTGCAGAGATTACTTTTGGCCCCCCGGGGAGAAACCGCACCCAAACCCTCCTTCACCCATAAAAATTTCGGAAGCATTTCCACCCTCGCCTGGAGCCTCTCCCGTTTCTATGATGCTTTAGAGGCCGAGCTGCCCAAAATTGCCCCCGAAGCTTCGGCCGCACTGGGCATGGGACGCATGATGGCGGCCGGACAACTGGGTTTTGATTATAAATTACAGTTGCTGGATCATATAAATGATGGCCTCGTGGTCTTTCAAACCATTGACCCGGAGATCGTAGATAAAATTTTAGAGGTCGAAAACCAAGGCGACCCCGATGCACTGCTTCAAGTAATGGAAGAGCACCCCACCCAGGGGCAATATACTTTGATCGGGATCGAATTAAAAAATGTCGACGCCATTCAGCGCACGGTCAATATCCTGGTGGGCAAAGCACATCCCCAGGGATTGCCTGATCCTGAAACCTACCGCGGGGTGAACATTCATACCCCCATTCCCGATATAGGAACTCTGCTTTCGTATACCTTTTTGGATAACTACCTGTTGATGGCCATCGGAGATCCCAACCTCTTGCACATGGCCATTGATGCCAATCAGGACCCGGCCTTACAGCTTTGGACGGGTGACGAATATACCCGGCTTCGCGACCAATCACAGTTTGAGGCCCAAGGTCAGGATTTCAGTTCCGGTCAAATGCTGGATGCCGTAATGGACATGGTGAAAAAACAATTCATCACCGGTTTCCTGTCCGAAGTTTCCGTGGAATCCAATGAATCCAGCCGGAGCACTATCAGCCGGGAACTGAATAAAATCACCTTCGGGATTGGAGCCAGTTTCAGTCTTCACCAGTTGGAAGAGCTGGAAGTACAAAGCCATATGATTCAGGAATACTCCCACTAACCCCGCCCTCCTTTCCCACATGACTTCAGCCCCTTCTCCTTTCTTGCTTATGCCAGATCAATCCCTGCGATCCTCCTTCCTGAAACCCTTCAACCGTCCCCTGTTCAGCGCCTGCATTTTTGCCGCTTCATTCATTGCACTCGAAGCGGCGGAGCCTCCGCAGCCCTATGGTTTTGCGCCCGCGGAGATCTTCTTGTCCGATTACAATTCGCGCGAAATGAGAACCGGTGATTTTAATCAGGACGGTCGACTGGACCTCCTGGTGTTAAATCCCGAAAAAGCACGGCTGGATTTTTATTTTCAGACCGATCCCAAGACCGGAAAAACCGATACGCCACAATTACACCGGAACCGTTGGCAACCCGTCCTGAGCCATCCGCGCTTCACCAAAGAAAGTCTGATCCCCGGCGCACAACTTCTGGCACTCGAAGTAGGCGATTTTAATCAGGACGGCCACATTGATTTTGCCACCATCAATGAGCAAAACCATCTCGACGTCTACCACGGACCTTTAGAGGAGTCCAAAAAACCCAGTTTCCAACTTTCCGTGGATGGACATCACGGCTACATTGATTGCCTCAAATGGCATGAAGAAGATCAATCCCTTTACTATCTGGGACCGGAACTCCTCGAACGATTTCACTGGGATGCAAAAGCCAAAAACTATGAAAAGAACAAAGTGGCGCAGCTCCCCCAGGGAGAGGACCCCTACCGTTTACAGTTTGTCGATCTCAACCGGGACGGCGCTTCCGACATCATCTACGAGTTGAACAGTCTGAATTACGGGTTGGCGGTTCACTTGCGTGAAAACGGAAACTGGTTGCCCATGCAGCGTCCGGTACTGGAACCCGCCTCCTCCTATTTTATTCAGGGGCCAAAGCCGGGCACCCTGTATGCGATTCACAACGACTCGGGGGCCATTCAGTCTTTCGAATTTGAGCAGGTTCCCGAAAAAGAATCCACCCGCCCGGTCTCAATCGAAGAGATCCATCTCCCCGCTTTACGCCAGGGACAGTTCATTCCCCTCGAAGGAAAAAAGGGGCTCCGGTCTCTGCTCATCTTTTCCCCCGGACAAACCGAAATCCATCAATTGGATGTCGATGAAAACGGCCGCCTGGGATTCCCCCAATCCCGGGCCGTTCCCTCCGGATGCCAGTGGGTCCTCAAGGGTTCGTTTCTTCAAGCGGAAGCTGAAGGTTCCCAAATCCTTATTCACAACCCCAAAAACCGCTATTTGGGCCTGATGAATTTTGAGCAGGGGAAAATTCAATTTCCCGTTCCGATTCCAAATACTTCCGCTTTTATTTGTGCACAAATCTGGCGTCCGCAGGGCGCGAAACACGATCAGCTTCTGGGTATCGTCCGGGAAGATTCCCGCGACCTTATCTTTAAACGTTGGCGCATCGTTTCGCAGGAGGATGGCCTTGCCCTGGAAGAACTTCAGCATCTTGAACTCGACGATGTTAAACGCGACCCCGAAGCCTTCTTCCCTTTGCCGGCTGAAAAAGGACGCCCCGACGGTCTGCTGGTCACCAGCCCCTTGGGAGAGAGCTTCTATCTCTTTGCAAAAGAAGATGATTCCGGTGATTTGTTGCGGGTTCAACCCCCCAAAGGTTTTTCCAGCGAACAACTTAAAAAGAAACGCGCGGGAAATTTCCGGAATTACCCTTCCATCAAAAATCTTCCCGGTTCTTTGGCTTACATTGAAGGAAATGAAATTGAGTTTTACGCCGTGGATGCGCAAGGGGTATTGAAGTTGGTTCAGCAAATCAACAGTAACAAAATGAATGCCATTCAGGATCTGTTACCCCTGGATAAAGAAGGCAAACAATTGGCCCTGGTTTCCGAAGGCGGACGAGAGGTGGAAATTCATGAAATTGAAGAAGCACAAGGATACCAATTTCAAAAAGTACTCTCCTTTCCGCCGGGAAGCTTCCACAGCAGCCAACTGATTCAGAGCCCCAAGGATCAGTGGGAATTGCTGGTACTCGGAAATCAACAGTTACGCAGAATCTTTAACCGCACTGACCGTGAACAACTGGCTTCGCAAACCCTCTTTCAGAGTGATCTGCCGGATTACTGGCCTGACGAAATTTTTCAGGGCGACATGAATGGGGATGGCCACGCCAACCTGCTGTTACTCGAACAGACTCAATTTCACATGTTCGAAATTTTAGGTCAGGAAGACGAGGAATGGAAATCCATGATCCATTTCCCCGTGTTTGAAACCGCACCGGGTTCGCAAAGAAAATCCAATGGCGAATCGGAACCCCGTGAAACCATGATTGCCGACATCAATGGAGACGGACTGGATGATATCGTCATGCTCGTCCACGACCGCCTGCTGCTCTATCTCCAAGATGCCATGCCCCAAAACGCAGAGCCTGCACAGAAAGAAGAATAGACCGGTTGAGCCGGAGCCCCCTTGCGCCACTCACCTCCCCACGGACTCCCGTATACACCCACCGACGTCCCACCCGCAGTACAACCATCCTCCCATCTTCCACCGGAGTCCCGCTTGCGGGGCGAACGGAATATCTAAAAAACCACCCAAATAAAAACCCCGTTCCGAAAATCGGAACAGGGTCTTGTATCGGTTTCCGAAAATCGGAAACTTAAAGTACCAGCTTCAAAGTCTCTTTCAAAGCCCGGCCGGAGGCTTGCAGCCCCTGCACTTCTTTCGGCCAGAGGTTGACCTCTACATGATCGATGACCCCTGCGCGTCCTACGATGGTCGGTACGGAGATACTCAAATCCCGAAGGCCGTAACAGCCGTGCTGTTGAGAACTCACCGGCAACAAAGCTTTGCGGTCAAGCGCTACCGCATGCACCACTTCGGCAATAGTTGCACCTACTGCCCAACCGGCGCCGCCTTTCTTGCGGATCACTTCCGCCCCACTTCCCTTGGTGCGGGTGAAGAGTTGGCTCTGCAGTGCGGGTGTCACCTGCTTCAAACCGGACAAGGGCAGACCGCCCACAGTGGCCGAAGACCACACCGGAATCATGCTGTCACCGTGCTCGCCCAAAATCAGGGCATCCACCTGGGAGGCATCGAGGCTGAGCTCTTGCGCAATCAAGGAACGGAAACGGCAGGTATCGAGCATCGTGCCCAATCCGTAAACCTGTTGCCAGGGAAGATTCAAACTGCGAACCGCGAGTTCGGTCAGAATGTCCACCGGGTTGGAGACCACAAACACCTGTGCGGAAGGTTTGTAACCACCCTGATGCATGCTTTCGAGAATGCCTTTAAACACTTCCACATTGCGGTTAATCAGATCCAAACGGGATTCATCCGGTTTGCGGCGTAATCCCGCGGTGATCACAAAAATATCCGAATCTGCCGCCCGGGCATAGTCCCCGGCATAAATCCGTTGTCCGCCCAAAGTCGCGGAACCGTGAATTAAATCCAGTGCTTCACCTTCGGCGAGGTCCTGGTTATAATCTAAAATTTGAATTTCCTTCACAATGCCTGCGCATTGCATGGCAAAAGCTGCGTTGGATCCGACACGGCCACCGCCGCCAATAATGGTTACTTTCATAATATCTCTGGGTCTTGGAAGTTAAAAAAATTATATTCAGCCGTTAAAAGGCACAAAATTCACCTCCCCCTATAATCCCGCTCCGCTTCATTCGAAGTACAAATTATAAAGGGTGAACTATAAATTAGAACTTATTTAGTTGGTTTCAATACGGGGTTATAGGGGCGTCTTTTTTTGTGCCTTTTTGTGGCAAAAAACAACAGAACCCCCTGACCTCTTTACTTAAGTTTCTTCATGATTTCATTGGTGATCTGCTGCACGAGTGCTTCTGCAGAATCATCATATTCCGGTTGCTCACCGGTTGGGGTGCTCACTGGCGGTACGCCGCAAACCACGCCCGGACGGAAGTCAGAGTTGTCGCAGAGCTCGCACTCTTTCCAGTCTTCGCGATAATCATCCATCCCCAAACTCTTGCGGATGCCAATCAATTCTTTGGCCTGAGAACCGGTGATGGTCTTGAGTTGTCCGCCCTTGAGTTGGGAGGCCATCCAAACGGTTTTGCAATACGCATCGGTGTTTTCCATTTTCCAGTAGGCGTCCTCGATGTCTTTGCCCCAGGTGATCACCCCGTGGTTTTCCATCAGTACGGACATATGATTCACGCCGATTTCACCAACGGTATCCGCATTCTCAGGAGATCCCGGGGTCTGGTATGGTGCCATACCAATCTGACCCAGGAAAACTTCCGCTTCCGGAATCATGCAAGTGGGCGGTACCACGGATGCAACCGCGAAGGCGGTGGCGTGCGGCGGATGAGCGTGACAGCAGGCTTTGGCTTTGGGCTGGCGTTTCATGATCCCGATATGGGTCATCACTTCACTGGTCCGTTTGCGCGTCCCGGCCAACTGGGTGCCGTTCATGTCCACCAAACACATGTCTTCCGCTTTCATGAAGCCTTTGGAGATTAAGGTCGGAGTGCAGAGCACCAGATTGTCCCCTACCCGAATGGTGAGGTTTCCGCCATTGCCGTCCACGTAATCCTTGTTCCAAATCCGTTCGCCGATGGCCGCCATACGTTCCCGCAAGGTAGTGATTTCGGGGGAGTAGAAAAATTCATGGCATTCGGCCGGGGTCTTGGGTTCGTTGCCGGAGGTCCATTTGTACTCGTAGTCCGGGACGATCGGTTCTGAAGTTGAAGAAGTCGTTTTGCTGGCAGTCGGCCCTTTGCGTTGTGCTTCTCTCAGCAGATCTTTTGCAATCGGGGTCAGCTGGGCATCCGCCGGTACGCCGGAAGGGCCAGTGGAAGCCAGAATGGATTTCATTTCATTTGCGGTAATTAATTTACTCATGGGTCATCTCCAACGCCGGAGGCGTATAATGTAGTTTATCTAAAATCATGCAGTTGTAAGCGTCGACCGGGGTTTCATCACAAAAAGCCATGCAGGCTTCCCCGCCTTCACTGAAGGCAATACAGTCGCCAAGGTCTGCACCCAGGTCGTCATAGACCACCAGGGAATTTCCCTTGGGCAAGGGCTCGTAGCCCCCCCTTTCCAATTGTTCGCGGGTGGCGGGCATCACCAGAAAAAAGCGGCCGCCCTTGTAGGCTTCCAACTTATGTCCGAAGGTCACGCGCCCGATAATGTGGCCGATTTTCATGCCCCCACCTCGTCGACGATGTGGGTAATCATATTGCGCAAAGGACTTTTGGGATCATGGACCCATTTGCGCAGGGTATCCCCGTCACTGCTCACGATCACCCGCTGATGCATGCCCGCGCCCATATCATCCAACGCCAAAATGGGGGTGGAAATTTCATTTCCCTCCTCATCAATGGGTTGGCAGATCGCCAGACGCCATCCTTTGGCACTCGGGTGCCGGATGGTGGCAGTGGCAGATCCGTCTACGCGGGCTAACAGCATTCGGGTTATCCTTTAATTCAGGTTAAGGTTGTCGACCATGACGCAACGGCGCTTACGGGTAAAGGTCAGCGGCGTGGTAATTCCCTCACCGGTGGTAGTGGCCACCGAAAAGCTGGAATACCCTTCCCCGCCATTGCCCAAACCGGCCATGCAGGCCCCGTTTTTCACAAACAGGGTGCTGTCCAGTTCTTTGGCCATGTAGGTCATGTGCTCCACATTCAAAGTGTGAATCATGGCGGAATGTTTGTAGCCGTGCTCACTTTCTTTGGCAAAAGCAATGGCTTCGTGAATGTCACGCACCCGGACCACGGGGACCAACGGCATCATCTGTTCTTCAATCACGAAGAGATGGTTTTTGTCGGTTTCCGCGAACAACAACTCGGTCCCTGCTGGAATTTTCACCCCGGCAATGTCCGCAAGTTTTTCAGGGGAAGCTCCCACCAAATCCCGGTTCAAAACCGGATGCGAACATCCGCCGGCACCGTCTTTGGTGTCGAAAGCCACTTTTGTGACCTTTTCCAATTGATCGGAGGTAAGTTGAAACGCGCCGGCTTTCTTGAATTCGGAGATGAATTGATCGTAGACTTTGTCCAAAACAAAAATCTGTTTTTCACCGATACAAAGCAGGTTGTTATCAAAAGAAGCCCCAAAAATAATATCCCGGGCGGCTTTATCCAGGCGGGCGGATTCATCGACCACCACCGGGGGATTTCCGGGACCGGCACAAATCGCACGTTTGCCACTTTTCATAGCGGCATTGACCACCCCGGGTCCACCGGTGATGACCAGCAGATTCACATCCGGGCTGGCACAAAGCTCATTGAAACTATCGATGGAAGGCTTTTCAATAATCGTAATAATATTCGGAATACCCAATTCACGTTCAATTTCCGCATTGAAGGTTTTTACAGCTGTGACCGCACATTTGGCGCCACCCGGATGGGCGTTAAACACCACCGTATTTCCGGCCGCCACGATATTCACCACATTGCAGGACAAGGTGGGAATTGAATGGGTCACCGGCGTGATCGCACCCACCACCCCAAAGGGGGTGTTCTCTTCCATGGAGATGCCGTGGTCGCCGGACATACCATAGGGACGTAACCATTCTACGCCCGGAAGATCTTTGATCCCTGCCAATTTGGCAATCTTGTGATCCAAACGGCCGATTTTGGTTTCAGCAAATTCAAGTTTACCCCATTCTTCATCTTTAGCCGTACAGATCTTCTTCACGATCTCGATGACTTTGATCCGGCCGGCCACGCCCTGCTTGCGGAGCGCTTCAAACGCCACCTTGGCCGCAGCCGCGGCGGAAGCCGCATCCTGGAACACGCCCAGGTTGCCGGCACCGGCAGATTTTAATTTGCAACCGCAATCAGCCGCAACTGAAGGATTGGCTTGTAAATTTTGCATGACCTCGGCCACAATATTCCGGACCAGATCTTCGTTTAACTGTTGTTTCATAATAAAGTTCCTTCAGCCGATCAACGTCACGACTCGTCAGAGGATTTGAAAATATTTTTGCCGAGGACATCCACCGCATCCACGATGCCGGTAATCGCCGCATCAATCGGACAGGGGGAAAGGCTTTTAACTTTGCGGGCAGAGCTGCCCTGCACAAACATTACCAGCTCTCCAACGCCGGCACCGATCGCATCGACCGCGACCACCGTATTGGATCCCGGGCGCAATTGCGCCGGATTTGATTCATCCACCAGCATCGGGCGAAGGATGAGGAGCTTGCGCCCCTGCATCGCTTCGTCTTTTTTACTGGCGACGACCTGACCGATCACGCGTGCAAGAAACATACGTTACTTCTTGGCAGCAGCGGTTGCGCGAGGCAAAATCGCGGAGACTTCATCATGCGGACGGGGGATAACCTGCATGCTCACAACTTCACCGAGTTCGGAAGCCGCCTGGGTTCCCACTTCAATTGCAGCTTTGACCGCGGCAACATCACCTTCGACCAGTGCGGTGCAAAGTCCGCTTCCCACATTCTTCATGGGGCCGACCAAACGTACATCTGCAGCTTTAAGCATGGCATCGGTGCCTGCTACGAGACATGCCAGACCTTTGGTTTCGAGAATTCCTAATGCTAATTGAGCCATGGTTTTGTTCCTTTGTAGGGTTGTTTATAAATTTGAGATTTGAGATTTGAGATATGTAATATGAAATTATTTATTCAAGAGCCGCTGGCTCTCGCGGGCGATGACCAGTTCTTCGTTGGTGGGGATCACCCACACCTGGATTTTGGAATCTGCGCTGTGAATCGAACCTTCACTGTGGAGCGGTTCATTTAATGCGGGGTCAATCTTTAAACCGAACCCTTCAAGCCCTTCACAAACGGCTGCTCGCAACCAGGGATTGTGTTCGCCAATTCCGGCAGTGAAGACCAGCGCTTCCAGTCCGCCCATTTTGAACATGAATTGACCGATGTAAGTACGGATAGAATCGATCAGTACGTCTATTGCCAATTGCGCATCGGCATTGCCTTCATCGGCAGCGGATTTAATATCGCGGAGATCATTGCTCACGCCGGAGATTCCGAGCAACCCGCCTTCTTTGTTTATTTGCCGCAGTGCTTCTTCAACCGGAATCCCCAGTTTGCCCATGGCATAGGGCAATGCATTCGAATCGAGGTCCCCCACCCGGTTGTTCTGCGGCAAGCCCGACTGAGGACTGAGTCCCATGCTGGTGCCCATGGCCACGCCATTTAGTACACCCGTCACCGAACTGCTTCCTCCCAAATGGCAGGAGACCGTGCGGAAGGGTTTTCCGTCAAAATTTCCGGGCCCTTTGACATACAGATCGCGAACGCGGCTGGCCACATCCGGACGGTCCATCAGTTCAGCCACCCGTTCGGTCACAAATTTATGACTGGCGCCGTGGAAGCCCAAACGTTGAATTCCCAAGTCCCGCCAGCTTTGGGGGAGACCATAGGTACGGGCCGCTTCGGGAACCCATTGATAAAATGCGGTTTCAAACAACGCCACCCGTTTTACGCTGGGATAATGATCCCGGAAATAGCGGATGCTCGCCGCGTAAGGCGGATTGTGAGCCGGTGCAATTTCGATAAAATCATCCAGCGCTTTTAAAACCTTTTCATCCCCCGGCACACAGCCGGAGAGATCTTTGCCGAGAACCGTTTTGAACCCGACCGCATCCAGAGCCTCGATGGAAGAGAGATGCCCCTCCTCCACCAGCCCTTTCAGCGTTTCCTCAATCGCGCTTCCGTGATCGGTCACGCGCTCGAGGCCCCCTTCCGTCAACACATGCTCCGCCCCCCCGTCTAAATCAAATAGACGGTATTTAAATGAAGTGGAGCCGATATTGGCGACGAGGATTTTCATGGATTAACCAATATACGCGCCGAGACCACTCAGGTCGTCGTGCGGACGCGGAATCACGTGCATGGCTTTAACGGTACCGATTTGTCCGGCAGCTTCCGCCGCAACTTCGAGAGCCGCTTTTACCGCCGCAACGTCGCCGTGGAAAAATCCGGTTACCATTCCGCTTCCGACTTTTTCCCAGCCGGTCATGGTCACGTCTGCAGCTTTAAGGGCCGCATCTGCCGCTTCCATCAATGTGGTCAATCCCACAGTTTCAATCATGCCTAATGCTTGTTTTGCCATTTTGGTATTTCCTTATTTTACAGGCCAAATTGTTTAACGAGGTCCGCGTGGGGACGCGGGATAACGTGGGAAGCGACCAATTCGCCTACCCGTGAAGCGGCTTCAGCACCGGCTTCAACTGCGGCTTTTACCGAGCCGACATCGCCTTTCACGGTAATGGTCATGTAGCCACCACCGATCGGGATTTGTTTTGCCAGTGCTACACCAGCTGCTTTTACCATGGCATCGCTTGCTTCAATGCTGCCTGCCAGGCCTTTGGTTTCAATAATTCCCAGGGAATCACTCATAGGTTTGTCCTTTTCTTTACAGTTTAGGCCCCGCGCATGCGGAACCTGTTGTTGGTTTCAGTTAGTTCTTTAAAAGTTCGCAGGGGGTGTCCGGTTGCAGATTGCAGGCATTGCCTTCATCTGTGTCTATATGGACTTCAAGTTTGATGCCGTCGCCGACCCGTACTTGCACCTTGTCAAAGGTCATGGCCAAAGGCCCGCCAATCTTCAGGCGCATCAAGTCGCCATTTTCGACGCCATAAAATTCTGCATCCGCCGGGCTCATATGCACATGCGGTCCCGCCCGAATAATCCCCTCTTCCAATTCGATGGATCCCTTCGGCCCCATAATCAAACCCGGGGCGGAGTTTTTCACATCCCCGGAGATCCGGGTCGGCACATCCCGAATGCCCAGGGCAATCGCGTCGGTATACGCCAATTCCACCTGATTCACATCCCGGCAGGGACCTAAAATCCGTAAGTTGGAGATCACCCGGCTGCGGGGACCGACCAAGGTAATCATTTCTTCGGCGGCAAAATATCCGTCTTGGTAAAGCCATTTTTTCACCGTCAACTGGTGTCCGGCCCCAAACAATTTTTCAACCGCGTCCTGAGTCAAATGCGCGTGGCGGGCACTTACATTTACCAATAAAGGATTCGGTGCACTCACTTTCCGCGGTATGGGAAGTCCCATAGAAGCATATACTTTTGCCCTTACGCGGGCTTCAACGGATTGTCGGTTCATCTCTGGTGCTTTGTTTGACATGGAGTGAGTTATGATCATTCAGAATCCCTTTAACAATAAGAAAAATTCTTTTGTTGGATAAAACCAACATTTCCCACATTAGTAAAGATATTCCCACATCCATGCAATGGCATGATATTTCCCGATTTTGGGTGGCAAATGACAGTTTAGGCCGGGGAATATATAAAATATGCTATGCACTCCGAAGCTTTGGCTTTATGGATAAATCGTAAAAACACATCTTCACAATCCGTCCCGCCCCCCCTTAATTAGAATTCCCCCATGTTTTATTCCCCCGAACAAGGCCACCCGCTCCCTTTCGACCCATTCAAAGCGCTGGTCAGTCCCAGACCGATTGCCTGGATTTCCACCGTGGATGCAAATGGCGCATTCAACCTGGCTCCCTACTCCTTCTTTAATGCGGTCGCCGGAAATCCACCACAAGTGATGTTTGCCAGCGGAGGCGCCCCCCGGGAAGGCGGACAGAAGGATACCGTCAGGAACATTCGGGAAACCGGGGCCTTCGTCATCAATCTGGTCACTTGGGAGCTCCGCAATCAAATGCTCAAAACCGCTGAAGACATTCCCCACGGGGAGAGTGAATTTGATTCTGCGGGACTCCGGCCCTGCCCTTCAGAGCGGGTACTTCCCCCGGGCGTATTGGAATGCCCCGTGCGTCTGGAATGTAGAAAGACCCAAATGGTTGAACTGCTCTCGGAAAATCCGGAGCGGCCCAATGTTGCGGTATTCGGGGAAGTGGTCGGGGTCTATATTGAAGACCGCATGTTACAGGAAGGAAAGGTGGACGCCGGCCGCCTGGATCTCATCGCCCGCATGGGTTATCAGGATTACACCCGAATCACCGAGACCTTTACCCTGTAATCGTCGAAGGTTTGTTAAAAACCGGGTGCCACACCTTTAAATTTTTACAACTTACGGCCTGATCATCAATTTTAATTAACCGCTTGATTAATAAATTATACCTTGGTAATTTGGTCGAAACTTTCCGGAAAACGACAGCGAAAGCACCTGATTCCCGGTTAGAAATAATACGATTTAATCCTTACGTACCCCTCATTATATATGAAAGTTTCCCACCTGTGTTTTCCGACTGTTCGGCTATCGATCCGTGTTTCTGTTTTGTGCATCTTCCTTGGAACTGTGCTCTCCCCCCTCCAAGCCGTCACTGTTAATAATACCCAACAACTTTATACGGTGGCGCTGCATCCCCAGGCGCCCAGCACGGTCGAACTCTCCCATCAGCTCACTTCCACAGCGGATGAAACCGTCCTCGCCCTCACCGCCCTTCCCGGCAATACCACCGCCCGCTTTGTCGGGGCTACGGATTTTGTTACCTGCTCCCCTCAAGTACCCGCAGACATCGATTTGGAACTCATCACCCCGGTTCCTTTCACCACCGCAGACGGCCAAGCAGGATTTACCCGGGGCTTACGTCCGCTGCACCCCCTTTTCCCCAGCGGACAGTATGACCGTTTCCCCGGGCCCGAACGGAATCTCGCCGCCCCGGACAAGACCCTTCCTCCTCCTTTTGACTACGATGAAAACGGCCAGGCCCTCGGTTTGCGGATTCGGGGCACCGGACAGGGTCTGCAGCACAGCATGAATCATATCCGCCACAACCGTGACCACAACGGCCACATTGTCTGGGTTGCGGAATATCTGATGCAGGACGGCTCCATTCAAACTTTTTGGGAAGAGCTCCCCATGACCCGCGCCAACGCTCCGATGTTCCGTCCGCGACGGGAAACCATCGAAAGGGAAAACCCCGCCACCCATCTGCGGAAACTGGTCACTCTGGAAATCGCATCCGCCGAAGCCATGATGGTCGACGACAAAGCCGACTCGCCGGATCCCCGGCGATGGAAACTTCAGCCCAAACGGATGCGCAGGGAGTTCACTCCCCGGGTCACCCTCCGCAGTGAAGACGGTGCCATGTCCCTCCGCCAACTGCAGGAAGCGCTGCTGGAAGTGCCCATCAACGCCCAGGGGGGCATCAACGGTTTAAACCCCGGCGAGCCTTTTGTCATTGAATTGCCGCCGGTCCTTATTGAAAGTTTTGAAGAAGTTGCAGACGGAGAACGGTTCATCCCCTTCCGGGACAAAGGGGTGGCCGAGCACTTGGCCCAACTGACACAAAACCGCATCTTCCTCGTGGGCACCCCGGGCAAAACCATTTTCCCCGCCATGGATCTCACCCTGGTGAGAAACCTTGATTTTGGATGGATTACCGTCAGTCCCGTCCAACGTCGTGATACACAAGTGAATACCCTCCAATTCGGACGCGAGTGCGATGTCCGCTTCTTCGGCTGCGTCATTGACACCGTAGATTATTCATCGCACGGCACCATCAATATCACGGGCGGACAAGTGCCAGGCCCCCGGGGACAGGAACCCGTGCGAGGCGCCTGGATCGAATTTTACGACGGGTACATTGGCGACACCGAAGGACCCACCTTCTCCTATGCCAACCAGAAATTATCTTTTGACGCGATGCCGCGGCTGATTATCGCCCGCAGTATTATCGATGTCAGTAATGACGGCATCTCCTTTTACGGACAGGGAATGGCCTTGTTGGAAAGCAACTACTGGTACGGCGGAGGTGGACGCTGGAACGAAAAAAGCGGCAGTTACCAGCACCGCGACATGATTGGTCAAATCATTCCCATGGGCACCGATAAAATCGCCTACGCCTTTTACCACAATCTCATTGGTATGGGGAAAAATCTCTCCGGAAGCAACATGGCCATGCGGGGATCCGGCTCCTTGCTGATGTATCAATCCTCCTGCGATTACGCCTCGGAAATCACCGGAAATATTTTCGAAAACAATGGACATATGCGTGGGATTACCGGCTTGCATACACAACGGCAACCCCTGGATGGGCGCATCGGCAAAAGCTGGGGTTACGGCACCCACGTGGCGGAAAATATTCTCTACGAACGACCGGACAATATCGCCAACGGCCTGAATTTTCCTTATGTTCAATTCGGCGGATATACCGGTGCCATCGGGTCTATGGACAGTTGGGCGGCCACCAGCAATATTACGCCTTTCATGGGAGGCAAATTGCAAACCACCGGATTTATGCGTGCACTCAATCTGTTTCCCGAAGAGGAAAACGGCTGGAGCGGACAATGGATCTCCATCCGGGATTATAAACGGGGACGGGACACACAATTGAAATCCGGACGGGTCATTCGCGGAACTCAATCCGGTGCAGTCGCCGTGATGTACAGTTACGAAATGATCAACGGCAAAGTACGCATCTTCACCTTTCCCGCTTCAAAATCTTTCCTTGCTGATGAAGACCTCACCATCGATGAGTTTGCCCTGGGTTCTTTTGTCAGCATCTCTTTATTGGAACCCTACAACAACGACCGCGCAGGTTATCTGACCCCGCAGGAAGCCTTCGCCAACTTCCCTGAAATCTCGGGGACCTGGCAAAAAGGGTACAGTCTGGATTGGGCCAACACCCGCTACGCCGGGACCGGACGCGAAGGGTACCTTTCCGCCTACGATTTATATGTCGCCCCCGCCCTGCGCCGGTTCAGTATCGACGGAAAAAGCGGAGGCCCCAATCTTCCCCAACACGGGGATTATCTGAAGCGATACCTCGAGTTGCCCGAAGATTTTAATCTGGATTTACTCGGCTTCGACCTGCCCTCTTCCGGATATTTGAAAGACTGGTACGGTCAATGGGCCCCCAAACCCTTCAAACTGAAAGGCGAATTGAACCAACCCTGGACCCCCATGCCCGGAACGGATAAAGTCGCAGAAAAAGATCTGATTCTCAACTTGCGTATTGCCGATTTGGGTACCGGCACCCTGGCGGAAGAAGTGGCAGCCGACGGATCGAACTGGCGGCTGGAAGTCCTCGACGACGGCAGCCACCGTCCGCGGTTTACGGTGCGGGACAGCCAAAATGAAATCTTATACCAAGTCACCTCCGCCCTCCCCCTGAAAGCACAAAATCATTTACTGGTGGGCATCAGCACCCAGCACCGTTCCTGGGGCATTGAGTATATTTACGCCACCACGCATTGGATGCGCTGGATTTGGAATCATGCGGTTCGGGAACAAAACACCTCCGATCTGATTCTGCGCATTGTCATTCAGGCAGAAGCCCCGTCACATGACCTGCCATTGGTAGCGGGAGAAACCCTGATTTGGATCGATACCCGCGACAACAATTTTCCAAAAGTTTCAAACGGACAGAATTGGGAAGTCTTGCAGGGAGACCTCAGCGAAGCATTGCCTTCCTTCATTTTAGGATTGGCCGCCCAAAACAAAACCTACACCTCACGTTATCTTGGGACCAACACGCTGGCTGAAGGGCAGTTCCGCATCTTCGGGGCCACAAACCCGCTCAGCTTCAAACCCGCCACCGCGCCTCAACCCGGCGACTTCATTATTTATGCAAAAACCAACGCCCTTCCTTTTAACGAGGGGGGCGCCGCCTACAGTTATTTTAAAGATGGGAAATGGGAACTCTCCCCCCGCCTTCCCCAGGCACTGATCAAAGTTCCTCACGGAGATGTCCGGGGATACATAAGAATCGATAGCCAGCAATCCATGCGGGAAGCGGATTGGATTTGGAGCAACCGTCAACAGGATTTGCTGTCGCAAACCTATGCCGTCAGGAAAGAAGACACCCGGCGTGAAATCGCCATCCCTGCCGGAAGCACTGAAATTGAAACCACGCTTCAACTGATGGATCCCGCGCATATCAACGTCTACCTCATGGGCCCCAAGATTCAACGCCGCCAACTGTTGGTCTTGGGCGAAGATTACCAAGTGGAAAATATCGGGGTGAAAGCCAATGCGCCCAAAGCGAAAGTGGTATTTCTTAAACCCCTGCTCAATGAAACCGGAGACCGGGTGTACATCGAAGCCAACATTCCCCCGGAAGCCGAAGACAATTACAATTGGGATCACAATCTTCCCAGAGGAGTTCTCAAACTGGGCCAGAACACGGCCAATCCTTTTACAGGCACCGTAAATTATTTCGAAGCCCGCCGTCAAAAAGGCCACAGCAATCAGCATCTCTCCCTGGAAATTCCGGGCACCGGCATTCAACACCGCTTCGCCCGTCAGCCCATCGATCCCAAAACCGGAGAGCGCGACACCCCTCTGTTGCCCGCCGCCGATGTGTGGGTCACTGCAGAGACGGTCACTGAAAAATAATTCTAACCAGCAATCAATGCTTTCCGCAGGAATCCCGGATCACCAAGGATTGATGAAATTGGGTTTGCACTTTTGGAGGTGTTTTTACGGAATAATCTAACAGATAGCGACAGGCGGCCGTCACCATTTCCTCCACCGGAACCAGAACGGTACTAATTCCCGGATGAAAAATGGAGGACGTCGGGTCATTATTGACCCCCATCACGGCCATATCATCCGGCACCCGGATACCAGCTTTAAGCAGTGATTTAACCAACAACGCGGCCGCTTGATCCGACCAACAGATGACCGCCGTCATTCCCCATTCCTTTCGACAGGTCCGTACCCACTCCACAAGGCCCTGCTCTCCCATTTCCAAGTATTGCTTCGACTCCAAAATTAATCCGGACTCTCTTCTACATCCATGTTCTTTCATATAGTCCATGCATGCGATGTAACGGGGGTTGGTCGTTGGTTCCGAGATATGAAATCCGCAAAGTCCTATGCAGGAATGATGATGAACTTGATGCAAATGCGCCATCGCTTTCATCATGCCTTCCCGGTCATCATCCTGAATCACCAGCAAACCGGGTTGCGACGGGAGGGAGCGACGCAGGAGAACCACCGGCAGATTTTTGTCCAATAATTTGGGCACATATTTTTCCCACTCCTGGTTTGGACAAAAAACAATTAATCCCACCGTGCCAAATCCCGGCTCCCCACCCTCTTCATTTTGCAATCGACGGATTACATCCTCTTCGGTGAAAAGTTTGCAATCGTAATCCCGAATAGAAGTCAATATCCGCACCACGGCCACCGCACGCTGATAAAAGGGATGCGCTTCGCAAAAGGCACTGGGCACCACAATTCCCAGGGTCTTGTGCCTGATGCGATTTGTCCCCGGCAGATTATCCAATGGGTTGTAATCCAAGTCACGAATGGCCTGCCGAACAATTTCGGCGGTGCTTTCAGCGACCCCTCTTTTGTTATTCAACACCAAAGAAACAGTGTAAACCGAATATCCACAAGCCTTCGCCACATCCCGAATCGTGGCTTTTTTTTCTGTCATGTGTTTTTAACCACTCCCGACGGAATCAAACAACTCCTCATGCATGCGGACCCTGCTTATTGCCGACGCTTCAACCCGATAAAGGCAAGCCCTCCCACCAACAGAAGCATGACCGAACCCGGCTCGGGAATCACCGCGTTGTCGGTGATGGTGATGTAATCGATTTCAAAATTCCCCTGAATAGTACCTCCACCCGCATCAAATCCCGTAATGGGATCCAGGCGGTATTTGCCAAAATCAGCAGAGTACCCGCTAATATCGTACGTAACCAAATTCCAGTGATTCGCTTGGTTCACCACCGTCACCGGCGCTTTGTATCCGGGCGTTGTTGTGTCATGAATCGGATTAAAGGTGTCAAGTCCTCCGGTTATCATGGCAATCGTACCCGCGGTATCAAACGCTACCGGGGTCACGCCATCGGTCCCCAAATGACGGATACGAATCGTGTAAGTCTCCCATGCGGTTGCGTCATCAGACAACGTAACGGTTCCTGTAGGGGAATTTAATTTCGTATCCGTCGTGTTCTTCAAATTATCCGAGGTGAGAACCACTTCAGATCCGGACACCGCATTCGCCACCTTTAAATTATTGACAGAATAGTTGGATATATCCGTCCAACCTTCAACGTCTCCAATGGTATTAAACTGCCAGTCCACCACAACCGCGCCACTTGCAATCGAACCAAAACTGATCAATGCCGTGATGAGTCCGAAGGCGCATCTATTTTTTAACATCATTATTGCATACATAGGAGGGCTCCTGAATGGGTTCCGATTAAGGGTGAAGCTTTAGACATTTATTACCATGGAAATAAAGGTACATACTAACGCGTTAGCGTGTCAAAGGAAAATTTGTGCTTTCTGCAGTATTATTTCGGGTTGCGCCAGTCAAAGCTACCATTGACAATCCCGGGGAACCCGATCATTTACTACAAACGAATCCCCCCCCAAAAAAAAGAACGGCTACCATGAAAACTTTTTGTTCGATCTCTCTATTATCTCTACTCATCCCCTGTTTCGGAGCCCCTGCCAGTGGCGGTGTGGATATTGAAGGCAATCTCGCCTTGGTTCCCGCATCCGACCCTGCGCCTGAAAACCCTCCGAAAGTGAAGGAAGCATTACGCGCTGTACATCCCCGACTCCTCTTCACAACTGAAGAAATCATCACGCTCAAGACCCAGATCGAAAACGATCCCATCCTCAAAGTGAATGCCGATGCGGTTATTCGCATTGCCAAAACCCTGGACATTCCCGGCGGGACCCCGCCCAAAATTTTTCAAAATGACACGGCGGCCCTGGTGACCTCACAAGGAAAAATGCCGAACCTGATCTACGCCTATCATCTGACAAAAGATCCGGAACTGAAAGACAAGATCGTGCAACTGCTGGAAATGTTTCTGGAGAATGAACACTGGGCCTACACCAAAGAACTCGACAGCAACATGGGTGCGGGAAATAATATGCTCGCGGCAGGATTACTTTTTGATGCCGTGGCCAATGAACTGGAACCGGAACTCCGCCAGGCCCTCGCACAGAAACTCCTGCTTCAAGCCCGCCGCATGTATTATCTCGGCCATCAGGAGAAAGCTCTCAATATCATCAAGTACTGGCAACAGGACCCGGCCAACAACCACCGTTGGCACCGCGCCTCCGGCATGGCGGCCTGCCTGTTGAGCGTCGCCGATATCGAAGGGATAGACAGCGGCTGGCTGTTGGAACAGTTCAAAGCTGAAGTGGATTTTCTCATCAAATGGTTTCCCCACGACGGGGACTGTCACGAAGGCGTAGGCTATCAGGTTTTTGGATTCAGCTACCTGGCGATCACCTCCATGATGATGGACCGTGTCCTGGGAACAGATTATTTGGCGGCCCCCGGATTCAGGAATGCCTGGACCCAGCAGATTTATTCAGACATCCCGGGAAATTATAATCCGATGAGTTTTGGGGATTCTCAAAACGGCAAAGGCAAACCCGGTGTCTTTCGGAGCTACGAGCCTTCTTTCTTTATCGGACCGCGCCTCAGTCGGGATGCGGATGCACAAGCCGCGCTGGTCGACTGGTATCAGCGCCGGGCCACCGTAAACGGAACTCTCCGTCCCTCCGGATACCCATGGTTAATGCTGACCTATTACGACAGCACTGTGGAAATTGGTGATGCCAAAGCCCTGCCCCCTTCCCGACTGTTTGCCGACCTCGGCGTCGCCTATCTGCGTGATGGCTGGGGAGAGGATACCGAAGCGGTCATGATGTTTAAATGTGGTCCCTACGGAGGATATGCCCTGAATGAATACCGGAATACAAACGACTTTCATTATATCAACATCGCCCATGATGATCCGGATGCCAACAGCATTGCCCTGGCCGTCGACGGCGAATTGGTGATCCACCCCGGACGTTATTTCAGCGTAAAAAACACCGAACAGCACAACACCCTTTTGATCAACGGCAAAGGCCAGATCGGAGGGGACACCCAATACACCCAACCGGTCCCGAATACGGACATGACCACCCTCTCCTACCTCACCGGATGGAAAACGGGAGACGCCGGACGGGTGATCATCGAAGGCGAAGCCGGCAACACCTTTGAGGATATCCGGGGATTCCGCCGAGCGGTCATTTGGTTGCCCGGAGAGTACGCGCTGGTCCTCGATTCCGTAAAAGCGGAAAAAGAAAACCAGATCATTTGGCAGGCCTTTTCTCCCACGGCAAATATCTCCGATCTCCCCCGACCCGGAGGAACATTTGTGGGCGAAGAAGGAGCGAAAGTTCCCTATCAGATTCGCGCATCTTCCGATCTTTCGTCATCCCTGTCCCCCTACGCCTTCAAAGGCCGGTGGAAAACCACTGAACTCAACCGCACCCAGTTCGAAACCACCGCGGCCCAAACCCGGGTGGTCTGTCTGTTAGATCCATGGCAACGCGGCGATCTTGAACTTAAACTGGCCGGGGACGGAAGGTCTCTAAAAGTGATGGGTGAAGGCATCGCGGACACCTGGCAATGGACGCCGGCCGAAGATCTGACAACCCCTTCTTTGATTTCAGGAAGCCGCAACGGGAAAATCTTAATCCAGCAAACGAGCTCCGACAAAGCCCCCCAAGGGGACTGACCTATTCCGGAGCAGGCCTTGACATCCCCCGGGGAGTAAGGGTATTCTAAAAGTAGAAACCTAAATTTATCAAATAGAGACCTGAAATATGAATGCGTTTAAATCCAGAAGCTTCCTTTTGTTGGCCCTTTCCTTCGGCTTGCTTCTCCCTACACAAGCTGAATTTGTCGAGTTGGACATTTCCAGTTACTACAACTATGACGGGGTCGCGACTTCTGATGAAATAACCGCCAATGTTCCGGGAAATGGGAATTTTCTTAAAGACTCACTCGGCGATCACAACATGGGCAACAGCAGAGGTTTTGCAAACCAGGCATCCGTAGGTGCGAACACCGGATTGCCGGATAGTGGTGTGGTCACTGGAGCGGGCGGCAGAACGTATGGTATTTCCAGTAATTTTGACAACGGGACTGATTACCTTACTGCTGCCGACAACATGATTCATCTTCGGGCAGACAACTCCACTGCCTCCGATTCGATCACCCTAACCCTTTCGGGGGCAGATCAACAGCAATACAGTGATTTCAACCTCGCATATGTCACCAGGATTGATGCCACTGCAAGTAATTACCGAAGCTATATCACGGCCACTTATACCGATGCCAGCTCTGCCATTGTCGTGGATACGGGTCTCAGTGGTGGCGTAACGGGTGGCAGTTTCGGATTGACCAATCTGAATCAAACCTCCAGCGCATACACTTTTACAAACCAAGCGCCGGGCACGGGAGAAACCATCGGTATTACCCCGGCGCACAGCATGACCTACTCCCTCGCACAATCAGGACCTAGCAATTCGATCCGGAATACGGCAGCAACTTTGTGGGAATTTGATTCAGCCATCGCACTCGATTCAAGCAAAACCCTTGAAAGCCTTACCATCACCGTGAACCGCGGAGGAGGAAGCACCAGCAATCGTTCTCAGGATCTTTTTGTTCTTGGCGTGACCGCCACCGCAATTCCCGAACCTTCCAGCTTGATCCTGCTTGTGTGCGCCCTTGGAGGCTTCCTGTTACTACGCCGCAAATAAGGTGCCCATCCATTCAAACATGATCGAAAGCGGGTTCTTTACGGACCCGTTTTTTTCATTGCGTCATACGGTAAAGGTTGATGTCACAATATAAATAAATTTTCTGAGAAGAACCAGGTGAAATCAAAGTGCAATCCCCTGCGATTTCTGATTGGGAGAACCCTCAGGCATATCAACCCACCTAAGAGGATACAGAAATGAAGAAACAAACGATTTGTAAAACATCCACGATTGCCGGCCTTTTACTCAGCCTGTCCGCTTGCAGTAAACCCCAAGTCGAGATCCCGGCGGCACAGAGTCTTCCGGACAGTTTGGTCTCCGTTACTGTTCCTGATGTGCATAAAACCATCGATGCGGCTCAGAAGCTCTCAGATCAGATCCTGCCCGAAAACCTGCAGGTGGATCTGAAAGCAAAGCTGGGCGCATCCTTAAATGATCCTCAGCTCTCCAGCATTCCCAACGGAAGCGGTGCCCTCTGTATTTGGGATGGGATTCTTTGGTACGCCGCTTTAGAGTGTGACCCGAAGCAAAATGCCCTGCTTTCACAATTCGCCAGCGATTCAAAACTGCTGGGCGCCGTGGAAGGCAACCTTTTTCTCCTGGCCAAATATCCCCAGGGCATTGCCGCAGCCAAAGCACAGGCCCCGGCAATTTCACAGTACTTAAAGAACCGTAAAACGGCAGGCATCTTTGTGGATCTGAGACTTTCAGAGCTGGTGGAGAAATTCCGCCCGCAAATCAATTTGGCGATCATGATGTTGCCAAACATGATGGCCCAGGGCGTGGCCCAATCTTCAAGCACCCAAGTGGCAAATGCCCAAAGCATGGCGAAAATTTCCGAAGCTGAGATCCGGATTTTCACCTCCTTGGGATCTCAAATTGAGCATCTGGAAATTCAACTGCTTCCCCTCGAAGAAGGGGTGGAAATCATTCATAACTTCACGGCCAAAGAAGCGTCAAATTTATATGCAGTCATCACCGCCCCGGACAGCGTAAAACCCGATCCTAAAATTTCGGTCGAAGCTTTGCCTCCCGGGGTATTCGAAATTGAAATGTTCGTCGGAAATCCGGAGGCCATGCAACATTTTGGCCAACAGGAGTTTCAACAACTCATTGAGGAAATGCCTCTGGAAGAAGCCCAGATCTCTTTCTGGGAGGAAATGTTTGCGTTATGGCCCAACTTTTTTAACGGCAGTATGGTCGAGACCTTTACCATGGTGCCTGAAGCAGGGGTCACCATGGGGTATCTGGTTTCAGTTCAGGAAAATGATAAACTGCTCCGTACGCTTGCGAATATGCCCGTGCTGATGGAGCCCTTCATGGAGATGTACCGGGAAATGGGGATGCCCATGAACGTGGAAGTTCTCATGGATGCCCGAAAATACAAAGACCATTCCGTGCACCAGTACAACATCCAATATGATCTGGAAAACATGGACCCCCTGGTCGCGGAACAACTCAAGGCCATGAACTTTTCTGAAATGAAATCCGAATTCACCATTGCAGACGGCCGTTGGCTTTGGACCATGGGCGATTTCCCGCTGGACACCCTTATTGATGCGGTGGAAAAAGGGAAGAAACAAGGCGGTCACTTAGAAGCCAAAACGTTCTATCCTGAGGGAGGGATCGGCTACTACGATATCGATATGGACGCGTATTTAGATTATATGATCAGCCTCACGATTCTGGATGAAGCGGATGAGATCATTCAGTCCTGGGCTGAATACTTCGAAAACAGCCCGCCTCTGGTCGGCGCCTTCTACAAACAGGAAAACCGGGTGCAATCCCGCCTATTGATTCCGGCAGAAATGCTGCAGAAATCTTCCGGCAAGTAATCACTTCAGGACCCCTTTACATGCAGACACTCTCTTTAAACGGCAACTGGGAACTTCATTACAGTGACGGCGAACGGGGGCGTCTCGAATACCTGAGAGATCCTACATACCAAACCACCCGCACCTTAACGGCCCAAGTGCCGGGTTGCGTACATACCGATTTAATTCGGGAAGGCATGATTCAGGATCCGGTCAACGCAACCCATGCCCTGCAGGCAAGATGGGTGGAAGAATGCATTTGGACCTACCGGAAATCTTTTGAACTCTCAGAGGAAGACCTGAACCAAAAACGCTGCTGGTTATACTTTCAGGAACTCGACCTGAATGCGGAAATTTATCTGAACGGGAAACGGCTGGGGAGTCACCACAATGTCTATTACCCTTGTCGGCTTGAAGCAGGAGATCTTTTACAGGCGGGCACCAACCATCTGGTGGTTCATATTGAGTCGGGCTTAATTGCGGCCGGCGACAAACCCGCTCAGGGCCTGGGTGCAAGCCACAGCAAATACGATTACGCCAAAAATCTGCATAAATCCCATTGGCTCCGCAAACCGAATTTCCAGTTTGGCTGGGACTGGTCCACCCGCTTAGTCAACGTAGGCATCTCGGGTCCCGTGCACCTGGAAATGGAAGCGCAAGCCCTGCGGCCGGATTCCCTCCAATCGATTGTCAACGTTTCTGAAGATTTAAAATCCGCCACTTTATGCATCCGTGCTCTGGTCGAAAACCTAACCGGTCAAACCCTCGAGGTTCGTTTACAAGCAGATCTCCCCGGGCTGAACGGCACATTCACCACCGCACTTCCCTGCCCTCCCGGAGACCAGCAGCTCGAAAGCCTCGTGGAACTGGATGGCTTTGAACTTTGGTGGCCGGCCGGGGCGGGCGCGCAAAAATTATACACTTTAAAAACCAGCATTCACTATGCAGAAACATCGTCTTCTTTTCCGGATCGGAAAATTGGGTTTCGTCATATGAAAGTGCAGGAAGATCCCCATCCGGAAGGAGGAAACTTTTGCGTGCTGGAAGTAAACCATCGCCCGGTCTTTCTGAAAGGCGCCTGTTGGATCCCCCCCGATATGCTGATCTCCCGGGTGGATGAAGAACGGGTTCACACCTTGCTGGACCGGGCGCGGGAGGCCAACTTCAATTTTCTACGCGTGTGGGGTGGCGGATGTTATGAGAGCGACACCTTTTATCAACGCTGTGACGAATTGGGATTGCTGGTCTGGCAGGACTTCGGTTTTGCCTGCAAACAATATCCGCTCACCGACAAAGCGCTTCACGTCAATGCGACCGAAGAAGCACGCTATCAGGTTCGCCGCTTGTCCGGATATCCCAGCCTGGCTCTGCTTTGTGGAAACAACGAAATGGAGTGGGCGAACTGGGAATGGGATTTTAATCGCGAAGTGGTGATGCCGGATTACGGCTTTTTTCACCATACCCTCCCCCGCATCATGCAGGACGAAGCGCCGGGTATCATTTACCGGGCAAGCTCCCCCCAGTCTCCCGGGGGCGCACATTCCAATTTGGATGACCGGGGCGACCAGCACAATTGGCATGTCTCCTTTGAAAACTCTGATTACCGGGCTTATCGAAAGATGAATTGCCGCATGATCACCGAAGCCGGATTTCTGGGACCGTCCTCCCTTCCCACTTTGCAGAAATGCTGGGCGAAAGAAAGCACTCCCAGAATTGGCGACTTCTCCTGGTTCTTCCATGACAACTCCATCGACTCCTGGCACCGGTCCAGCATGCCGGATCAGGAGTTCCTCGAGCATATCGGCAAGCCCATTCAAGAATTGAGTATTGCAGATTATGTGTACATCGGCGGTCTCCTGCACGGCGAGGCACTCGGCACCTTTGCGGATAACTTCCGAAGCAAAGCTTTTGATTCTTCCGCGGCCGTATTCTGGATGTTCAACGACTGTTGGCCCTGCGCCCGAAGCTGGACCATTGTGGATTACGGCACCAACCGCACGCCCGCATTTTGGGCGGTCAAACGCGCATTCGCCCCCCTGCACCTCAGCATCCAGTACCTGCCCGCGACCCATGAGTACGTCCTCCACCTCAGCAATGATACCCGGGAAACTTTCACGGGGTCTTTTGACTGCGGATTTTGTGACTTTGCAGGTAAGCTGAATGAGATTGCCTCAGCCAAGGTTTCCGTTGCTCCCAACAGTAAAACGGAGCTGGCCCGCATTCCCGCTGATCTAGCTCCGGAAGAAGAAAGCTCTAAAGCCGTGTATGGATTCCTCAAAGATGCGGCCGGGAAGCTGATAGACCGGAACCGATACCTGGGGCCCCGTCTTTGTGAGCTGGAATTAGCTGAGCCGAAAATCAGGATGCAACTCGAAGACGGCACCCTCACCTTTACTGCCGATAAATTTGCCCTGGGCGTCTCTGTCGACCTCAACGGTGAGCAGGCCCTGGCCGATAACTTCTTTGACCTCTATCCCGGTCAAACCTATTCGATCCCCTGGCCTTCAAATAAATTACCGAAAATCCAAAGCGCCTATTCCTTTCTGAATCGGGTTTAAAGATTCGGCGAAACCTCCGGTTCCGTAACGCGTTCCGATCACATACACCCGGTGAAATCGATCCGTATTTATTTATGGGGAGAGCAAAACCGCTTGGCGTGGTTGCGATCAGGCCCCATGCTGCCTCTGCTCTAAAATCCGGAATCCCCAAGCGGGAATCACCAGATCCCCGAGAGGAAAACCGTCCGGGGAAAAATTGGCAACCAGGCGAAGTCCATTCTCAAACACAGTTTCTTCAACCTGGTCGGAAAGAAAACGGTGTGACAGCATTTCGCTGCTGGCGACCTGCTCCAGCCAGTGGTCTACATAAAACGATTCTGCAAAGGCCTCCCGACTCTGTTCCCATTCATCCCGGGACGCAAAATACCAGCGCATCTGATGCCCCCAGACCATTTGTGCCAGCCACTGTTTTTGCAGATCCTCTGCTGTGGATTTGGTTGCATTCGAAACGCTGTACCGAAGGACCGCATCATGGTAAACCAAGCCCCAGAGCGGAATGGTTTCTCCTGCAACCCGTTCCTGATCGAAGGGCAGTAAAAAATCGACATGGGGAACCCCGAAATCAGAAGCCCCCTCACTGCCTAACACCACAGACTGGTTTTTATAGAAGTCGAGCAGGGCTGTTTTCCCCGCTTCGTCCTGCGATCGGGTTTGTTCATGGCCGGGCGCATAAGATTCGTAAAACTGTACCGCGGTGGTGGTGTCACAATAGACCGCACGCAAGGGGAGCTGCCCCAGATTTTCCCAGTTGCGGCGAAGATAGTCGAAACTGGCGGCGGAATTCAGAATATAAGCCTGACCACCCGCCCAATATCCTCCGGGCATGGGCGCGCCGGAGGGGGTTTGCACCACCCCCTGCGGCCAACTGGGGGACTTCCGGTAGATGTCCTGATAGTTATCATGAACTGCCACCGTAAACGGATCCGGCAGGGAGAGCAGTTCTTTAAATTCCTCCCGTGATCCCAATGCGGATTCCGGGGGCCAAATATCCGGATGCGACTCGTCGTACCCTCCCCGGATCCAGCCGCAAAGGGTGACGAGTCCGCGTTCGAGCCCGGCCGCCTTCGCCTGTTCAATAAGCTCCATGCACTCGCGATGGGTCAAATGCACCTTGAGTGCGGCCTCGACTTCCTTCTCACCCGCAGGCAGCAACCGATCTTCCCGCGTCTCGGGATGAAGAGTTCGACATTGCCAGAAAAACAGCGCGCGTCCGCCGAGTAAATTTTTTAAAGCCGGCGTCGCTTTCGCTTTGTCCGCCAGCGAACGGAACAAGCCTTTGGTCCTGGCATAAGCACGAAAGATTTTTGCCAAATCGACATAGTTCCCCCGAATAAACCGGAAACGGACCACGCGTTGACCCTGCCAGCGGTTCCTCGATTTCAACCAACCGGTGGTGGCCGTCAAATTTGCGGCCATCACCCCGGCATCCTGATATCCTTTATCAACAATACTGATCCATCCATGTTCCCCCCGCAAGCCGCCGAACCAACGCATCGAGAGATGCGCCGGAAAAACCCAGAAATGGCGTTGAGAGAGAGGCTTTCGAATCCAGCGGCCGACGCCTTGCGGCAGCACCAAACTTTCTGAATCGATGGGGGTGGGAAAAACCAGGCTGGGCAGGGAGTCGTCGATCTCAACCACTTGACACTCGAACCAGGGGCCATCCAACAAAAAGCGGCAGCGGAAATCTCCAAGGGCCTGCCCCTCCCGCCCCAGCAGAGTGAAGATGCAAAAGTCTCCGTCCTGCCTACCGCGAAAGCGGCCGGGAAATTGTTCACAAATCGAACGGTCCGTCCGCAGCCACACATGGCCCTCATCAATGCCCCCCACTTCCTGCAATGCCACCCCGCCCATGCGCCAAGTCACATCATGGACTTTGTCGTAAATGACAACGGAGGCATCACTTTGAATACGGACGGAGAGAGACTCGTTATCCGCGTTCCATAAGATATTATGCATAAACAATCCCCTGAAGGTCCCTACTGTTTTATTTTGTAAAGCCCGACAAAGCCGGCCCACAATTCCCGGGTCACCGGGTTAAACCGCAGAATTTGCGGATGGTTAAAAGGAATGTCACCGGTAATATCCACCCAGGTCGCTCCCCCGTCCGTGGTCTTGTAAATGGCACCGCTGGCCGCATTGTTCCACACATTGGCGGAGATCCAGATTGTATTCGGATCCTCCGGATGCACCTCAATCCCCACAATTGATTTCCCGGAAGGAATCTTGGTTATGGTCTTCCAGGTTTTACCCTGATCCCTGCTTCGATAGAGCTGTTTGCCGCCGGCATAAACAGTACCGTCAGCCGTGGTCATCAGGTTAAACAAATACTGATCCTTGCTGAAGACCCGTTGCCAACTTCCACCCGCATCCTCGGAACGGTATACGCCCGCCCGACCACCCGGGCCCCCCGCGTCGACGCGTTTCGTGGGCGTGGGGAGGGTGGGCGGCGCCTCGCACTGCCGCTGCCTGCCGGGGCGGG
>CAKZLZ010000114.1 GCA_937127435.1 uncultured Verrucomicrobiota bacterium | reverse complement strand
TATTTTACCTGCCTTGCAACGGACCAACACCGTGCAGGCCAATGTTCCTATTGTATTGGGATGTTCCCATGCCTGTACCTTTTGTGTGATTCCTTACCGGCGCGGACCCGAACGCAGCCGCCCGGCCGAAGATATTTTGAACGAAGTCCGTAAACTGGTGGCGCAAGGGGTGCGTGAAATTATGCTCCTGGGCCAAATCGTTGACCGTTACGGCACTGATTTTGAGGAAGACTACGGATTGGCGGAGTTGTTGCAGGATGTGGCCAAAATTCCCGAAGTTTTACGGATCCGCTATTTGACCGGACACCCGAATTACATGACCGATAAAATTATCGAAGTCACCCGGGACGAACCCAAGGTCATGCCGCATTTTGAACTGCCGGTACAGGCGGGAAATGACAAAGTGCTGGTGGATATGAAGCGCGGGTATACCTGCGATGACTACCGGGCCCTGATCGAACGGGTTCGCCGGATTTGCCCTGACAACACTATCAATACTGATATCATTGTCGGCTTCCCCGGCGAAAGCGAAGAAGAGTTTCAAGGAACCTACGATTTGATTAAGGAATTGGAGTTGGATAAAGTGCATTTGGCCAAATATTCAGAACGCCCCAAAACCATTGCTGCCCGTAAAATGGAAGATGATGTGTCGGATGCAGACAAGGAAAGCCGCCGCTTGCGGATTGACGAATTGGTAGATGATATCCTCACCCGGAAAAATCAACGCTGGCTCAATGAGGAAGTGGAAGTTTTGGTTGAATCCCGTCACAAAGGAAAATGGCGGGGTCGTACCCCTCACAATCGTCTGGTTTTCTTTGAAGCTGAAGAAAATTTACGCGGTGCATTGGTGGATGTGAAAATTTCGTTCACCAGTCCCTACAGCATGCGCGGAGATTTGGTTCGCGTCAAAGTGCCGGCGCTGCCACAAATTCCCGATTTGACCAAGATTCCGATGTTTCACCGTCCACTAAAAGAATCTTTAAACGCAGGGTGAAAGACCTCTATTAAGGTAGAAAACACTTTTAAACCATTGATGGGCACCGATGAACTCAGAAAGAAAATCATCCGGATATGTTCAGAAACCACACCTGAATATCAGTGTTTTTCAGTGTGCATCTGTGGTTAAAAATACCAGTTCCAACCTCGGGTCGAAGGGTTAAGATATTATGGAAATTTGGAAACCAGATGAAAAAGGAATTTCTTGTGCGGCGGAAGCCCTGCAAAATGGAAAACTGGTTGGCATGCCCACCGAGACAGTTTACGGTCTGGCGGGAAATGCGTTGAATGCCAAGGCGGTGGCGTCTATTTTCGATGTCAAACAGCGTCCGACTTTTGATCCCCTGATTGTGCATGCCGCAACTTTAGAGGATGCATTTGCTTTGGCCGCATCGGTGCCTCCGGTGGCCCGGCATTTGGCGGAGGTTTTTTGGCCGGGACCTTTGACCCTGGTATTGCCCCGCCGATCTGATTTACCGGATTTGCTGTCGGCCGGATTGGAGACCATTGCTTTGCGGGTGCCCTCGCATCCGGTGGCGCGCCAACTGTTGGACGAATGTCAATTGCCCTTGGCCGCTCCCAGTGCCAACCGTTTTGGACGGATCAGTCCCACCACGGCCGAACATGTGACGGGTGAATTTTCTGAAAACCCCGAAGTAGCGGGGGTATTGGATGCCGGGGCCTGCGAAATGGGTTTGGAATCCACGGTGGTGGGATTTCCCGGAGGAAACCGGGTGGTGGTGTACCGCCTGGGTGCCACGCCTTTGGAGGAGTTAAATGATCACGTGGATGTTCTCGAATGGGTGCGGGTCGCCGATGCGGAAGACAATCCCGAATTGGCCAAACGTGGCGAACAGTCTCCGGGCATGCTGGCGCGGCATTATGCGCCACGGACGCCTTTAAGACTTTTGGAGGAGGGGGCGGACATTCCCAATACGGATGCGGGAACCGGCTGGTTAAGTTTTCAGGGACATCCCGGGCTGGAAGGCCCTCAGGAAGTGCTCAGTGTTGATGGGGATTTGCGGGAAGCTGCCAACCGCCTGTTTGCGTGCTTAAGGCGACTTGATGACATGGGCCTGAAACAAATTATTGCCTGGAAAGTCCCGGATCAGGGCTTGGGGGCTGCGATCAATGACCGATTGACCCGGGCGGCCGCGCTGGAATAAAAAAGGGCGTGTTTTGTGGCCAGAAATTCCCCAATCTTCGCCAGCAAGTGAACGAAAGAGTTTGCCACAAAAAGGCACAAAAAAACGCCTCCCCTATAACCCCGCTCCGGGATTTCGGAGTTATGTGTTTTATGCGGCTCCCTGTATTCTATGTGCAGAACGGGGTTATAGGGGCGGCGTTTTTTTGTGCCTTTTTGTGGCAGAAGACTATCGAAGAGTTGGCTGTCGTTTTTCTTTAAATTTCTCTAAAATGCTGGCACTCCACGACAGGTATTATCCTG
Organism: uncultured Verrucomicrobiota bacterium; assembly: GCA_937127435.1. Classification (GTDB taxonomy): domain Bacteria; phylum Verrucomicrobiota; class Kiritimatiellia; order SS1-B-03-39; family UBA6053; genus UBA6053. The sequence goes on along the minus strand of CAKZLZ010000114.1, from coordinate 37,664 downwards.
TAATTCCCCGTTCCTCTTCGCCCTGCTTGCGGATTTCGCGTTTGTTGATTTTTCCATTGGCGTTTTTGGGGAGGGCGTCGATCTGATGAAAGCGGCGGGGGATCTCGTGTTTACCGAGATGTTCCAGACAAAATTTCCGTAAGTCTGCGGCCTCGAGCGTGACGCCTTCTTCAGCCACGAACCAGGCTTCGGGAATTTCTCCGTGGCTTTTGTGGGGAACGCCGATGACGGCACATTCCACAATTTGCGGATGGGTGTAGAGCACCTCTTCGACCACCCGGGGATAGACATTCATGCCATTGACGATGACCATATCCTTTTTTCGGTCGACGATATAAAAGTATCCGTCGGCATCCACCTGTCCCAGGTCGCCGGTACGGAACCAGTCGCCAAAAAAGCTGGCGGCCGTTTCTTCGGGTTGTTTCCAATACCCTTTCATTACGGAAGGCGCCCGCACACAAATTTCGCCGATTTCCCCCGTGGGCATTTCTTCGCCCGCTTCGTTCAAAATTTTCATTTCCACATCCGGTACCGGAAAACCGACTGATCCAATCCGGGTTTCACCGCCGATGGGATTCACGCAGGTGACGGGCGAACATTCGGTGGGGCCGTCGCCTTCATAAATCACGATTCCGAATTTTTCGGTGAATTTTCTCATCACTTCCATGGGCATGGCTGCGCCACCCGAAATGCAGAAACGGAGGCTTTTAAATAATGGGACGGCTTCATCCGGCATACGCAACAAGGCGTTAAACATACTGGGAACCGCAGGTAAAATCGTCGGTTTATGCGTTTCAAGGATTTTTAAGAGGCCCTGTGGATCAAATTTCCCCACGGGTACCAATGCGCAACCATGACAGAGAGGGGTCAGCAATCCCACCATGGACGCGAAGGCGTGAAACATGGGTAAGATGACCAATATGCGGTCTTCACCTGGGAGCAGCTTCATGCCTTCGCGGGTGGAAAAGGTATTGTAGACCAGGTTTCTGTGGGTGAGCATGGCCCCTTTGGGGCGTCCGGTGGTGCCGGAAGTGTAGAGGATGCAGGCGAGGCTTTCATTGGGATTTAAAACCGGGGAGGGGACTTCTCCAGTGGCACCCAAAAGTTTGGTGGCGTTTTCGACGCCTTCGGGGAGATCGCCCGCGCCCAGTCGATAAACTTTGTTTAAGCAGGTCGCCTGCTGACGGATGGCGGAGGCGGGTTCATCGAACATGCCCAGATAGATCAATCCGGTGGCACCGCCGTCGTTGAGGATCCAGGCAAGTTCGTTGGGATGATAGAGCAGGTGGAGGGGGATGACCGTGCAGCCCGCCTTGAGAATGCCGAAATAGCTGATGGCATAGGCCGCAGAGTTGGCGCAGTAGAGACCGATGCGGTCGCCGCACTGAAATCCATCGGCGGCCAGTCCGGCGGCCACCCGGTCTGAAGCCGCATTTACTTCTGCAAAGCTCCAGGTTTTATCCGTATCGAAAATTGCCGGGTTGTCGGCAAAGGTTTCGGCGGCGTTGCGGGCGAGATCGATGAGGGTGAGGTCGTCTTTATGCATTCGCTGAATGTAGAGAAGGCGAATGAATTGTCAAAGCTTGATGATTTGGATTTCGTAAATTGAATACAGAGCGGGGGCGCTCCCGCCCCCACAATTATCAGAGCCTGCCCATTGGGATGAGTGGGGTTTTACATCATCTGACCGGCGTCTCCCATAGAACGGGCCGGATGGGCGGTGTCCGAAGTCATATTCTTTTTGTGGGTTTCCAGGTCCACGCGTCCGTCTCCGCAGCCTCCCTGACCGTCGGGGCGAACGGAAGGGCGTACGACATCATCGATCCCTTTTGATGCATAAGGATCTTTTCCCGCAACCATCACAATATCCCGGAAATCAATTAAGGCCATTGCGGTATCGGGATCATGCCGCCAGGGAAGGAGGCTGGAGGCAGACATGTAATGGTTGACCAGCACCCGTCGATAGGCGCCTTGCAAATTGTTGGGTTCGCTTTTGTGGAGGGTGTACCCATTAAAAAAGACAACCGCGCCTTTGGGGACTTCTACCGGAATGGCGTCTTCATCGCGGTAAGGGAAGTCGTAGCTTTTTCTGGTGCAATCATAGCGGGGGTCATCATGGGGATACATAGGCCAAAGCACTCCCGGTTTGTGTGAGCCCGCGAGAATCCATAAACAACCGTTTTCAATGACTGCGTCATCTAAAGCGATCCAGGCGCCAATCAGGGAACGGTCCCGGGTGGGGATGAAATCTTCATCTTGATGCCACGCTTGACCGGGTTTACCGCTGGGTTTGATGAAGAGCATGGATTGCATACATTTTACATCCGGGCCGACGACACGGGTCAGCACATCCACGATTGCGGGATGGCTTAAGGCCTGATGAATCAGAGATGAAATTTTGTGGGGGTGGTGAATGCAGAGAAAGTGGCGGAGAACTTCATCATCCGCCATCGCCTGTAAAGCCGCCGGAGAAGGGAAGGCTTCGCGTTCGCGGTCATTCTTATGATGAATTTCCAGGTTTCCTTTTTCCTGGCGGCAAACGGCAATGGCCTCCTGTTTGATTTCCTCTACTTCAGCTGTCGACAAAGCATCGGTGAGGACCAGGAAGCCTTGATCTTCATAAAAGGCGCGTGCCTGCTCATTCAGTTCGTTTCGTTTATAATATCCGGGTTGAGAATTTGGAGAGGTCATAGATTGTCCTTGTTGATGGTTTTATGAGTGGAACCATAGGAGACTTGCATAAAAGAGACCATGTCTGTATAAAACATAAACATGTCTGAAAGTGATCTATTAAAGCATTTGAGTGGTTTTTCCGGTGGGGTAATTGTCTATGAACCACATTCAACCCTTGGACCCCGATGGCAGAAGCATGTGCAGCTGGTGTATGTAAGCGAAGGGTCAATGCGGATTCAGGTTGATGAACACATCCGTACGGTTGGGCCCGGAGAGATCACTTTGTTGTTGCCGGGGCATCGTGAGACCTTCCGCATGGATCCGGATTCACGAACCCGGCATGGCTGGGCGACCGCAGAAATCCTCGACTTGTCACCCACCGATCTTGCTCTCCTCGAATCGTTACCGGCGAAGATGGTTTTGACCCGGGGGATGCGTGAACTTTTGCGGCTTTTAGAGCCACTGTTTACGGTCACGGACCCGGACATGCACATGCAGCGGGATGCCTTTTCATTGGCTTTGCTCGCTCAGTATGTATGCGCCGGCCGGCAAAGCGGTTTGCCGTCGCGTCCTTTGCCCGTTCCCCTGCAACAAGCCTGTGCTTTTGTGGAAGCTCATTTTACCCAGGCTCTCACGGTCTCTGATATTGCCCGGGCGGGAGGGGTAAGTGCGGCCCACCTTATTCGGTTGTATCAGAAGCATCTCCACTTAACGCCGATGGCGTCGGTTTGGATTCGCCGATTGGAAGAAGGGGAGCAACTTTTACGGAACACGGGATTAACCATTTCTGAAGTGGCTTACGCCTGTGGATTTCAAACCGCGGATCACTTTTCCCGTCGCATGAAGTCCAGAACCGGAAAGTCTCCCCGCGAATTCCGTCAGCAGGCTTGGCTTGGATAACGAGGACTTCGTGTTTGTGGAGAGGTGGATGAGAGGTGTCGAATTTTTTCTGGAGGCTTCCCGGCCAAGGAGATAGAATAAGGTCATGAAAAAGAAAACGTCTCTTTCCTATCCCGAAGTGAATGAGGGATCCAGCAAGCAGGGTGGGGGCGTGGACGCCTAAGTCGCCAGGTCTGCTTTAAAACCTGCTTTTCTTTTCGGGGGGAAGAGATAGTCAAAAATATCATGATCCCTCACCAAACAGAAATCAGTCCCGCCACTCCATCTCCGCCATTCTGGATTTTACTCTCCGTTGCGTTACGGGTATTTTTCGCATTCAGTTGTTTGTATATATTTCTGGGAAATCTGTTTCTTCAACTTCCCTTGCTTTCAAGTCAGCACCTGCTGGCGATGGATTGGAAGCATTTTATTTATGCTGTAATTTCATTTTTAATGGCAAGGGGACTGTTGAAAGGTAAAAACTGGGTCCGGTTACTTGAATTGACCGGTGGTGTGCTGGTTGTGCTCTTCATCGTGATCACTCCGCTCCTTGGTTATATCTTTTCATTTGAAAAAGTTACGGTTGCTTTAAATTTGCCCTTATCCCGTTTGATGTATCTTACGTTATGTGTGACTCTAGTGGTTAGTTGTCTCACGATTTATGGAATGACCCGGGAATCTTCCCGATGCTGGTGTGGAATGTCACGTCCATTTCCGGTGAATACACACTGGTTTATCATTATTCTGGCGATTCTGAGTTTTACTGAATTTCAAAACAGATTTCGTCTTCAGCAGGAAAAACGCCATGCCTTCCCCGTGGATACGAATCTTCAGTTTTCTGTTGAAGGGCGGGATGCCCCGCTTGATGAAGATGAATGGCGTGAGCTTAAAATGCGCTTTGAAAGGAGAGGGCGTCTGTTTCCCCCTTCAGTGAAACTAAGATTTGACGATGCGAATCGGGAAATAAGCCTTCAGGGCGTTGCTTTTAACTCTCTTAATTTACCGGTCAGGTTGCGGCAATTCGAGAGTATCCGTGTGAGTGTGGACCCTGAATCTCCCAAAGTCATTGAGATAAGGTTGAAAGAGCAGACCTGGTGATTGCGTTGTGGAGTTAAGAACGTTTTGGGCGGCGATAATAAACCATCATGCAGGAGACGCCTATCAGCGCGAACATGCTCAAGGTCGATACTTCGGGCACCGAAACGATTTGAAACCCATTCAAGGGGGCGGCGACCCCATAATTTTCCCAGCCAATGGAGATGTTTCCCGAACCGTCACTTAGGATGTTGTCGAATTGAATATACTCGTCCCCTTCGGTCAGGGTCGTGCCGAAGCCTCCTGAGTCCGTGGTTCGTTTTGTGATGGCGTCAATGGTGAAATCGGAGCCTCTGGCGTTTCCATTTGCGCCATAGAACACCAGGTTCCATCGGGTGGATGCACCGAGTCCGGACAAGGTGATGGTTGCGGTACTGCTCTCGGTATTGAGGTATATCCAGTCGCCTAATAATGGCTTCCAGCTACTTGCGGTCTGGGAGGCCAGGTTCCAGGCACCCTGGTAGCTGGGAATTGAAACTTGGATGCCCGAGGCTGCGCCTGTCGAATCGAGAAGGGAAGTTGCGCCCAGGCTTTGGCCTGATTGGGCCGCAGTGATGGCATTCCAGGTACCGTCACCCAAGACACCTGTGCCTGAAAATGTGCCAACAGAGGTGTCCGGACCGCTGCTATTGAAATCGACGTTCACCAAAGTTCCACTGACGGGAAGGAGGGTGACGAAGGTGAGCAAGGTCGCTACTTTCTTCAATAAAGGTCGCGACATAAACCGGGCTGCTTGAGATTTGGTTACAGTAGCTTGATTATATTTCACGACGGCTGTGCGGATTCGGGGGTAGGATATAAGAAACCCTTTATCCTTTTCAAGATAAAGGGCATGCATGTTGAAATTATGCGTTGGATTCGAGGAAGCCCTGGAGCTTCTTCAAACGGGTCGGGTGACGCATTTTTCGCAGGGCTTTGGCTTCGATCTGACGGATACGTTCACGGGTCACGTTGAACTTGCGGCCGACTTCTTCGAGGGTGTGGCCATAGCCGTCGGTGAGGCCGAAGCGCATATTAAGCACATCCTGTTCGCGGGCACTGAGGGTGGTCAGTACTTCTTTCAGGCGCTCCTTCAAAAGGCTGTGACCGGTCATGTCGGCCGGGCTGTCGGCGGCTTTGTCTTCAATAAAGTCACCGAAACTGGTGTCTTCCGAATCTCCGACGGGGGATTGCAGTGAAATCGGTTGTTGGGCAATTTTCAAGATGGCCCGTACCCGGTCGAGGGGCATGGTCATTTCTTCTGAAAGTTCTTCAGGGGAAGGTTCACGTCCCAGTTCCTGTACCAATTGCTTCTGCATGCGCATCAGCTTGTTGATGGTTTCGATCATGTGTACCGGAATCCGGATGGTCCGGGCCTGGTCGGCAATAGAACGGGTAATGGCCTGACGAATCCACCAGGTTGCATAGGTACTGAATTTGTATCCGCGGCGGTACTCAAATTTTTCCACCGCTTTCATGAGTCCCATGTTTCCTTCCTGAATCAAATCAAGGAAAGAGAGTCCACGGTTGGTGTATTTTTTAGCAATACTGATGACCAAGCGCAAGTTGGCTTCCACCATCTCGGTTTTGGCCCGTAAGCCTTTGCGCATCCAGAAGCGGAGCTTGCTGTAGCGTTCCAGAAAGGCATCTTCGTCCAAGCCCATGAGCTGCTCTATTTCGGTGATGCGGCTGAGGGAGTCTTTGTAAGATTTGCTGGTTTTGCTGCGGCTGTGATCCACTTTTTTCCGCGCTTCAGTAATTTCGTTGAAATACTTTTCAGTGATCTCAACCAAATCCTCGATGGCCTTTTGTTTAAGGAACAATTTCTCGTAGCTTTTTGAGAGGCGGGTGCGGACTTTCTTAATTTCCTTTTCCAGCGCGGGTTTTTTCGCCGCACTGGCTTTGGTAAATTTGATGTAATCTTCCTGCAGGGTATCCCGCTGTTTTTCGATATTCCTGAGAATACGGGGGAGATTTTTAAAGTATTTTTCGCGGCTTTCGACGTGTTTATCGTTGATAATCCGGTCAAAACGTTCTTCCTGGTTTTCCAAGCGGGCCATCAGATTCAGATAGGCTTCGGCAGAACATCCCAAACGATTAAAAATATCGCAGGTTTTGATTTCCGCTTCTTCAATTCGTTTGGATATTTCCACTTCCTCTTCGCGGGAGAGCAGGGGAACCTGGCCCATGGATTTGAGGTACATGCGGACGGGATCGTCCAGTACATCCATTTTTTCCGCGGCACGTTCTTTGACCTCGTGTTTGCGGCGGTTGAGGTGGCTCTCCACTTCTTCGGGACGGATGACATCGATGTTGATGCCTTTGAGGGTAATCAGGGCCGAATCCAATTCAGTGGGGTTGTCCCCTTTGGAAGGAAGGTGTTTTACTAAGTCTTCAATCAGTACATATCCTTCCGCCCGGCCTTTTTTGATCATGGGATCAAAAGTTTTGGACCAGTTGGCTCCTTCCACTTTGGAGGAAAGGATCAGGGACTCATCTAATACAACTTCCGGAGAGGCATCTTTCGGGGTGCTTTTTGCCGCTTTGGTTTTTGGGGCCGCGGCTTTTTTCGCAACCGCCTTCTTCTTAACCGGTGCTTTTTTGGCTACGGCTTTCTTTTGGGCCGGGGCTTTTTTAGCAGCGGCCTTCTTTTGGGCAGGCGCTTTCTTCGCTGGCGCACTTTTTGCAACCGTCTTCTTTTTCGCGGGCGCTTTTTTGGCTGCGGGTTTTTTGGCTACCGCCTTCTTTTTGGCCGGACCGGCTTTGACGGCTACTTTTTTAGCGGCCGCTTTTTTCTTAGCTGGCGCTTTCTTTTTCGCGGGAGCTTTGGAAGTCTTGGAAAGTTTTTTCTTGCTTGAAGCGGAGGAGGAAGAGGTGGTCTTCTTTTTTGCGGCCATAAAACAGGGTCCTTAGAGTGGAGAAAGAAGGGTTTATAAAGAAAGTGGGGAAGCGGAAATGAACTTATAATTATACAGGGTTGTATAGCCTAAGTCAAGTGCTAGCCTGTTAGGACAGCCTTTAAATTACAGGGGGGATGTGAAGGTTTTATTCCACAAAAAAAGTAACCGTGGCATTCCAGCTGAAAGTCTGGGTGCCATCGACAGCTTCTGAGTTCACCACGCCGATGACCACTTGGGTGTCGGCCGCACCTACCACATCGACCTGTTTTGAAATACTTCCGCCCGTACTGCCGCTGATAACCGTCGCGCCGTTGTATTTGACTTCGTATTCGTCAAGTCCACCGTCTAAATCATTGAATTCCAATTGGATGCGTACACGGGTGATGCTTCTTCCCGCCAGATCACCGGCAACATCCACGATCTGGTATCTGGGGAGTAAAACGGAATTTTCATTGGCTTGATCCGATGCGGTGCGCACCAAAACATTGTCTGCCGGGTCGGAGTCTCCGCCGCTTCCACCGCCGTCTCCATCCCCGCCGCCACCGCTCCCTGCGATCGCGACACCGGCGCCCACAGCAACCACAGCCCCCACGCCAATCAGAACCGGGCGTTTCCAGCTGGATTCTTTGCTGCTTCCGGTTGTGGTATTTTTGCCGATCACTTGTACGGTCATCCAGTTGGTTTCGGTTACCGCGCCCGGGACGGTTCTTGCATCCAGGTAATAGCGAAAGTTTTCTACGCCCACAAACTGGGCGGATGGGACTTGTGCGGAATACACGCCTGCCCCTGCGGACTGCAAGGGGAGTTTCGCGGGCGCTGCGCCTCCGGATTGGGCGAGGTATAAATTGACTTCTTTGACCGGATCTTCGCTGCTCACCCTGGCTACGATGCGCAGGGGTTGACCTGCCACCACGGAGGCGGGCGCCTCATGGGCGATGACCGGGCTTTTGGGTACCTGGGCGAAAGCGCTCAGTGCGGATAAGAATAAAAGAGTGTAAGATAGTTTTTTCACAAAAGGGTTCTCCAAGAATTGGTTTTATCTCTCATAGAGCGGTCCGACGATTTCTTCAAGCACGACTTCAGTTGTAACGAAGCCGGTGACCATTCCCTGATCGTCCCGTACCAGCAGCATGGGTTGACGGGTAAGGCGCATTCTGGGGATTAAATCGTCCGCAGGCATTTCTTCATCGACATACTGGGGCGGGCGAATGAGGTCGGGAACCCGGAGATCCTCCTCGTCGATGTGCTCAAAGAGATCACTGAGTTTTAAAATGCCGGTAAAACGTTTCTCCGTGTCCGAATAGACCGGAAGGCTTTTTACTTTTGATTTTGCGGCCAACTCCAGAATTTCCGTCATGGGGGTGCTGGGTTTAATTTGAAGCATTTTTTCCCGGGGCACCATGATATCCCGTGCATTTTGTTCGGAAAGTCCGAAGACGCCCACCACCATGCGGCGGCGTTGCTCACTCAGATCCGGGGTGGCGCCGCTTTCCCGGCTGAGCAAAAATTGAATATCACGGCGGGTGATCCGTGCCTGGTTGTCTTCTCCGTCATTTTCGGCCGGGGGAGGAATCACGGTTCTTACCAGGGCAATGACCGGTACGCTCACCCAGTGGAAAAGGAATTGGGAGAAGCGGAACAAGGGCACAAACCGGGCTGAGCGGATGAGCGGATGGCTTTGATACCATGCTTTGGGAAGATATTCTCCGAAGATAAGAATCAGTAAAGTTAAAATAATGGCGGCAACCGGGCCGCCAATGCGGGCGGAACCGATGGTATCCAGAATGAGCCGGGTTCCAATAACGGTGAAAGCGGTATTGGAGAGGTTGGTGCCCACCAGGCTGGTCGCCAGCATGCCGTCCGGGTCCAGGATCCATTTTTCCAATTGAAGGGCCCGTTTGTCCCGACGTTTGCTTAAATGGCGGAGACGTACCCGGTTGATCGAGACAATACCGGTTTCCATCCCGGAGTAAAAAGCCGAGGCGATGAGGAAGAAAACAAACAGCAGCCATTCCATGGGAGGGCTCATAATTCGGCCTCCTCATTGGGGACTTTCTGTAAGAGGATCAACAGAATCCGGTTTCGGCGCATTTGCCGGACCATCGCTTTGTAATTTTCTCCGGAGACCCGCTCATAAATTTTGGGGATATGCTCCACTTGTTCGATAAACCAGCCGGCCAACCGGTCTGCGGTTTCGGATGCGAGGGGAATGCCGGTGATGCGTTCCACATCCAGAAGATGGGTTTGCCCGTCCAGAAGCCAGGTGTCTTCGGTCAGTTGTTCGCAGACCAGGCGCTGGCTTTCTTCGATGTCCAATTCGCCGGTGAGTTCATCTAAAATATCCCCGCGGGTGATGAGGCCGGCGGTCCCGCCAAATTCGTCCACCACCACGGCCACCCGTTTTCGGGTGGGGAGCATTTGGGTGAGAAGTTTATCCAAGGTGCATAATTCAGGCACAAAGAAAGGTTTTAATGTGGCGTTGGACAGGGAGCGCTGGGGGTCCAGCAAATAAGCTTTAACGTCCAGTAAGCCTTCGATGTTATCCAATTGTTCCCGGTAAAGGACCAAATGGCGGACCTTGCAACGTTTTGCGATGGTAAGAATATCGGCATGTTCTTCAGACAAATCGACCCCTTCCAAATCCACGCGGGGAGTCATGACATCTCCCACGGTTTGTCTTTCCAGCGATAGAATGGCCTGCACCATTTTGTGTTCGTGGTCGTCCAGGCTGCCGCTTTCATCACTGGCTTCCATCAGGGTGTCGTATTCCGCCTGGCTCAAAATATGCCCGGTGGGCATAAAGAATTTGGAGAATTTATTGGTGATGGCTTCCAGCAAACTCCGCGGCCATTTGAGGATACGCACAAAAAACATCAGGGGGCCGGCATAGATGCGGGCCATACGGATCCGCAGACGCAGTGCCAATCGTTTGGGGCCGAATTCACCAAATATCAGTGTGATCAGGGTGAGGACGCCGACTTGCCCCCATTCATGGGTAAAGCCGAAGTTTTTCAGCATGAGTGCGCCAATGATCCACAGGTTCACGTTTACAATGGTATTGCCGATCAGCAAGGTCGACAGCAGACGGGTGGGTTGCTCCAAGAGGTGTTTCAGGCGGCCGGCGGTGACCGGGTCTGTTTCCTCCATGCGGTTGACTTCATGAAGGTCCAACGAAAAAAGGGCGGTTTCAGAGCTGGAGAAAAATCCGGATCCGATGATCAACAACACAAAAGCAATGATTTGAAAAACCAGTAGGGCCGTCATACGTGCAGCTTACACCTCCAGCTGCTTGGAGGTGTAGGGTAAGGGTCGGCGTCGCCGTCGGGTCGTATGGTTGTTGAGTGCATTGGAGAATTTATCTTCATGAAGACTTTTTCGGGGGAAACAAGTTTTCCCTAAAGGATTTTTTCAGGTGGAAGTCTGAGCAGTAAGGTGTCGGTAATGCCGTTGCTTGTCCAATGGGTTTCGCAGGAGGCGAGTTGAGCCATGAGCTCTTTCCATCCGGCCGCGGTTTCGGTCCAGCTGCGAATCGAACCGGGGGCGCGGCTTTCGGAGGGAACGTGGCGGTTGATGTTGTCCAAAATCAACCATCCGCCCGGCTTCAGATAGGGCAGGCTGTTGTTTGCGCAGTTGAGTCGGTCGACCCCATCCACCAGAATGAAATCGTATTGTTGCTTCGGCCGTGTGAATGGGATTTCGGCTGTTTGCCCGGGTAAGCAACGGATAAGGGATACTTTTGAACTTAAATTTTTGGATTTCAGCCAGGCCTCCACGCGGTCGGCCCATGTAGGTTGATGCTCCACGGATACCACCTGCGCCGCTCTTTCGGCAAAATAGAGGGTGCTTTTACCGGACCCGAACTCGAGGACATGGTGCCGGGGTTGGATCAGGGCATCCAGGAGGCGGTTGGCTTCCGGCGTGAGCCAGGGCATCCATGGGTGGGTTTTTCGATAAATTACGTCGCGGATGCGATCATTAAAATAGGGGAGAGACCAGCATTCCGGGCTCCAGGCAGAAGGAAGCAATGACATGAACCTTTCATAGAAGGCAAGACGCTGAAAACAAGCGAAACCAACGTTCCGCAATTGAAAATCAGTGCTTAGGGCCGCTTCCGGATGCTGAGGAGCGCAAAGCCTGAAAGGGCTGACAACAGAAGGAAGATGCTGCCCGGTTCCGGAATCACCACCGCCAAAATGAGGTTGGGGTCCGATACGCTGCCGGCACCGATTTCGAGGCCGATCAGGGAGGTTACCCCGAGGTCATCACTTAAATCCAGACCGAAACCTCTGACATCGAAGGCGGTATTGGGATTTCCGCTTCGCGCCAGCGAGGTGAAAGCGGCGCCGTCCGCAATCCCGGCATAACCGGATACGGTTTTGGTGGTCGCACCGTAGGTCAGGCTGCCCCCGGGCGTGCCTGCAAGAATCGCTCTTACCGTAAAGGCGTCACCACTTTGGGTTGTCGTGCCAATTTCGGTGATAAAGACATCGGCCAAAACGCCGGCATCATCAATATCGGTAATGGTTTGTCCAAAGAAAGCCTGGAAGGTGCCTGCATTGGCGGCGGCGGTGGTGATGTTCATTCCTTTCAACGCATTGGCCAGGCTGGGGTAACTGTATGATTCACCCGCGCCGCGGAAAGTCGACTGTCCGGAAGCACCCCCGGTTATGGTCGTCGGCCCAACCAGATTGGTTACGGTCTGGCTTCCCAGGGTCAATTGGGTGACGGGACTGTCCAGGTCCAATCGTGAACCGCTTGAAGAGAAAGGCGTAATGCTGTCGATCATCACCACTGCGGATTGAAGCGAGAGGGTGAAGCCGCAGCTGATCAAAAAACAACCGATGTTTTTGGAAATTAATTTCATAAGGGTAATAAACCAAGATTTCTGGCGGTTTACAATAAATCTTTTGCTGGAAATTTTCGACCGCGTCGGTTTCTCCGCGCGCTGCGTGTGAGATCCAAACGCCCATTTTGTAGTCCTGGAAGGGAAAGGTGAAAATATTCGAATCCTAGGGGCTTTCGGCTTTGCCTGAGTCTATTGGGTCTGCTAGTGATTGGCCAACCGAATTATCTTTTTTACCTATAAAGTGGAGTTTATCATGTGTGGTATCGTTGGCATGTTGGGAAATCGAAATGCAGTCCCGGTATTAATAGAAGGCCTGAAGCGTTTGGAATATCGTGGATATGATTCTGCAGGGGTGGCGGTTCAGCATGAAAATGAACTGGAATTGCGACGGGCGGTGGGGCGTCTCAGCGAACTGGAAAACGAACTGGCCCGCCATCCACTTTCCTCCACCACGGGGATTGGCCATACCCGTTGGGCCACCCACGGGGAAGCCTCGGTCCGCAATTGCCATCCCCATACGGCTTCAGAGGGTCGTTTGGCGCTGGTGCACAACGGTATCATTGAAAACTATCAGGAGCTTAAAGCCGGTCTGGTAGAAAAAGGATTTCCCTTTCTTTCGGATACGGATACCGAAGTATTGGCCGGTTACATTGCGGATTGTACGGCGGAGGGAGATTTTCTTGACGGATTCCGCGCCGCCCTTTCCGGTGCGCGGGGTGCTTACGCGATTGGATTGCTGAGTTTGGACCAGCCCGGCGTACTTTATGCGGCCCGGTTGGGCTCCCCCCTGATTGTGGGCAAAGGCAAAGACGGGGTGTTTATCGCCAGTGATGTGCCCGCCATCCTTCCTCAAGTCGAAGAAGTGATTTACCTCGAGGACGGCGAAATCGCCCGTCTCAGTGCGGAGGGGGTTGAGGTGTGGAATCTCGACGGGGAAGCACAGGAATTAAAATGGGTGAAAGTGGAGATGGAAGACAGCGCCGTGGATTCGGGCGGATTTGAAACTTTCATGCTCAAAGAAATGCATGAGCAGACCCGGGTGATTCGTGGCTTGATGGATCAATACGTCACCGACGGTAAAATCCATTTCCCGGATCTGGATATGTCTGTCGGGCATATCCGCACCTTGCAGCGCATGATGATCGTGAGCTGTGGCACCGCCTATTATGCCGCCATGTACGGACGCTTGTTAATTGAGCACTTTACCTCCATTGCGGTGGAGACGGATCTGGGGAGTGAGTTCCGGTACCGATCCCCGAAAATTCAGCCCGGAACTTTGGTGGCCACGGTTTCCCAGTCCGGGGAAACCGCAGATACTTTGGCCTCAGTGCAAATGGCGAAAAAGGCCGGTTGTCCCATCCTGACCCTTTGTAATGTATTCGGCAGTTCACTGGTGCGGGAAAGTGATCATTTGATCTACACCCACGCCGGAACCGAGATCGGGGTGGCCTCCACCAAAGCGTTCACCGCGCAGTTGATGGTGTTTGTTTTGCTGACCCTGCATTTGGCGGAAGCCCGCGGGGAATTGGATGCGGAGAGCCGAAAAGAACTGCTTGCAGAGCTTCAGAAAATTCCGACCGCCATTCACCGGGTGCTCGAAAATAAAGAGCATATTAAAGAAATTGCCAGCCGTCATCATGACGGTCCCAGCTCTCTCTACTTAGGCCGCCGCTTTAATTATCCCATGGCCTTGGAAGGCGCATTAAAAAATAAAGAGATTTCCTATCAGCATGCGGAAGGGTATGCCGCCGGGGAAATGAAGCACGGTCCCATCGCTCTGATCAACGAATCCCTGCCGGTGATTTGTATCTGCACGGAAACCGAAGATGAAGTGGCGGAAAAAATGATTTCCAATGTACGGGAAGTGCAGGCCCGCTCGGGACGGATTATCGCCATTGCCACCGAAGGGGATAAACGTCTGGATGATATTACCCGGGACATTATTTTTGTTCCGCGCACCACCGAATGTCTTTCACCCCTGGTGAATGTGGTCGCGCTGCAGTTGATTGCGTATTACGCGGCCCAGGCCCGGGGAACTGATATTGACAAGCCCCGTAATCTCGCAAAAAGTGTGACGGTGGAGTAGGGGATGTCGAGATTTGTGGTACGTGGCGGGAAACCGTTAAGCGGAACGTTTACACCGACGGGAAATAAAAATGCGGCCCTGCCGATGCTGGCCGCCTGTGTGTTAACTGACCGGGAAGTGGTGCTGCGGCGGGTGCCGGATATCGCGGATGTGCAGGTGATGTGCGATCTGTTGCGTACCCTCGGGGTTTCCGTAGAACGGAAGTTGGACGTGGTGACGCTCCGCGCTTCGGAAGTCGATGCCGACAAGCTTTCTCCCGAATTCTGCCGGAAAATCCGGGGCAGTATATTGCTGGCCGGCCCTTTGCTGGCCCGGTGTGGAAAAGTCCGGCTCGCCCCTCCGGGCGGGGATGTGATCGGCCGCCGCCGTTTGGATGCCCACTTGCACGGACTGCAGGAGATGGGGGCGGATCTTAAATTTACATCCGAAGGGATTGATCTGAGTTGCACGAAACTTCGGCCGGCTGATTTGTTGCTGGACGAAGCGTCGGTCACCGCAACCGAAAATTTAATTATGGCCGCGGCCGGCACTCCGGGAATTCATGTGCTGTATAATGCCGCTTGTGAACCGCACGTGCAGGATCTTTGCCGGCTGTTGGAAGAGATGGGGGCTGAGATCACGGGCATTGGCACGAACCGTTTGGTGATCAAGGGCCGGGAAGATTTAGGCGGCGCGGATGTGGAATTGGGCGCCGACTATATTGAAGCCGTCAGTTATCTGGCTGCCGCAGCTGTCACCGGCGGATCCCTGCGGGTGTGCAATGTGCATGTGCCCAGCGAACACCGGGTATTGCACCGGGCTTTTGACCGGTTGGGCGCCGGCTGGGAAGTGGATGGAC
The DNA here is from genome assembly GCA_937127435.1 of uncultured Verrucomicrobiota bacterium. Classification (GTDB taxonomy): domain Bacteria; phylum Verrucomicrobiota; class Kiritimatiellia; order SS1-B-03-39; family UBA6053; genus UBA6053. Next base: position 22,368 of record CAKZLZ010000114.1, on the reverse strand, counting down.
GCGACTGGGTATATCATGCCCGGGAAAAATTAGCGGTCGGGGATGATTTGGGGGGCGCAATTCCAAAAATTGAAGATGGCATTTGGCCGGCAACGCCTTCGGATTTGATGAGCCTGTTGATTGTGGTGGCCACCAAAGCTGAAGGCAGTATTTTGTTTTTTGAAAAGATGTTTGAAAGCCGAATGGTGTGGACGGACCGGCTGATCAGCATGGGGGCACGGATCGTACAATGTGATCCGCACCGGGTATTGGTCACCGGGCCCTGTCAACTCAGTGGTTCCCATCAAACCAGTCCGGATATCCGCGCGGGGATGGCGTTAATTCTTGCGGCCTTGTCCGCCGAAGGGGAGAGCATCATTGAAAATGCCCAAATGATTGACCGGGGATATCAGCAAATGGATCTACGCTTACGGGAATTGGGCGCGGATATTGAACGGGAAAGGTAAAGCGACGGCCGGCTTATATGTCGAGGACGCAGAGAGCTCCGGACAGGCCCTGCGGTAAAAGATCACTTTTTCGGGGCAGATTCAGCCTGTTTTGGACGGCCGTTTCCTTTATTTTTAAAACAAAGATGTGTCCTGTGTCTTTGAATATTCACGATTATAAGTAAACTGAATGTGCCGGAACTGCAAAAAGCTTCAAATTTGTGGAGGGAAGGCGAATGTAGTTATTTAACAACGTTTAATATTGTCAGATCCTGTGAAATAGCGTTAACAGGTTATTCGTTCATCCCGTAAAATGGGTGAACAACTTAAAAAAACTAAAAAAGCCAGGAACCCTATGAACTCCACAAAATTGAAACTGATCTTTACCGTATGGACGGTCGCATCTGCGGGCATGTCTTTGTTTGCCGCAGATACCATTCTTTTTAACCACAATGTACAAAATGGCGGAAAATTCGGGAATGGCCCCATTTACCTGGACTCAGGGATCACCTATCCCGGAACCGGCGGAACGAATACCCTGAACTGGGAACCGGAAGCGGGCAGCTATAAAAGTGGGGGACTTGAGTTTTACGGGGGAAAAATTATGACCGTCCCTACCGGTGTGACCAATTTGGAATATACCTTCTATGTGGATTCAACCGGCGGATCGCTGATGAACGGATTTACCGTGAATCTGGATACCGGTAGTTTCAATATGGGCACTGACAGCTGGACCCTGGATGGCAATCCGGGTGCGGTGGGGGATGTTGTGGGGCAAACCTGGCATACCATCGACGTGGATCTCACTTCTATTGCGGGATTTAGTGCCGGGACTTCTCAACTGAATGGTCTGGTTGCTTTTAAAAACAATTCTGACCGTTCCAATGTCTTCATTGGTGACATTCGTTTGACCCAGGCGATTCCAGAGCCGTCCTCCTTGCTCTTGATTGTAGCGGCCTGCGGATTGGTGCTGTATATTCGCCGCAAAAACTAAAAGCTCGAACGTAGCTATCGCTCAGTAAATCAAAGGGCATCCCTGTTATTTGCGGGGATGCTCTTTTTTTAGGCTTCTTCCTCAATCTTTGTTTTTTTTTTAAAAATAACAATGCAACCGGGGCTTTCATTCCGGTCTTCGGAGAACGGCTCCTTTGAGGCTGAAAAGGCATTTAGGCCTGGTTGAAAAAAGGGGGAGACCGTTTTGTCAGTGAGTCTGTCGGGCTTGAGGGCTATTGTCTTGGGGGAGGTGTTGTGCGAAATCAAAATCGTTTTGCTTCGATTTGCGCACAAAGAGGGGGTCCACTTCCGCAAGAATTCAGTCTGTTTTGAGAGTCTTAAACGGGAGGCGCTGCCGTCGGCCTGTCAAACCTTCCAAAATTTTCAGAATTTTTAAAAAAATCCGCCAAAATGATATATGATTACGCCTGTATATGCTGGAAAAGCCTAATGTTTATTGGGGTTTTCGTGTAATTTAACTTTCCTAAAAAAAGTGCTTATTTAATAAAGTTTATTATTGCCACGTAAACGGAGAAGGGTTAACCTTTAGGTAATCCAGAACCACCGACGTGTGAATTGTTCGGAGAAAATGATAACCACACACAGAGATATAATAATGAAAACGATAAAAACAAAATTCACCCTTACCGCGATGGCCGTGGCTTTCGCCGGGATGTCTTCGCTCTTTGCGGATACAATTCTTTTTAATGATACTGTTCAGAATGGTGGGCTCTTTGGCAATGGAGGTACTATTGTCGTAGATAATACCCTTCCGTATCCCGATACTGGGAATTCGGATACCATTAAATGGGTTCCGGGTGGTGATTATAAAACAGGTGGCCTTGAGTTTTATGGAGGTAAAGCACTGACCGTTCCCTCTGGTGTGACCAATCTCGAGTATTCTTTCTATGTAGATGTTGCTGGTTCATGGTACATGAATGGATTTACCGCCAATCTTGATACTGGAAGTTTTAACACCGGAACCGACAGTTGGACTCTGGATGGTTCCGCCGGTGCTACTGGAAACATTACGGGCCAGACATGGCATACGATTAACGTAGATCTGACATCCGTGACAGGTTTTGTCGCTGGTACATCGGTTCTAAATGGTCTCGTCGGTGTCAAAAATAACACGGACCAAACATCGACGGTTTTCATCGGTGATATTCGTTTGACCACAATTCCGGAACCTTCTTCAGTCGTCTTACTGATGGTTGCAGGGGGAACGCTTCTGTTCTTCCGTCGCAAGAAGTAAAAGCAGTACGGCTTCTCCGGCCGTCCTTCCTTTGGGCATCTCACGCAAGTGGAGATGCCCTTTTTTTTGGCGGGCAAACTCTCGTTGGACCGCGCCTGCCCGAGCTGTCGCTCGAGACGGCCAGGGGGACGCAGGCCCTCCGGACCGACGGCGTCCCGCCGTCAAGACTTCCCAACCTGTTGGACCGCGAGACGCGGGCCCTCCGGACCGACGGCGTCCCGCCGTCATGACTTCCCAACCTGTTGGACCGCGAGACGCGGGCCCTCCGGACCGACGGCGTCCCGCCGTCATGACTTCCCAACCTTCTCCCCCTCACACAAATATTTGCCGCAGCAGGCGACGTATTAACTTCAAATCGTGCGTTTACTTTTTCGGCGCTGCGGTGCTGCTCCGCGCTTCAATTTGCGTGCTCACCGCTGTAGATGTGGGGGTGTGCTCGGGATTGATGAGCGTGTCCTGCAAACGTTGTACGGCGAGCTTGCCCATGGCAAAGCGTTCGACTTGTACGGTGCTGAGCTGGGGATAGGTGGCAATGCTCCAATTGATATTATCAAAGCCCATCACGGAAATATCTTCAGGCACGTTAACCTTTCCACTGCCCAATAGCGTTTGCAGAGCGCCCGCGGCCATTTCATCGTTGAAGCAAAAGATGGCGCTGGGCCGGTTTTTGGATTTCAGGATTTTTTGGGCGGCGGCGCATCCGGTTTCCCGCTGATAATTTCCCTCGATCCACTGCAGAGAGGAGGGAGGTAATTTGTGTTCGGCCCAGGCATCGATAACCCCTTCTTTACGTTCGGAAGTGATGTGACCGTCAAATCCGGTGACACAGGCGAGGCTGCGGTGTCCGAGTTCGATCAGGTGACTGGTGGCTTCGTAGGCGCCCCCGTAGTTGTCAACATTGATGATATCGCTTTTCAGTCCCCGCATCTTTTGGTCGATCAGTACGGCCGGGGGCCCGTTTTTTACCAGGCGGCGGAGAAGGGAGGGTTCGAAGGTGCCCAGATAAATGGCCCCGTCGAGTTGAATTTGTTTTACGTGTTCGTAGGCACGATCTTCAGAAGGTTCGGAGAGGGTGACCAGCATCAGGTACCATTCGATATCGCTAAGCGCTTCCTGAATGCCGGTGACGATGTCCACATGATACGAGCCGTATGAGTGGGGGTGAATGCCGGAGAGAACCAGCCCGATGGTTTTACGGTCATGCTGGGTGGCGGGAGGCACATGGGATTCTTCTTGGGCCACGTAGGTGCCCTGTGCCGGAATCGAATAAATCAGTCCTTCCGCCCGCAGTTCGGACAGAGCCCTTTTTACGGTGATGCGGTTCATGGAGTACTGCTGTGACAGATCATCCATGGACGGCAGCCGCTCATCCGCATGAAAAACTCCTGATTTAATTTCACCCCGGAGTTTGTCCGCAAGTTGTTTGTATAAATAGGTCCGTTTACGATTTTCTGGAGGGGTCATGATGGATTCCCTATCAAAATAGGGGATAGAGTCAATAGTTACTGCGATTTGGGGCTTTCCCTATTTTACGGGATGATTTGGGTATGCGGTCCGGCTCCTGGGGGAAGTTGGAAGGTGTAGATTTCGGTTTCCCCCTGGAGAATCGTGACCGCTTGCGCCTGTGGGGAAGGGTTCCATCCGATCCACCGGCGCTGTCCATCTGTGGATGCATACACCGTGCCGGTGGCAACGTTGCTGCGCAGGGTGGGGGACGGTCGGCCGAACTGTCTTAAACTGTGGGCCATGGCGTAGGTGACCCCGCCGCTTTTCCAATTCCCGAACTCACTGTCGACTTCCATGGCCCGGCCTAATATTTCGCATACTTTGCCGGGGTCTCCCCACATGAGTTGACTGAGCGCGACATGTCCCCACTCCTGTCCCAGAGAGGCAAAACCCGGGTAGGAGGCTTCCGCCGATTGACGGGAGAGCATGGCGGCGGACTGTTCTTTGATGAACCGGGGATCGTCCATTCCGAGGTATTGCAAGTGGGTCCAGGTGGGAAACCATTGAATGCCGTAAATGTGTTTGGCCTCCCCGCTGAACCAGGTGAAGTAACCCATGTCTCGGTCGCGGCGCACGCCGACGATGCTATGTTGATTTCGATAGGCTTCGGGAAATGTCGGGGAACCCAACGGATCTTTCCAGCCGTAATAATCATTCCAGTATTCGCGGACCGCTTCCGCTTCCACCGCCATTCCCATCATGCCGGTGTCCCGCAGGGCGGGCTCGTTGATGGCGACACCTAAAAGAAAAAGACCGGCCCAGCCCATCATGGATTCGGAGGTGGATTCCTGATTGTTGCCGTCGTTGGGACTGGAGCTGCCTGCGGCATAGGAGTGACCGACCCAGGGAGAAAAAGTGCGGAGAAAGGGGAAGTCGGTCGAATCCCGTTCCGGGTTGGCGTAATGGTAGGCGATTTGTTTGAGTACCGGTGCGTAGTCTTTTCCCCAGGACGGATCCAACCGGATCAGCATGGCGGCGGACAGGGTGAAGTATCCATGATGAAAATGGGCGTCGCTAAAGGTTTCCGAACCGTAACTGGGATTGAATCCCACCAGTCCGTTCCAAGGCGCGGGGTAGCGGGCAAAGTAGCGGGCCTCTTCACCGGGAGTGAAGGTGCACCAGTCGCTGAGCGCTTCCCGTAACATGTCGATGGCTTCCTGGGTTTTGGGATGGTTTCGTTGTTGGGCGAGGGTGGCGGTCCGGGCCAAAGCCAAAATTTCTTTCCCGCCCCAATAGGTGTCGGCACCCGCGCGGTCTTTGGGAGGGCGGTTGGCGCGGTCGTTGATCCATTGGGTCAGTTGGTCGTCTAAAACTTTCGGATTAAACCGGGGAGAGAGCGGGTCCTTGTCATCGGCCAGCGGCAGGGTGATAGGCAGGCCGTAAAAAGGATAGCGGATCTCAAACCGGGAGCCGTATGAGACTTTCATCTCTCCGCGCTGGGTTTGATAACGCAACGGTGCCATCTTTAAATCGTGTTGGGTGTTCCGCCAGTGATGCGGAAGCCAGCCTTGTAAGACTTGTGGATTGTTCCCTTGCAGGGCTTCGGTTTTTACCGTCCATCGGGTAAGAATTTCGGCTTTGTCCGGAAGTACTTCCCAGTCATACCGGGTGTCGCGGGGAAGGGTGTAAGCAAACTTTGAGAAGGCTGCCGCGTGATTTAATTCGGGCAAAGCGCCAATGACCAAAAAAGGTATGGGGGCATCGGAAACCGGGATCAGGGTCGTGCCGCGCTTTTCCCATTGGGTGTTGGCGGGCGCATACACAGAGAAGAGACGTTGCTCACGGGAGATAATGATTTCCGGCTGGTTGTACGGGAACGGGATGTTGGACCCGTCGGGTGCGAGCAGGATATCACTGGCTTGAAGGGTGATGTGAGGTTGAATCTCTTTGGCCTCAATCCAGATAAAAGGCATGCCTCTGGCGAGGGTGACTTCGAAACGGGAAGCGCCTCCTGCGTGCAGACCGAATTGCACAGACCAATCGCCCCAATCTAATGTGGAACAACGACTGAAAACCCCGGGATCGGGGGGCTCGGGGTTGTCACTGAGCAGGATGGCATCCGCAGCAATAAATCCCCAGCCTCCTTCGTGTTGATCGATCAGCCGAATCTGTGCGCGTTGTCCTTTGAAAGCTTTTACGTCCCAACGGTGATCTTTTAAATTGTTGGATTGATCACCAATGGCGCGGTGGACCACCTTATCGGATACCACAAGTTCTACGCCGAGGCGTTCGGGATCATTTCCGCCGGACACCCGCAGATGAATGTAATCACGATTGAGGGTGAAGACGGGAGATGTCAGGGTTCCGGTGGCGCGATCGGCTCCGTAAAAAGAGCAGGCGTAGGCACTGCCGTTTCCGTTTGAGGCGCCGTGTTGGGTAAAAGGCATGGGACTGTCCCCAAAGGCATCGCCGGTGCGTTTCCAGGTATTCGGCCAGAGACCTTCTTCAAAATCGAAAAGCAGGATGCTGTCATCGGTCATACCCGGGGTTTTGGGAATGCCGCTGATTTGTAGAGGACTGCCCTTTATAAGTTCGTTGCCGTTTTCCGACCAGCCCTTGGGAATAGCGATCGCGAGGCCGTTGGTGTCGGGGGTGACGGTGAGGGGCATGTCCCAGAGGGTGCCGGGAAAGGGGGACTCGGTGAGGAGGGTGGTCCACCAATCGTTGGTGGGCAGAGGGCGGTTGCGGGCCTGAGGACCCAGGAGTGGATCCTTTTCGTAGAGCGCAATGACTTTTTCGTGCACCGGTGCTTCAGAGGCGATGGATCCTTTTCCCAACTGAATGGATTCCGCGGCTTGAAGGGTGAGCCCGCAGAGGATCATGAAGGGAGTGAAATGAGACGCCTTAAAAAATTTCATACTTGATCTTTACAAGAATCCGCTTCTATGTAAATAATAAACCAACATACAACTAGTATGGTTTATTAGAAATATCTTTAACCCCCTGATTGGAGAGACAGAATGAAAAAATGGATGAGCCTGATTGGATGCATGAGTTTGATGGTTGTTGCCGCGACGGCGATGGCGCAGGATTTTGGTGACTTTAGTTCGCAGACCCTGACCGGCAAAGCGTGGGAAGCTTATGTGAAAGGAGATTTTGACCTTACGCTGAAATATACCGCCAAGTGCAAAGAAATGTTTATGGCGGATGCGAAGAAGCAACAGGAAGAAGTAAAAGCTTTGGAAGTGAAACCCACCGGTGAGGCTGTTCACGAATTTTGGGCCTTGAATGATGTGGGCACCTGCCTGTTTATCGAAGGTCAGGTGTTTGAAAAACAAGAGAAGATTAAAGAAGCAATCGCGGCATATAAAATTGTGGCTGAAGAATTAAGCCTGAGCCAGTGCTGGGACGAGAAAGGTTGGTTCTGGAGCCCTGCAGAAGCGGCAGCCGGCCGGGTAAAGCAACTTGAATTTGATGCACTTCTCGACTAATTTTATTAGATGGTAATTCTGAGCGGGGGCAACCCCGCTCAACTTTTAGGAAAAAAATATATGTGGTATTTCAGATGGGTGACTATTTTGAGTATATTTTCTGCTGCGATTCATTTGCAGGCCCTGCGGGCTGACGGTCCTTCAACAGTGGTTATTCAGGGGGACCTGGAAACCGGATTTCAACTAATGAAAAACGGCGAGCCTTTTGTTATCAAAGGGGCGGGCGGTACCAAATATTTCGATGTGATGGCGGCCAATGGCGGCAATACCATCCGCACCTGGGGCGTCGGAAAAGACACCCGGGATATTTTGGATCGTGCCCACGCAAAGGGTCTGTCGGTCACGATAGGAATTTGGCTGGGGCACGAACGGCATAATTTTGATTATTCAGATCCCAAGCAACTTGAGGGACAACGTTTGGCGGTTGAATCGGCGGTGAAAAAATTTAAAGACCATCCGGCGCTGCTCTCTTGGGGATTGGGAAATGAAATGGAAGGCATTCAATCACGTGGCGACAGTTCGCTGATTTGGAAAGAAGTGAATTTGCTGGCGAAGAAGATCAAGGAATTGGATCCGAATCATCCGGTGATGACGGTCGTGGCGAATGTGAATCCTGATAAAGTAAACGCAATTATGGAACATGCGCCGGAGGTGGAAATCCTGGGGGTGAATGCGTATGCGGGTGCACAAAATATTGGCAAGAATTTGAAGTCCTACGGATGGCAAAAACCCTATGCGGTGACCGAGTATGGTTTGCCGGGTCCATGGGAGGTGGCCCACACGAAGTGGGATGCGCCGATTGAACCGACCAGCCGGGAGAAGGCCGGATTTTATTATGTGGCCACCAAAGGAATCCTCGAGGATACCAAGCAATGTATGGGTGCCTATGCCTTTGTGTGGGGAAACAAGCAGGAGGCCACCGCCAGTTGGTTTGGCATGTTTTTGCCTACGGGCGAGAAAACACCCCGGGTGGATGCGGTGGCCAAAGCCTGGACCGGAGAGTGGCCGGCAAATCGCGCACCCATCCTGAAAGAAACCGTCATGCCGATGGCCAATGAAAAGGTGAAAGGCGGAAGAAATTTTGCGGTGATGGCACAGTATAAAGATGCGGATGGTGATACTCTGACTTACACCTGGGAAGTGGTGGGGGAAAGCACGGACCGTAAAATCGGTGGAGAAGCTGAAGCCGCCCCTGAACAAGTAGCCAATGCGGTACGCGCTTTGGATGCGGTGGGCAATGCTTTGCTGACGGCGCCGACGAAGCCCGGTGCCTATCGACTGTTTGTCACGGTAAGGGACGGAAAAGGATCGGGTTGTATGGACAACTGGCCGTTTTATGTGGAGTAGGATCTTATCCGGATTTTTGCCTATAAAATCGAAGACCGGCTCATGAAAACCAACCGGGGGTTGTTGCTTTTGAGCTGTACTTTTGTGCAGCTGGCTGTTGCGGGGGCATGGCCTGAATCGTCGGAGAATCATCCCTTCTTTGTGAAAGGGGTAACCTTTACCATCAACAACACTCCAGAAGATCCTTACCGCCAACGTAAAGCTTTACAGGAAGTCAAAGCCATCGGTGCAAATGCGATTCGCACTTGGGGGGTGGGGAAAGAGACCGGGGATTTATTGGACAATGCACAGCAGGAAGGTTTGAAAGTCGTGGTGGGGCTTTGGCTGGAGCACGGGCGGAACGGTGCGGAGGGTGACGGCAGTTTAAATTATGCCAAAGACGAGGAGCGTAAACTCCGGCAAAAAGAAAACCTGTTGCGGGATGTCGCGCGTTATAAAGATCATCCCGCTTTGTTGGGGTGGGGCGTGGGCAATGAAGTGATTCTGAATATAGCATCCGAAGATCAAAAAGTTGCGTACGCGAAGTATCTGGAAGAAGTGGTGCAGGAGATCAAAAAACTGGATCCGGATCATCCGGTGATTTCGGTTTCGGCCTGGACAGTTTCGGTGCCGTATTGGGAGAAATACACCCCCGGTTTAGATGCCTACGGAATTAATTCCTATGGGCCGGCTGCCGGGGCAATCCCGGATGCGCTGAAAGCACAGGACGCGGATAAGATGTACCTGGTCACAGAGTTCGGTCCGCGGGGGGCATGGGACTCTCCCAAAGATGAATTCGGGGTGCCGCAGATGCCAAGTGATGATGAAAAATATGATCAGATCTCACGGGGATGGAGTGAGTGGATTGAAGGGAACCGTGCCCGGGGCTGCGCCGGTGGCTTTGTCTTTAATTTCGGGGATGATGATGCTCCCACCAGTATTTGGCTCGATTTTTATGTGAGGGGGCTCAGGCGTCCGGCCTATTGGGCAACCCATAAAGCATTCAGTGGAAAAGATCCCGGGGTCCCATTGGAAAATTTTGACGGACTTATGGTTTCTCCGAAAACGGTTCAGCCGGGCGGGGTGGTGAAAGTGGGGATTGAACCGCTCACCGGCGAAGATCTGACTGACGTGAATTTCACCTTCAGTCCCGAATTTGGTGGGCGGGATAACCGGAACCGCATGCTCCCGGTTGAGAGCACAGGAATCAAAGGCCGAATTTTTCAATTACAAGTTCCTGCTGAACCGGGGATCTACCGTATTTATGCCTCAAAAAAATCCGTCGGCGGAAATGTGACCATCACCCAGAGCTCCGTGAAAATTGAAGCGGCCGCGGAGTAGGTCTCACTTTGATTTCCGATGCGGTCATGCCTCATTCATTTTCAGAGAACCCATCACCCTCGTTCTGAAATGATGGCATCCGAAAATGCATGAGAGCCGCCCATACAGGGCTCACAATCGTTAGAACCCATTGTTCCCGGCCCTCACGGACCAGGCTTTGGAGATGCGTGCTTTCAGCCCTGAACGCCATTCCCGTTATCCCTTGCCGCCGGTGGTGGCGATGCCCTGGATAAAAGATTTCTGGGTGAAGAAGAACAGGACGAGTACAGGGAGGACGATGAGGGTCGACGCCGCCATCAGGTAATGCCAGGGCGTGCCGCCTTGTTGGCTTTGAAAGCTTTGCAGTCCGAGGGCGAGGGTAAAATCTTTTTGATCGTTAAGGTAAATCAAGGGCCCCATAAAGTCGTTCCAGGTGGCCATAAACTGAAACAGGGCCACGCATAACAACGCCGGTTTCGCCAGGGGTAAAATGATCTTATAGAAAATTTGAAATTCATTACAGCCGTCGATGCGGGCGGATTCTGAAATATCATGGGGCAAGGTAAGGAAAAATTGACGGAGCAGAAAGACGTTAAACGCCCCCGCGAAAAAACTGGGAACCCACAAAGGTTTGAAGGAACCGATCCAATGCAGATTTTTGAATAATGAGTATACGGGAACCATGGTGACCGGGAAAGGGATCATCATGGTCGCGAGCAAAACCAAAAATACCTTGTCGCGGCCTTTCCATTCAATGCGTGAAAAGCCGTAGGCGGCCAGGGCGCTGCTCATCACGGTGCCGGTTACGGTGAGAAAGCACAGGTAAACCGTGTTGGCGGTGTAGCGCCAAAAGTAGCCCATGGCCTCAATCGCTTCCCGGTAGTTGTTCCATTGAAACTTTGAAGGGAGCCAACGGGGAGGGATGGACATGGTCTCCTGCAGAGGCTTGAGCGAGGTGGAAATCATCCAGGCAAAAGGAGCGATAAAACAGATGCCGGCCAGTACCAGAATGACCAGCACGGAGAAGGTGGATATTTTTTGTTTCAGGCCGTGTTTCATTTTATTTTCCCTCGTAATACACATGCCGCTCGGAGAGCTTGGTGGCGATATAGGTAAGGGTGAGGATGATGACAAACATCACAATTCCGATGGCGCAGGCATAGCCCATATTCCAATAGTCGAAAGCGTTTTGATAGAGGTAGGTGGCCATAAACAGCAAGGAGCGTTCCGGTCCGTCGCCACCACCGGTCATCACATAGGGCACAGCAAAAACCTGAAAAGTTCCAATCAGTCCCATGATGGTGTTAAAGTAAATGACCGGAGAAATGATGGGCAGCGTAATGTGCCGGGTTTTTACCCAGAAGCCTGCGCCGTCAATTTCTGCAGACTCATAAAGATGCTGGGGGACGCCCTGTAATCCGGCGAGGTAAATGACCACGGCATGTCCCACGCCCCACAAACCGGTAAAGATCAGTCCCCATTTTGCATAGGCCGCTTCCTGCAACCAGTTGGGAGCGGTGAGTTGGGTGCCGAAGTTTTCATTGACCGTGTTCAAGAGGGGGCGAATGGCGTTATTGATTAAGCCCAGGTCCCCGTTGAGCATCCACTGCCACAGCACCGCCAGACAAACCATCGGCACCAGAGAGGGCAAAAAGAAGATGGTGCGGAATGCTCCTCGGAACGGCACTTTGCAGTTGAGCAAAATCGCCAAACTTAAAGATAACACCATGCCCATGGGAATGGCAAATGCGGCGAAGAACACCGTGTTGGAAATGGACTTCCAAAATACTTCGTCATTGAACAGGGTGTGATAATTTTCCGGTCCCACCCACACTGCGGGGGAGAGGACGGAGTAATCGCAAAAAGAATAATACAAACTGCTGAGTACCGGATAGACGGAAAAAATAAGAAACCCCAGGATCCAGGGACTGATAAACAGCAGGCCTGAAATCAGTTTTTTCTTTTCCATTCGGGTCATGGCTTCTCCCATTCTGTGAGTAGCGTTTCTTCCATTCGTTTCCAGCGGCGGGCACGGTGGTCAAAGTTTTCCTGCATGCGGATTTGAACCTCTGAAAGTACTTCTTCGGTGGTCGCGGTTTGCGTCCAAACACTGCCGAATGCTTGTCGCATTTCATTTGCATAGAGCGACCAGACCGTGGTGCCCGGCAAGGTTTTTGCCTGCGGGCTTTTTGCCAAATCGATAAATTCCCCGATGTAGGGGTTGGGATGTTCTTCGAAAAACCCGGCAGAGGTTTCGGCCAGCGGACTGAATTTCCGTTGTGCCAGGCAGAGTTTTTCCATTTCCACCTGGGAGTTGACGAATTGGATAAAAGCAAAGGCTTCATCCGGGTGTTCCGCTCCGGCGGGGATCACCAGAATATCCGATTCCACCAAAGTCACATTGGGGAAAAGTTCAGGATTTACACTGGGAAAGGGGGCCACCCCCCATTCAAAATCTTCCGGGGCATAATTCTTAATAAAATTATAAATCCAGGGGCCCTGCAAAACCATGGCCACCCGTCCGGTGAAAAATGGATTTTGGGGAGATGCAAAATTTCCGAATCCGTCTTTGAACGACATCAGGTCCCGGGCGCCGAATCTTTCCGGATATGATTGCACCCAGCGGTACGCTTCGATGTTCTCAGGTGAATCAGCGGTGATGGTTTCTGCGCCGTCCCATAGATCCCCTCCAAACCAATAGACCCAATTCGGACTCCACCAGCCGGGTTCGGCGGGGATGTGGCCGCAGGCAATCAGACGTCCGGATTCATCCCGTTTCATCAGTTTGGCGTTATAGGCTTCCAGTTCCGCGATGGAGCGGGGAGGTCGCTCCGGATCCAGCCCCGCTTCTCTGAACATTTTCTTGTTGTAAATCAGTGCGGTGGAAGCCGGCGTGCTGGGCAGAGCCCACAAATAGTTCCGATGCGTGCACATGTCCCAATAGATGCTGATGTAATCTTCACGTCCAATGCCTGCAGCTTCGGTATAGCGGTTTAACGGGGTGAGCGCGTTGTTTTCGGCGTACACGGGCAACGCATGATTCCAAAGCCCCGCTACATCGGGCGGGATGCCGCCGGCAATTGCCAGCATCAGCCGGCGGTCAATTTGGCTTACCGAACTGTATTCGACAAAAATTTCATCCTGGCTGGCATTAAAATCATCCACGATCAACCGCATGGCATCGGCTTCAAACCCGTTCCACTTTTCCCAGTAGCGAATCACCACCGGACCGTTCTCTTTTTCCGAATTGCCGCAGCTAATCAGGATGACTGATAAGGAGCAGAGGAGAAGGGTTTTGAGTTTGCGGGTTAGAGGCATGGAAGGATCATCAACTATTCCTTTGATTTAATCCAGCATGGAAATTCAGGATTTCCGGGTGACAGAAATTTTTTCGATCGTGTCCTGGTGGAGAAACAGTTCGCAGCAGGCCGTCGGGTTGAGATGATTTCCTTCAAAGCTCCCGGCACTTCCGTCTTTGCGATGAATCACTACTTTTTCGCTGTCGCCTTTGCTTACGAGCACCGGCACCCGGTTAAACGTGAAGGCAAAACTTCCTGCAGGGATGGCTAAGCGCTTTTCCTGCTGGCCCGGGCCTATCCAGCGAAGGGTACTTGCCTGGGTGAGGACTTCCTCTTCGGGAATTAACAGGCCGTCAAATTGGATGCCCCCGTCTTTGACCCGCAGGCCCATTTCGCCAAAACGGGTGAGAATCTCTTCTTTCACCTGACCGGTCATTCCGGGTTGCTTGGCGCCGCCGTGTGAGGGGGTGTGCGAATAGGGATCGGTGGGAAATGCCCCGAAAACTTCCGGGGTTTTCCGGAAGCCCAGTCCGTCCCTTACATCGAAGTATGCGGCTTTCAGGGCTTCGATGGTTTCCGGCGCTTCGCCGTCTTCAGCGGCTTTGATTACGCATTCCTGTACGGCCAGCAGAAGTTTCGCGACCATGTGCCAATAGATACTTCCGAGCCCTTCGAAGCCAAACATGGAACCGGATCTTCCGGTGAAGGCCTGATGGTCAAAGCTGCTTTCATAAAGATCGAGTACGGCTTGATGATCCGCCTTGTCTTCATAGCCGCTTAGCTTCTTGGCGAGATCCCCGGCGTTCCTGAAATCCGGATGGAAATGGATGCCGCCTTTGCAGTCTTTCCGGATAATTTGGTTGTCCTGCTTTTCAAGGAGTGTTTTGAGGAAAGGAATCTTTTCCGCCTCTGAGATCGACAGCTGATTTTTCTCCATGAAACGGGGAGGACGGTGGTCGGGGTAGAGGATGTAGGAATGTTGATCGGGTCTGTAGATATCGCTTTGGCGAAGGCTTTGTAAAAGCGTCAACGCTTCGTCCGCATTCAATATGCCTGAAGAGAGAATGGAGACCTGGCCTTCCAACATTAAATTCAGTTTGCGGATGGATGCAGATTTTGCATCCGGAAAACTTAAAACATGGTACGCATGGTAGGTTCCGTCTGGCCGGCGGTTGGCTTTCAGGGAATCGCCACAAGCCTTCAGCGCGACGGTGCATAAAGTTTCCACTTCTGATTTGGGAACCTTGCAGGATGCCGGGCCTGTTTCGCCCGCATAAATTTTTTCACGGTAGGCGGTGGCCGATGCGCCCAGTTGATCCAAAACCCTTCTGCGTTGCTGATCGTCGAAGGGCGTTTCCTGTAAGGTGGACAGAATCTTTGAGGTTTCAGACATCCAGGTTGCCAATGCGGGAGAAATTGAAAACGCTGTCTGTGAGGAGCTTGCTAGAATCTTTTGCAGGAAAAGCAGGTGACGGTGGAGATAGCCTAAAGTCACAACCGAAATTCCGCGTCCGGCCAATGCGTTGTTGGCATCGTTCCATTCCGGACGTTGGGTGTTCATCCAGATACCGCCTTCGGGAACGAAATTCCCCAGTTTGGCCAGGGTGAGGGTGAGAAGTTTTTCGATGAGGCTGACACGAACGACTTTTCCGTCCGGGCCATGAACCATTTTGCCGTCCGCTCCAATTTGGGCGACACGGTTTTCGACCACTTGATCCTGAGGGTGGTCAAAGAGTACGGTGGTGCCATCATTTCGGGAGGTTAGCTCCTGGTAAGGCAAGAGACGGTAGGGGACGTCGGCAGCGCTGAAGAGAGGTTGATCCAATTGCTTGCTCAATTCGCCGGGGAAAAAGTTTTCGGAAGTCTCCAGGAGTTTGAGCAGGTAAATAATCTGGTGGTCACCCCAATATCCGATGTTGGCCCAGGGATTATCGGGCTCGGGTTTTTCCCATTCGATTCCACTGCGGGTCACGCGGTAGGGATTGTAACCGTCGAGGGTGGTGGCATTCAGAAAGCAGGAGATGACCTGAGGAATGAAAGCCGGGCAGGAGTTGAGCAGGGCTTCCAAATTTTGGAAAAGATCCCGCCAGTTTCCCTGGAAGTCCAGGCGGGGGGAGCCGTCTTCGTTTGTGAGATTGATGCTGAATTTGTTCCAGGGCCGGCTGGGATCGCCATGGCGTCTGCTAAAGGTGAGGGGCAAGTACTGTTTGCAGAGGCGTTGCAAGTCAGGGTCTTCGAGTTGGGAGACGGCTGCTTGGAAAGCGGGAAATTCCATCAGCTCTGGTTCTGCAGCGAAAGCTTTTAGCAGGGTGGCGGAGGTGCCTTTTCTCCAGGTCTCCACATAGAGGGCGAGATCCTGTTTGCGAACCCGGGGGCCGTCAGGAAAAAGTCCGCCCCGCATACAGTTAAACACCACATTGCTGAAATGGTGATGGGAGGCCACGTGATCTTCTGTGCATTGACAGCCGTCGGCAGCGGAGATTTTGGTGAACAAGTCTTGGGATCCTTGTCGAATATCCTCTTCAAGGTCCTCGAGGAGTTTTTCGGGTTGCATCAATGCGGTTTGTAAAGTCGCGATCCGGGAATGATCCTGTTCCACGTCGAAGACTTGGTAAAAGCATTGAGATTGACCGGCGGTCAGATCAAGCTGCGCAGAGCAAAGGAAGGCGCCCCGGCGGGCGATCACATCGTCTTGCACTTTGAGCGGTTTGCCTAAACGGAAATCTTGAATGGGATCTGATGAAAGTATCACTTCTGCAGAAGGAAGCCCAAGGGTCCAGGCGGAGGTGCAACGCAGGGCTTCGCTGGGTTCTGCCAGGTCGGTCAGTAACGACGAAAGTGTGTAAAGTGCGAGAGTGCCGGGGGGCTCTGAAAATGACCGTTTATAGGCATCCAGCAGGTTGCTGAATTCGGACTGTACCTGCGTGGTAATTCCTGCGGGTAATAAGTTCTGAACGCCGTCAAGCAGGTCCAGTTGGATGGGGGCATCGGAAAGGTTTTCGATTTCAACTTTTCGTACCAAGCCAAATTTTGGGCTGGTCATCCAGGTGTAACGGAAGGCCAGCGCAGGTGATTCGAGCACTTCTTCAAAACAGAGTGCATCTCCGGTCACATGTTTGTAGAGCTTGCGTTTACGGGGCAGGGAGGGGGGGAGTTCTGCGGAGAAAGGTTGCCACACTTTACCGGAGGGCAGGCGGATCAAAGTCATAGGGCCGGTGTTGCCCGCGTTATCGGTGATACGATCGTCCGTGCAGTAAGGGAAGAGGGCATGTTCAGCGTCTTTGCGGCCGGCGGTGAGCCCTCCGGTGCTGGAAATAAATGCCCATAGATCCGAGGCGCTCACCAAAGACATAAAGAAGGGCGGCATGCGGTCGAAATTCTCAATACAGTGGAAGTCTTTCATAGTTCCCTTCCTTTAGGTAAACATATACTGGTATGCAACTAGAATTGATATGAAAGATTCGGGGAGGTTGAAGTTGGAAGATGGGAGAGGAGAAGAGGTTGTGTGGAACCCGGGTTCTGAAACCGGAAGCCTGAAGGCCTCCGATAGAACCGCCTGAAGTCGGGACTCCGAACGCGGGCTCTGCTCCCGGCAGAAGCTTCGTGAGAAAAGAACTTGGAAGTTAAAAATTTACAAAATAAAAACCCCGGGAAGAGCTCCCGGGGTTTGATATCATCCAGATGGATCGAGGATTATTTGCGGCGGCGAACCATAAATCCGACCAGACCGAATCCCATAACAAGCATCATGATGGAGGAGGGTTCGGGGATGGTTGAAACATCCGAAAGCTCGGTTCCAAAACGCAATTCATCATACTGGAGTGAATTGCTTAACGCGTAGTCTTTATGAATTTCGAACCCAACCAGTTCACTGGAGATGTCGTAGGCTGAAGTCGTGGCGGTGCCCAGAGATGAGGAAAAATCTGTAGCGCTTGCGGAATAGATGTTTGCTGTGATGGTATCGTTACCTGATGAGCTGTTATTAATTTCTATCAAGCCGAAGTATGTTGTTCCATCAGTATATGTACCTGTCATTTCCAATTCATTTCCGTCCACCCAAAGGCTGAACGTGTTATCTCCTGTACCGGCGGATTTTGCATTCGTGCCAATCATCACACCATTCACGGGGTCCGCAGTATTTCCTGAACTTGCGGAGGCTATTCCTACAGCTCCCTTCGTCGTCGCTTCTCCACTGTTGGGTACCTGAAACAGGGCGCTAAAGTAGTAGGTGGTATCCGTAGGGCTGAATGAATCGAACGCACGATAAACATTCCGGTCAGAACCATTGCTGGCCAGAACGGATCCGCCGGTGCCCACGCTGAGAGAGGAGGTGAGTCCGCTGGCGTTAACCTGAATATCTCCGGTATTGAAGCCGCCTCCCCAAGTAGTTGCGCCATCAAATCCTGATGTGCCGTCGGTAGGACTCTGGCCATATATTCTGTCAACATTGTAGGCGTCGCCTCCCGTGGTTACGAACGAATCGCTCGCAATCAGAGTAGCAGAAGCACTGGTGCTGAAAAGTCCAGTGCATAAAATAGATAGAATGTAGGGGTGTTTAATTTTCATTTCGTTCTTCCTTTTCTTTTTGGCCTAACAGCTTTGTTGAAATTTGAATATGTATACTAGGTCGTTACTAATATTGTAGAATTTAATATGTTGGGAAGTCAATATATATTTTTTTTAAAAAAAACACCCCGGAGGTTTGAACTTCCGGGGTGGGTGAGTTGTAAAGAGTCTGCTTTATTTTCTGCGGCGCATTGCGACGAGTAATAGTCCCATGCCACTGAGGGTCATGATCCATGTGGAGGGTTCCGGGATGGTGTTATAGGTGAAATTGACCATATTGGGAAGGTCGCTGGTAAGTGCCGCACCACCAATTGTAGCTGTTGGGGCGGTCCATCCCCCCCAGCCTGCATCATGGTGGAAGGAAGGGTTGGAAATTTCTGATCCGAATGTAAAGGACGTATCATCGGCATATCTGGGAACCCAATAGGCAACCGCCTGTATTTGGTAGTTCACACCTGTGTTTAAAGTTACTGATGATGCAAGTGCTTTGGAATTCCATCCTGCTCCAGCCTCTCCCCCAGCCCAGTTTACAATTCCTAATTGGGTGTTTGTATCTGCATTCCATAGTTGTGCCAAAGGAGTGTCAGCCCCGCCGAGGCTCAGTCCAAAAAAAGACAATTCAGTTACTTCGATGGACTCAGTTACTTGAAAGCTAACTCCTGCATTCCCGTATCCTGCTGCATTGACTGCAGTGCCACTTTCAACATACATCAATTCGGCAGACGCGATTGTTGCTGTTAGGATAAATAACAGCAATGGGGTAATGATTCTTCTCATTTTGTTCTCCATAGTTTCATAATTAAAGTATACCAGTTGTGTACTAGAGCATTGTAATATAACTGGATTCTTTTTGTAAAGAAATTAGTTTAAATATTTTTTAAAGGAGCGCCCGGTCCATGTGCCGATGGATCGGGGCGGGAGGGACAGGCTTAAAGTGTGGGTGCCGGAGCGGACGCTGAGATCCTGAGGTTCTTCGGTAAGGTTCAGGGCGACCAAAATCAATTTATCTTCGTGGATAAATCCGGCGGCGATGACATCTTTCCGGGAATTTTCGGTGCGGATAGCGTGGGTGCCGGGTTTTAAATATTTTGAAAAGTGTCCGATATAGTAATAGGAGCTTTGAAAAAGGAGCTGGTCGTTTTCGACGTCGGCAAGGATCGGGGCGCTGCAGTAATTGCCGACGTGGTTGGGTCCGCCCCGGATGTCCAGGAGCAGGTTCCAGTCTACCCAGGCATCGGTGCCGTGGTTGAGATCGTGAATCATGGAGCGGGCATAGCGTTCGCCCAAATCCCAGGATCCAATGTGGGGGCCGCCTTCCTGACAGCCTTCGGTGAAGATCAGGTGATGATCGGGAAAGCGTTCGTACATGGTTTTTACATTTTTAAACGCGTCGTCTCCATACCAATGGAATCCGGTACCCCAAACGTATTTTGCGGCTTCGGGATCTTCGAGCACGGTGCTGGCACGTTCGACCATGATGTCGCGGTTGTGGTCCCAGATGATGAGCTTTTTATCCGCCATTCCCGCTTGGTGCAGAGCGGGTCCCAAATATTCTTTGACGAAATCACGTTCTTCTTCGGCGGTGTATTCACAGGAATCCCAAATTTGGGTGGCGGCCGGTTCGTTCTGTACCGTCAACCCCCAGATGGGAAATCCGGCTTTTTCCATTTCCCGAATATATTTAACGTAATAATTGGCCCAGGCCTGCCGGAATTCGGGTTTCAGTTTCCCGCCGTTGTTCATCTCACCGTTGGTTTTCATCCAGGCCGGCGGACTCCAGGGGGAGGAAAACAGTTTTATCTTTCCGTCCGCAACCCTTTGGGCTTGGCGGAGGAGGGGGAACAACCAGGTTTCTTCGTGTGCGAGGTTAAAACTATTTAATTCCGCATCGCCGTCCTCGACATAGGTATAATTTCCCAGGGCAAAATCGCAGCTGTGGATGTGGGTGCGGCAGAAGGTGTAGCCGTTTCCTTTTTCGGGATGGAAATAGGCTTCAAGAAACCGCTGCTGGTTTTCGGGGCCCAGCTTGGAAAAATTATAAGCGGAGGCTTCAGTGAACGCGCCGCCAAATCCTAAAATTTCCTGACGGAGTTCCTGAGGGTAAATATGGACATCCGCGTTGCGGTCTGTTGCTTCCTGCCATCCCGGATGCGGGGCGGATTGAAATTTTTCTGACGGATCTTTGGAGGTAAGGATCCAGGTGCAATTTGATTTGTTCATGGATGCCGTCCTGTACCGCGCTCTAATTAAATCTCGTCAAGCAGAGCCCATTTCGTGGCCTTTGCTGTTTTCCAGGAGATGTTATTTTCATCTTCCATTGCGGCTACCCGAAGAAGCTTGGCCTTTAATAAGGGATCCGCCTCGACTTCTTCATACCGTGCTACACCGCCTAAAAGGCATTCCCGGGAGAGGGTTTTCAGTTCTTCCGCAGGCCCGGTTGGAACGCCTTTAAAACAAAAAAGTGCGGTGGGGGGGCTGTCGTTCTGGATTAAATTCCGGAGCATGTTTACCGGAAAATTGCCTCCATACAGTTGGCTCTCGTAGCGTTGCAGATCTTCTTCGGAGGGAAAGAGCACTTCAACTTTCCAATCGGGCAGTTGGGTTTGCGCGGTCTCTTTTAAAGTGGTGACTCTGATTTTTTCACCTTCCCGTTGGCTGAGAGGAGGGGGCATCACAATCCAGAGGACTCCGGGGGTTGGGGATTCGAGTTGCAGGCCTTTGCTGAGGGCCTGCATCAGTCGGGTATCCCTGTTTACGGATTCAGGGGCCAGAGGAGGGGGCTTTTTTCCACAAGCTGAAAGCAAAGCCAGCAGGATCAATACGCCAAAGAAAGGTGATGGCGTCCGGAATTTTTTATTCTTATGCATATCAGAGTCTTCTAAAAGCTTGGCCGGTTAATGAACTGGTACCTTGAGTGGGATCGTTGTCGTAGGTGGCAGTTGCGGTTCCGGCTCTGCCGTCGGCATAAAGCACGGCCGCTTTTTCTTCGTCCATGTGGCGATAACGAATGCCCTTGAAGTTGCCGGGTTGATCCGTATTCCCGATGAGGGACATCTGTTGTTCCCATTGATGTTCAAAGTAAGCAAATTCGATGGAAGGGCCTGCCGTGAGTCCGTTGACCTGTCCGCCATCCGCGATCAGGACGACGTCGGCCAATTGACCCAGTTCGAAAAATCCGACTCTGCGGCCTCCCGCGGTATAGAGCCGGTTTACCATGAGGTTCCGGTTCACACCATAGGTTAAGGGGAAGGGCGTGGATGTTGTCCCTTTCACCGCCCGTGCAGGGCAAGAGAAAACTGAGGCATGACCTGAAACATAGTTCCCTGAATTGTCAAATTGGTCATCAATGTAGGGGGCAATACGATGGGGCCAGGAGCGCCCATCCGCATCGGGCAGATCCGGGTTTCCGGGATTTCCGCCGTAGTTATCGGGCAGTTGCCCCTGATGCTCGTTGGCATAACCGAGAATGCCGGTGTGGATTTGCCGCAGGTTTGACATGCAGGAGGTGAGGTGGGCTCTGCTCATGATCGAGCCGATAACCCCGGATATCAAAGTCATTAACAATGAGATGATGGCGATGACCACCAACATTTCAATCAGCGTGAATCCCTTTTTTCTGATCATAGGGTTTCTCCGGATGAAGAGGATACAGCATTCCGGGTGGGATTGCTGGCATTATCCATAAATTGATTTGTTGTATAAATATACATACCTGATGTATACTAGTATATTAAGTCAAAAAATGTCAATAGGGAAATTTGGAGGAATTTGGATGGAATTATTTCTGTAGATTTTCGAGCCAGTTTAACAATGCGGGACCCCAGGCATGATTTGCGGCCATACCGAAGCCATGTCCGCCTTTGGGGTAAACATGTAATTCGGCGTTCACGCCTTTTTCGGTCAAGGCGGCGGTGAGGGCCAGGGCATTTGCGACGGGAACCGCCGGGTCATCCTGGGCATGGGCAATAAACATGGGTGCCGTTTCCGATGAGACTGCCTTTTCAATCGACAGCTTTTCGGCCAAGACGGGGTCACAGGGACTTCCCAGCAAATTGTCCCGGGATCCGAAATGGGAAAAAGCTGCGGTGAGGCTGACCACAGGATAGAGGAGGATGGAGAAATCCGGGAAGTGGGAAAAGGCATCTGCTGCATCCGCACAGCGGCTTTCGGGCACTTCGGCCTGGGTGGCCAAACTTCCCGCCAGGTGTCCGCCGGCGGAAAATCCCATGATGCCGACTTGTTCGGGA
>CAKZLZ010000113.1 GCA_937127435.1 uncultured Verrucomicrobiota bacterium | reverse complement strand
CCTCAGGGATAACTTCAAAACTGTACGTTTCACGGATCGGTGTTAACCCATGAATTGCCAGAGGCTCATTAACCGAACGGGACTGATAGTGATCAAAATACAAGTGCGAGCCTGGCGCCATGATAGCGTCATGCCCTTCTCTCGCCGCATGAATTGCACCTTCGATGCCGCGCCATGAGGTAATCGTTGCACTAGGGGCAACATTGCCTTCAAGAATTTCATCCCAGCCGATAAGGCGACGTCCGGCAGCTTCGATGTGTTTATCCATTTGCCGGATGAACCAGGATTGAAGTTCGTCTTCACTCTTGAGACCCAGCGCGTGCATTTTGTCCTGGGCGCGTTCCGATTCGCTCCACTCGTGTTTCAATGCTTCATCGCCGCCCACGTGAATAAACCGTCCGGGGAAAAGATCCATTACTTCGCTCAAAACGTCTTTCATAAAGTTGACGGTGCTGTCTTCGACGTTCAAGACATTCTGTGAAATTCCCCAGTGGCAACGAACGCGGATCTTGGCTTCAAAGTTTCCTAATTCGGGATAGGCGGTAATGGCGGCGGCCATGTGTCCCGGCATATCAATTTCAGGCACAATGGTGATGTGACGGCGACTGGCGAAGGCCACGATCTTTTTGATTTCCTCCTGGGTGTAAAATCCACCGTAGGGGCTATGATCGTATCGGCGTGGGCGGGTGTTGTCGTGGCCAATGAGGGTGCAATCCCGTTTGGATCCAATTTCGGTCAGGCGGGGATATTTTTTAATTTCGATGCGCCAGCCTTGATCTTCGGTCAGATGAAAATGAAAAATGCTCAGACGGTGCAAGGCCAGAAGATCGATGAATTTACAAACTTCCTCCACAGAGAAAAAGTGACGTCCCACATCCAGATGTTGCCCCCGCCAGCGAAAGCGGGGACTGTCTTCAATTTCAACTGCCGGTAACACCCAATCCGTTTTTTGAACCCTGTCGGCCATAATGGCGCTAGGGAAAAGTTGACGCAGACTCTGAATGCCACGCGCCAAGCCCGTGGCGTTCTCTGCGTCGATAACCACGCCGTTTTCGGTGATGTTCAAAGTGTAATGTTCATCCACGAAACCCGCCTCATCCGCATCCGCAACCCCAGCAGCTTGCAAATGGATACTTCCCGGAATCTGTGATTCACTGACAGGATAGGCATATCCGCTTGCCGGGCGCAGATACTCTGCAAGCAACTCCCCAACTTCAACGGCCCCTTCGCCGGAACAGGTAATGGTGGCTTCGGATGACAGCTGAAATTCACCCTTCGTCATTTTGCAGGACTTGGGTTTCGGAAGTATGGATACAGATTGTGACATAGAGAATACTCGATTTTATAAAGTAAATAAAGGGAGGGATATATCTTATTAAACATTCATTAATAAATATATCTTTAACTTAAAAGCCCCGTTCCAATGAATTTTAGGGGAAGTTACATATGTGGCTGAATAAAGCTCAGTTCCCGGGCACAGAAATATTTAAAGCGGCTGAATGCAAGGGTGCGTAGAAACGATCTGAAATCGACCACTGAGTATAGTTTACAAAAAAAAAGCCCTCCGAAGAGGGCTATCCAAAATGGGGTGAGTGACGGGATTCGAACCCGCGACATTCGGTACCACAAACCGACGCTCTAACCAACTGAGCTACACCCACCGTGAAGGAGTTGCTTTCCTAATTTGAAAGCTGAATAAAGGAAAGGAAAATTTTGAAAAATTATTCAGCCTCGGGAACCGTCGGCTCTTCGATGGCTTCGGTTTCGGGAAGGGGTTCGGTCACAGGTTCTGGAACCAGTTCTGCCGGGGCTTCCACTTCTTCGAGTTTCGTGCCTTCGACCTGGGAAATGGCTTCGATGACTTCAGCTTGGGCTTCAGAGGCTTCTTCCATCACTTCTTCAAGGATGGCTTCCGGTTCCGGCAAAGTCACTTCGGGCAATTCTTCGGTTTCGTCCACGGGTAAAGCAACATCTGTGGCCTGGTCGATGGGGCTGCGTTCGTCATCGCTCAGAAATATATCTTCCACCGGGATGCCGGGTGCTTCAGCTTTATCCGTGATCACCGGAGTAATGACCTCAGTGGTTTCTGTTTCCTGTTTACTGAATTTATCTTTCAGGCTTTGGGCTTTTTCCGGGAAGAAGATAAACATCCCCGCCGCCACAGCTCCCAAGAAGAGCAGGAGGACCATGAGGGTCATAAACGCAATCCGGCGCTGGGTGCGACGTAACATGCTGTAGAGACGTTCTTCGGAGCGCTGGGCGCGTTCCAGGAGAAGCTGGGTGGTTTGATCCATAGAACTGAGCGTTTTATTAAACTCACCGGCAGCACCGGTACTCATGGAATCATTCATGGCTTTCAGTAAATCAGACTGTTGGGCGGAGTGGTCGGCCAGTTTTTTGACGCTGTCCACGGCTTCAGGCAATTTCTTGAAGGCGTCCAGCAGCACTTCCTGATTGTTGCGCATGGAGTGGACCAATCCCAAAACTTCCCGGAATCCACTTTCCATAGTGGTGATTTGTTTTTTGCGCCGGGCCGGGGGGCTGATTTTTTCCCAGGCGGTATATTTGGGGGGCGGAATTTCTTCTACGGGGGAAGGATCCAATTTGGCATCCACCTCTTCAGGTTTTTGGGCGGCCGCCGGTTTGGGGGCTGGGGCCGCGGCCGGTGGAGGGGTCGCCGCTTTTTTTGTCGGAGGGGCTGCAGGCGATTTTTTGGCCTGGGCTGCCTCTTTTTTAAGCGCTTTTTTCTCTTTTCGGGTGAGCTTTTTCTTCTCCGGTGCTTTTTCCGTGGAGAGGGGCTTTTTGTCTTCTTGATCCAAATTCATTCCGATTTTCCTGAGGGGTGATGTTTATAGCTTGTCTCTAATCCGAAAGTGATTCTTCGGCAAGCCTCAACCTTTGAATTGTCCTTAGACCTTTGACATTGGGGCTTCCTTTGCTTATAAGAGCCCCCGTTTTACCTGTAACCCTCTTAAGGAAATCTTATGTCCGACCCTCTAAGCAAAATGGAAGAAGTTGAATTTAATGCCCAGGATTTGTGGCGCGAAGAAGTGATCACTGACCGCACCGTCGGCAGTATCCGGATCATGACGCCGATTACGGTTGATGGATCCACCGATGAGTCCCGCAAAGTGGAGTACCATGCCCAAACCCAAATCATGACCCAGGGAGGCGCCTTGCCGATTGAAGGTCAGATTGAAGCGGATACTCTGGAGGACGCGATCAAGAATTTTGGTCCGGCTGCCAAACAGGCTTTGCAGGACATGATGGACCGCATGCGTGAAATGCAACGCGAGCAAGCCAGCCAAATCGTTACCCCCGGTCAAGCCATGGGTGAAGGAATGGGCGGAGGCGCCGGTGGCGCTGGTGGCTTCAGCCTCACGTAATTTCCGAAAACCGGAAGTTGAACAAAACCGTTTTCCGAAGGTCGGGAAACGGTTTTTTCGTGTGGTGTTTGGGGCTAGAGCATTTTCGGTTTAATTTGACTTATTGCGGCTGTAAGTCGCACTCTCCAAAGTCCGGTCCGTCAGGGCCGGGTGTAAATAGAAAAATACATTTGAGCCCTGTATGGGCGAGACTCTATCTGCATGGCCTACCCGTGAGAGAGTCGCCCATACAGGGCTCACAATCGTTAGAACCCATTGTTCCTGGCCCTCACGGACCAGGCTTTGGAGATGCGTGCTTTCAGCACTAAAAACCGTCCGTTAAATGACAAATCAGCGTCAAATATAATAGAAACCGCTCTAGAGCTCGAGCCACCAAAAGGGCAGGAACTGTTCCTGGTTGGGAAGCGCCCAGGTATCCGTCCGGTAGGTGGAAAAGGGAAGTCCCGCACTGTTCACCACATTAAAATCGGGTGCACTGGACCAGGCATGTCTCAGTGCAACCGGGCTGGGCACTTCAGCTGAGGAGATCTGAATTTGATTCGGGGCAATGATTTTAGCGGTGGCGGGGTGAAACACCTTATCCTCGCCCGCGAGTTCAAATCCCCGGGGTGCTTGTTTATCCAAGGTGCTTAAACCTTCACCCGTATTGGAGAAGGTGAGGATGACTTTTACCGGGGCCATTTCAAATTCGGTTACCTGCGGGGAAGCGCCCAGGATTTCCTTTTCATACACCCGGTCCAGTGCACTTAGGGCTGCCCGCCGTCCCACTTCGGATTTATCTTTGGGATGAACATCTTCATCCTGACCCAACCCCAAGGTCACCACCAGGGAAGTATGGGGAAGTTCCAATATTTGGGCTTGGGATTCCCTTACCGGCGCCCAGGGGCCTCCGTCCTGAGGTCCGTATGGGTTTCGGGTATGGTCATAATTGGGTAGTTGGATCACAATAAAGGGTAAGGCCGGCTGCCCCCAGGCGTTCCGCCAGCTTTGAACATGTTGTTTCAGCAGTTTCCGGTAGAAGTATCCGCGGTCCGAATTGGATTCCCCCTGATACCAAACCACGCCTTTGACGGGGTGGAAAGTGGCGGGATGCACGGCGCTGTTATAGATTTTAGCGGGGATGGCCAGGGATTTTCCCCCGGGGGGAAGAGGGGGCTTTAACGGGCTGAAGGGGCCGGCTTCCCGGCTGTCTGCCCAGGCTTTGAACCGGGCCTCATTTTCCGGTTTCCATTGTGCGAGACGGGCTTCTTGCTGGCTACGGATTTGCGCATGATTTTGGCTGAGCCAATCCCAACGTTCCGGAATTTGTTGGAGGATTGGATTTTGTGCAAATGCTTCTTCGGGCATCCAACCTTCAATGAAGGTGCCTCCTTTGGAGGCTTTAATAATGCCGATGGGGACGCCGAGTTCGGTTTGCAGATTTGCCGCAAAGTGGTAGGCGACGCCGGACATTTTTTTGGCGGTTTCCGGGGTGCTGCTTATCCACT
This sequence comes from uncultured Verrucomicrobiota bacterium, assembly GCA_937127435.1. Lineage (GTDB taxonomy): Bacteria > Verrucomicrobiota > Kiritimatiellia > SS1-B-03-39 > UBA6053 > UBA6053. The sequence goes on along the minus strand of CAKZLZ010000113.1, from coordinate 12,524 downwards.
GGTTTTGTTTTTTGGTATTTTGGGGTTCATCAGCATAGGAGACCCGCAGGGCCAAATATCTGAGTTCCGGCCGGTCTGCATTTTCCAGGACTTGTTGCAGGTTGGGTTGCGCGCCTAAGGAATAAGCCATGTTCGACTGACCGGCACATACCCAGACATCCCCCAGGAGGATATCTTTGAACTGCAGTTTTTCTTCCCCACTGTGCAATGACAGTTCGTAGGGACCACCGGCGGCCATGGCTGGAAACCGGGTTTGCCAATTCCCTTCGGCATCGGTTTCCAAATCATGCGTAACATTTGCAAAGGTTATTTGAAGGGTACTGTGAGGGGCCGCTTTCCCTTGTAACGGAATAGGGGATTCCCGTTGAAGCACCATGTGGTCGCCGATGCACCCGTCTATGGACAGTTGGGCGGAGACGGTTTGACTGAAAAAAGGAAGGGCGAGACAACAACGAATGAGAATTTTTTTCATGCGATCTAAGATTAATATGCCTTCCTTCATAAAAAGGAGGCCGTGACAAGGATTCAGATTTCAGACGGAAACGTTCAGGATGCGATGTCGATTTCGCCTTTGAATACATGCACGGCCGGTCCGGTAAGTGTCACATGTTCAAAGTCATTTTCCGTCGCTTGATAATTTATTTCCAGCAGGTCACCGGAAGCACAAGTAATCTTTACCGGGGTGCTGACTTTTCCCAGGGAACCCGCGATCAGTCCACAAGCCACCATTCCGGTTCCGCAGGCCAGGGTTTCCGCTTCCACCCCCCGTTCATAAGTGCGGACATTTAAACTGTCCGGGCCGGTGATTTCGATAAAATTGACATTGGTGCCGTTGGGCTGGAATGCTTCGTGATAGCGGATGGCCGCTCCGAGGCTGTGGATATCCTGGTTGGCCAGATCCTGTAACTCAATTACGACGTGTGGAACCCCGCTGTTCACAAAATGATATTTGAGAGGTTGGTCCTGCAAAACCAGTTCCGCATTTAATTGCAAATCTTTCGGACGGGTCATGGTGAGTTGCACCTGATCGTCTCCCTGCATTTCGGCGGCAATGACGCCGGCCACGGTATCAAATTTCATCGAGGCGGGGGCGACGCCGATTTCATGGGCAAGGCGGGCCACACAGCGGGCGCCGTTTCCGCACATTTCCACTTCACTCCCGTCGGGATTGTAGAAGCGCATGCGGAAATCCGCGGACTCTGAAGGTTGAATAAGAATGACGCCTTCGGAACCAATCCCGTATTTGGGCGTGGCAATACGCCGGATCAGGTCGTGATTCTGATCCGGAAATGTTTTTTCGCGGTCGTCAATGAGGATGAAGTCATTTCCGGCGCCGTGCATTTTCCAAAAGGGTTGATTCATACTAAAGATTCCTTGGGGAGTTGAACCACTGCGGGTTTTTTAGGGCGCAGGCCCAGCCAGGTCAAGGGGGCGCCGATGAGCATTGCGCAAATCGAGGCCGCCAGAATTGCAAGTTTGGCTTCTTCCAATGTGTCTCCGCCCGGCTCAAATGCAAGTACGGAAATAAACAGGGACATGGTGAAGCCGAGACCGGCCAGATAACTGACACCAATCATGGCGCGCCAGCCGGTGCCGTTGGGCAGGCTGGCCCAACCTTTTGCCACTGCAAAGCGGCAGGCCAACAGTACGCCAACCGGTTTGCCCATGAGCAATCCGAGAAAGATTCCCAATGCGTGCGGTTCAAATATCAGGGAGTAATCAAGATGACTGGGAAGATGTACGCCTGCGTTAAAGAAGGCGAAAAGGGGCATGATCAAAAAGCCCACCCAGGGATGAAGCAACTGTTCGAAGCGCCGCAGGGGGCTTTCCGCGTGTTTGATAACATTTTCCAGTGCCTCTAAATGTTCTTCTTTCAGATCATCGTCATCATGGTTGAAGGTTTTAAACTCGTCGTTGATCTTCTCTAAACTGTAGCGCCGTTTAATGGGAATGGTCATGGCCATTAACACGCCGGCAATGGTGGAGTGGATACCGGATTCGAGCATGAAGTACCAGCATCCCACACAGAGGATGGAATAAATGATGCCGTTTCCGCCGTTGAAGCGGCCGTATATTGCGCTGGCGCTGACAAAGAGCATGGAGATCAGCAGGGCATCCAGATGGAATTGTTCGGTGTAGAAAATCGCGATCACTAAAATCGCGCCCAGGTCATCCACAATCGCGAGGCAGGTCAGAAAGACTTTCAGTGCCACCGGTACCCGTTTGCCCAAGACGCTGAGAATGGCGATGACGAATGCGATATCCGTGGCCATGGGAACGCCCCAGCCATCCCGGGTTTCGGGAGTGAAGAAATTAAACAGCAGGTAGATAAAAGCGGGAACCATCATGCCGCCGATGGCTGCGACCACGGGGAGGGCGGCTTTCCGGGGGTTGGAAAGTTCTCCCACCAGAATTTCGCGTTTGATTTCCAGCCCCACCAGGAAGAAGAATAAAACCATGAGTCCTTCGTTGACCCAGTGGTTGATGTCCAAATCGATATTCCAATCCCCAATATTGAGGCTGAGATGGGTGTGGCTGATATTGTTATACGGAACCCAGAAATCTGAATTTGCCAGATAAAAGGCAAAGACGGATACCAACAGCAGGATAATCCCACTGGCGGTTTGGCTGTGTAAAAAGTGAGTGAAACCGGAGTTCCGTTCCTGTTCCTTGGCAATAATTTCCATAACTTAGAAAATACGTTCGCGGATAAAAACCACATCTCCTGCGCGGAGGCTGACATCTTCTGCGGCACGTCCTCTACTTGCCAGGGCATCAAGATCTACTTTAATAACTTCCACCGACTCATCTTCAGGTTGAGGGCGGAAGATGCGGATGGAACCTTTGTTGGCAGATCCGGTAAATCCTCCGGCGAGTTTGATTGCCCCACTGATGGTAAGGTTTTGCGTTGGCGGCATGGCCAAGGGGCCGGCACTGCCGACCTGTCCCATTATGGTTACATAGCCCCAGGGGGATTGATTCGGATCCGAAGTCTCTCCTACAAATTCAATGTTGACCAAAGGATCTTTGTAGAAGGCTTTATACAACCGGGTGATTTCTTCTTCGGCTTTATCCAAATCGGTATTGCCCACCGAAATATTTTGAAGCAGGGGGAGTCCGATTTTTCCGGTATGGTTAATGCGTTGCGGTTCGGTTGAATGTTCCGTGTTTCCCTGGACCATCACCGTAACCCGAACCATCATACCTTTCCGCAACCATCCGGCAGAATCCGGGGGAATCCAGCCATTACCGTTTGCCGCAATGGCAAAGGCCGCGATTTCTTCATCGGTCGCATCTCCGCTGTCTCCTTCGTTCATCTTTTCCTGTGCGTCTTTAATCGGAATCCGGATCCGTTCCGGTTGCACTTCGGAAGGTGAGGGGATATCCAAATCATCCTGGGCATGGAGGGAAAGGGGCATGACCGCAGCTGCAATCAATGCTGATATCCCGGTAAAGAGAAAAGTTCTAATGGAAAGTTTCATATGGGGTCCTGCTTTAGAAATAAAATGCGGATGATTACAGAAAGTCAATAATGCCTTTCCAGTCATCAACAATCACATAATGCAATGGCGTTTCATCGTTCACGGGTTCAAGAAGTTCGTTGTAGAATGCATTCTGTAACATCTTCTTGATTTCACGATTTGTCGTGGAATTTTCTTCATTATTTTTTCTTTCAGCCAGGGCCTTGAGAATTTCTTCCAGGGTCATTCCGGTTTCCGGAATCATTTTTTCCAAATCTGCAATAAATTCCTGGGCCGGTGCGGGCGCATCTTCATTTACGCGTTCGACGTCAAAATCTTCTACAGTCAATTCTTCGATATCTTTGATTTCTTTTGCTTCGACTGCAGATTCTCCTTCAACCATGTCCACGGCATCAAGTAAGGGGTCGACTTCGCCTTCCCCTTCACGGTTTCGCTTTGCGGGCCGACCTTTGCGAGTGGTTGTTTCTTCGTTTTCGTTTTCCTCTTCTTTGTTGATCTCGGGAATTTCCTCCCCGGGCAGGAGGACTTGGCTCCTGTTTCCGTTTTCGACCAACTGAATCAGTTCGCGGTTTGCGGCGTCGGCAATAAAGTCTTTAAACTTCCGCATGGGCCGTCCTTCTAAATCTTTCATGCGGGTTTCATCAAAGCGGCGCATGCGGCGGCGCATCCGTTGTTTCAGGGAGGTGAGGAGTACCCGTTGACCTTTTTCACGGCCGCGGGTGACTTCGTCTACCAGGACTTCATAGGGGTCCAGTTTGGATGCGGCGTCGTCCCGGTTGTTTTCGCGGTTGTTCTGACGTCCTGAGGACCAAACAGACAGATCATCCGTGAGCAGACGTAAACTATCCAGTCGGCCACGGTCGGGTCCGGCCACGGTTACATAGTAGCCGGCCCGTTGCAGAAATGCGGCGGGGGCGACAAAGCGGTCGGAATCGGTTCCGGCGAGGATAAAGTTGGTGACATGGGCATAGGCACAAATGAATTCATGTATGCGGGCCATAAAGCCTCCAACCAATGCGGATGAAGAATCCGAGGCCGCGGGCAGAACCGTGAGCAATGCGCCGGCAGAGTGCAGGGAAATTGCGGTTTTTTCGGGTAAGGGTGCGTCAGAGATGACTTCCAGGTGGACGATGCGTTCGTCGTTACTGGTTAAGTTACGGAGACTGCGGAGATCTCCCGGCAATTGTCCATTGCCAGATAGTTCGTCAGTGGAACATACGATAAAAATTGCGGTGTCGCTCATAAGTAATAAAATTGGGTATCAATAGTTAATAAAGAATGGATGGCCTGAAATTCAGCCCCGGAATCCATTTTCAGAAAGGACTTGTACGGGATACCCGCATTCAACGCAATTTTAAATTACGGAGTTCTTTCCAGTATTTTTGGTCGGAGGGTTCAGTCAAAGCCGGGCCGAATTTCCGCAAGGCCCCTGATCCTTTCAAAGGAAGTGCAGAAAGTGTACCGGCTAAAACTTCATTATGACTGTTCGGTGGGCGGACTGCGCGAATAGAAGTGAAGCTGTCTTCAAAAGCTTTCCGGGCCGCACGGTGCATGGCGTGATGGCCCCGTCCCACCACGAAATTCATAATCAGCGAACCCTCAGGATTTAACAATCCGGCGTGTTGTTTCAACAGTTCTGAATTTACTTCGGCCGGGCGTTCCACATCTTTATCCCCGCAGCGGTAAAGGTCATCGATGATCACATCGTATTTTCCGGTGTGCGCTTCCAGAAAGGCAAAAGCATCTCCATGAACCACTTCGACCCCGATTTGGTCCAATTCCATATATTTTTTTGCCAGCCGGATCATTTCGCCGTCGATTTCGACTGCGGTGAACTCCGTATCGGGGAGAAAGTGTCTTAATTGCCGGAGGACGGTGCCGCCTCCCAGTCCCAGCATCAACAGTTTTTGAATGGGGCCGGGATGTAAGAGGGTGGCTGCGGTGATGGCATCCCAGGCATGTCCGGTCATCAATCGTACCGGGTGCCAGGTGGCATGGGTGGCGCCGATGACATTAAAATCGATTTGTCCGTCGTTTTCTTCCCAGACATCGACATCATTAAATTCTGTGATGACCGATTCGTGTTTAATCATCTTTACCTCCAAATATACTGTGTAGACGTTTGCTCAAAGCGGAGATTTCCGCATCCTTCAAACTCCGGTCGTAAAATTGCATTTCTCCTATCCAGCCTTTAAAATCGTTGTTTTCACCTTCGATACCGCCCAGCTGGAGACCGGCAAAGCGTTCGGGGTCTGATGGAGGAAATTTTGTCTCTTCCGTTGAGAGCTCGGTGGAAAGATTTCCCAAATAGGCGCTGTCCCCGTCGGCGCCTCTGCGGAAACCGATCAACAAGGGTTTCCCCCGTTCTTCCAGAGGGAGGATCAGCAGGGCCGAGCCTTTTTCCGTAATAAAGCGGAAGCTATATGGGAGGGTGGGTTCGGTCTGAATAATAAATTTACCGGAGGTCTCGGCCCGCAGATCACCTCCCAGGATGACCATGGGCCCGTTCGCATTTTCCAGATTCTGAACCTGGATCATCATCAGCAGCGTAAATGCATCCCGGTTCCAAATCTGGAGAGAAGAAGCCATGCACGCATGGGAAAAGCGCAGAACAGGGGGCCTGTCGGGTAAAATCTCAAGTACTGGACGTTTATTCAATTCTGATTGTGAGAACAGTACTTTGTTATTGGTTAGATTTACCCATTCCGCAACCTTGTGTCCGCTTTCTTCTTTGATTGATGAGGGGTTGAGCAGCAGTTGTAATCCGGGAACCATTAAAGGATGGGAGGGAATGGGAACCGGGGTGGGGGTCGGGTCCGGTTGAGGCGTTGACGTGGGGAGAGGGGGGAGCGTCGGGACCGGAAGGGGCGTAGGCGTCAGGGGGACCGCAGTGGGAACCGGCGTGGGTTCGGGTTCCGGCGTGGCAACTTCTTTGTTCCTGTTCGGCAGGGAGACCACCATCGCACCGAGAATACCCAACAACACGACAAAGATGAACCAGATAAACGGTTCCTTTTTTTTACGATGGGGGGCTTGCTGATAATCGGGAAGCTCTTCCGCTTCCGGGATGGGCCGGTCCGGTCTGGGCATAGAGGCTTTTATTTCCGACAAAAGTTCCCGAAGATCCGCATAGTTATCAGGGCGGTGGTCCGGATTCCGTTGCAGCAGCATTCCGGTCAGTTCGGCCATTCCGTCGCTGATACTGGCATTGAGATGGCGGGGGTCCGGAGGATCCTGATTGGTTTTTTGTTTAAGGACAATGGTTTCATCCAGATCGAAAAAAGGCAGCTCGCCGGTCAGCATATTAAAGAGCGTGGTGCCCAGACTATAGAAGTCTCCCCGATGATCTTCATCCCGGCCCAGAATCCGTTCCGGAGGCATATAATAAGGTGAGGACCAACTTTCCCACTGGTTTCGAGGGTCTTCGGAAGATTTTTGCCCGCTAAAACGGGCCAAGCCGAAGTCACTGATACGCGGCGATCCGTCGGTATGAATTAAAATATTGCGGGGCATCACATCCCCGTGCATGATCCCGCAGTCATGCATATCCTGAAGTCCCTGAACGATTCCGTCGATGATTTCCAAAATCCGGAATTCAGTCATTTTTGTGTTTTTCATCACCTCATGCAGGAATTCGCCTTCAATGTGCTCCATGACCATGAAGGGTTGACGGTTGTGAATTCCGAATTCATAGACCCGTAAAACAAAGGTCGAGTTCAGGGCTGCGGCGGCGAGGGCTTCATGTTTAAAGGCTTCAACCAATTCAGGGTTTTTGCTTAAAACATAATTAAGAATTTTGAGTGTGACGTTCCGGCCTAACTTCGGGTCAAAGGCGTCAAAAACCACACTGGTTACACTTTCTCCCTGACGCTCATACAGCATAAACTGACCAAATTTCCCGGGAATACGGCTTTTTTCACCACACTGCTCGCAGGTGACGGGTGAAAAAGCGTCAGGTAAAGGATCGCTGAAGGCGACGCCACAGTGAGGGCAGTTTAAACTCTCTAAATAATCGAGCGTAACATCGTGCATAAAAATTTTAAAATCTGGTACCCCGGGCGGGACTCGAACCCACTACCTCAGGATTAGGAATCCTGCGCTCTGTCCTGATGAGCTACCGGGGTAAAAACATGAGCTCTTTACATAGCCGTCATCCGAAAAAGGGCAAGGCCGTATTGATTTTTCTGTGCATTTTTCATGGCTTCTGACCCTGTTCGCGACCGGGGGGTGATTTTGAGGGAAACTTCCTTTTCATTACAACTTCTTTCCCGGGTGCACGCTGAATCATGAGGATGTCGATAGGATACGTATATACTCAGATTGTTTTAGGTTTGACGCAATGCTCAGGATATGGTCAAGGTTGCGTTTCTTTTTACGACCGGTCCGCCGGCAAGTGCAGAACCCTTTTTATTCGAGAGAGATTTTATGGATGATTTTGGCATTGATGAGGTGATGAACACCCTCCCGCACCGTTACCCTTTTCTGTTGGTAGACCGGATTATTGAAAGCGATTGGGATACCCGTATTGTCGGTTTGAAAAATATCACCGTAAACGAACCCTTTTTCCAAGGTCACTTTCCCGGTAACCCGGTGATGCCCGGCGTATTGCAAATGGAAGCCATGGCGCAGGTCGCAGGCATCTTATTGAACAAGCGCAATGACCGTGACGGCCAAATCGCATACTTCAGTTCAATCGACAAAGCCCGCTTTCGTAAAATCGTTCGTCCCGGCGACACCCTGATCATGGAAATTGTCATGATTAAAGCCCGCTTAAATTTGGCGAAAGTGCAGGCCACCGCAAAAGTGAATGGCGTCGTGGTCTCCGAAGGCGAATTGATGTTCCACGTTGAACGTTCCTGAGGCTGCTTATGCCAGAGATTGACTCCAGATCAGTCATCCATCCTGATGCGGAGATCGCGGAAGATGTGGTGATCGGCCCCTTTTGCATTGTTGGAGCGGATGTGACGCTTGGCAAAGGGTGCGTTTTAAAATCCCATGTGAATATCGACGGATTTACAGAAATCGGCGATGATTGTACCTTTTGGCCTTTTTGTTCGGTGGGAACCCAGTCGCAGGATTTGAAGTTTAAAGGAGGGCGTCCGGGGGTTAAAATCGGATCCGGCACGACTTTACGTGAATATGCGACGGTAAACGCGGCCACTTTTGACGGGGATTTTACGATTGTGGGGGACCGCTGTCACATTATGGCTTATTGTCATGTCGCACACGACTGCATCTTAGGTGACGAGGTGATTATGGCCAATGCCGCCACGTTGGCCGGCCATGTCATCGTAGAAGATCAGGCCATTATTGGCGGGCTTACCGGAGTTCATCAGTTCGTGACCGTTGGAAAACTTTCAATCACCGGCGGCTGTTCAAAAGTGGTCCAGGACATCCCGCCTTTTATGACTGCGGACGGGAATCCTCTGCAAGTACGGGGCATCAATAAGATTGGATTAGAGCGTCACGGGGTTCCAAAAGATCAGATTCGTGCCTTGCTGGATGGCTACCGCTTGTTATACCGTAAGAAGTTGGGGGCCAAAGAAATGGTTGCCGTGAGTCAGGATACCCTGCCGCGCACCCCGGAAATCGAACATTTAGAAAAATTTGTGAAAAATTCTCAACGAGGCATTACCCGATGAAAACATGGCTTTTGTGTATGCTGCTTTGTATTGGATTTTTGCGTGCACAGACCTCACCCGAAGTTCCGTATGTGAATTTCAATTTTGAGCAGGTGGAATTGGGGAATCTGGTAAATCTGGTGGGGGTTCAAACCGGAAAACGTTTTGTGATGGACGCCTCTGTTACGGGACGGGTATCCGTTATCACCCGCGAGAAGATCCGTCAGGACGAAGTGTTTCCTTTGTTTGTTGCGGTGTTGGAAGGAAGTGGTTTTACGGTTGTGGACCGGGACGGGACCTATCATGTGCGCAAACTGATTGGCGAAGATCCGCTAGAAGCCCCGGTGCTGGGTGCCGATCAGGATTTAAGCGGGGTGGGCCTGGTGACCCGGGTGTTGAAGCTTGAACATATCCGGGCTACAGATTTACGTCCGCTGCTTGAGCCGATGGTGCGGCAGGCGAAGCAGGGCAGTCTGTCTGCGTTTGCCCCGACGAATCATTTAATTGTGACTGATACCGCATCGAATTTGAAACGTATTGAAGAGCTGATTGCAGAGTTGGATCGACCGGGACAATCCACAAACCTGACTGTGATCCCACTGAAATATGCGTCCGCCCGAGAACTTGCCATCCAAATTAGCCAGGCATTGGCGGGTGCGGAAAGTTCCGGCAGACAAATTTCCACCCGGGTTCAGGAAGTTGTGGCCGGACGGGGGAACGTGCCTGCAGATTTCACATTGGTGGCGGCCGAGCAGGCCAACTCCTTGATTGTTTCCGCCGGGCCTCTTCAACTGAAGCAGGTCAAAGAAATGGTGGAACAACTCGATATCCCGGCCGACGGTCTGGCTTCGGGGCGCTTGCGTGCGGTATTTTTGAATTATTTGGATGCGGAAGCCGCGGCCAAACAATTGACCGCCTTGTTGGCTCAACGGACATCCCAGGATGCCCGTGACAGCATCGCAGTGGAAGCGGATGTCGCAAACAATGCGGTTTTGGTGGATGCCAGTGCGCTTGCTTTTGCCTCGGTAAAAGATTTGCTGATGCAAATTGACCGTCCGCAGCAGCAAGTGATGGTTGAAGTCATGATTGTGGAAGTCTCCCAAAACAATTCATTGGATTTGGGTGTGGAATGGAGTGCCATCGACGATCCTCAAGATGGATCCACCACGGTAATTGGCCGGAGCCGTCCGGGTGAAGAGGACCAAATCAACCAGTTGTTGACTGAGAATCTTTTTCCGCAAGGACTCACCTTTGGTTTGGCGCGGGGAACGGTTACGTTGCCGGATGGAACCGAAGTGGCCCGCCTTCCATTCCTGCTTCAGGCGCTTCAGGGTAAACGGGATGTGAATATCCTCTCCCATGTCCCTCTGCGCACCCAGAACAATGCGGAAGCAAGCATGAGTGTGGTGAACAATATTCCGATTCTGAAATCAGTGATTGAAGGGGGAACCGGAAGTGATCGGGATGTGATCCAGAATGTTGAACGGATGGATGTGGGGATTAAACTGACCGTGAAACCGCAAGTGAATCCAAACAATGAGATTACCTTGCATTTAAATCCCACCATTGAGGCGATCGTCCAGGAAAGTTCCGACGGGGTGGCGCTCACCCCCACCATTGCCCGTCGTGAAGTGAAAAGTGTTTTGACGCTGCCGGATGGTGCCACGGTGGTCATTAGCGGATTGATGCGTGAGGATGTGGTCGCCGTTGAAAATAAAGTTCCCATTTTGGGCAGTATTCCTTTCCTTGGATTTTTCTTCAGAAGCACGACCGAAAGCAAAGAAAAAACCAATTTACTGATTTTCGTCACCCCCTATATTGTGACCGATGCGGTTGATAATGACAAGATGACCGATCGTTGGCGTAATAAAATGGGCATGGATACACCCGATACCGATCCCCGCGAGCAGAAATGACCCCGTCAACTGAACTTGAATCCCTGCGTCAGCTGGCGGAAAAGTTCCAGTGTAAAGTAAGCGAACAAATTCCAGAAGAATGGTTTGACCGCGAATTAACCACAGATTTACCGGTGGATTTTCTTCGCAGTGTCCCTTTTCTTCCCTTGCGGATTGACGGTGAAGTTCTGGTGGCCTGTGTGGATCCGGCCATTGAAAGCCGGGTGCCTGAATTGCGGGTCATCCTCAAAGGCGACGTGGAACCGATTCTTATTCCCGAAGATGTTTTGCTCTCAGGGATTGACCGCTGTTTTTCCCGCAAAACGGAGACCGTTGAGGAAGCCATCGATGAGGGGCCCTCGGCAGCCGTTTATGATGATCGTGAAGATCTGTTACGGCAATCCACGGATGCACCGGTTGCGGCAAAAGTCAGCCGTCTTTTGTTGGATGGTTTGGAACAGGGGGCTTCGGATATTCATTTAGAACCCCATGGAAAGCATCTGGAAGTTCGCTTCCGCGTGGACGGGGTGCTTGCCCCACAAGCCGAAGTCGAACACGGATTTGAAGATGCGGTGGTTTCGCGAATTAAAATTATGGCCCGGCTGGACATCGCGGAACGGCGCCTGCCCCAAGACGGAAATGCGAAAGTGCGGGTGGGAAACCGGGAAGTGGATATTCGGGTGTCCTGTTTGCCGGTGGCGGATGGTGAACGGCTGGTGCTCCGGTTGTTGGGTCGGGAAAGTACACATTTTTCTTTAGAAGAGCTCGGGATGCCGGAAACGGTGATGAAAGGTTTCCGGGGACTTCTGCAGAACCCCCACGGAGTTATTTGGGTTACCGGTCCCACGGGAAGCGGGAAAACGACCACCTTGTATGCGGCCTTACAGGAGTTGGATACGGTCAGACGCAATGTTTTAACCATTGAAGATCCGGTTGAATACCAATTGCCCGGCATTGGTCAGATGGCCGTGCAACCCCGGATTGGATTAACCTTTGCCGCGGGCTTACGTTCCATTCTGCGTCAGGATCCCGATGTGATTTTGGTTGGAGAAACCCGGGATGAAGAAACCGCGGAAATTGTGATGCGCGCCTCCATGACCGGACATCTGGTTTTGAGTACATTGCATGCCAATGATTCGATTTCCGCATCTCTCCGTTTGACGGACATGGGGGTGGAACCTTTTCTGGTTGCGGAAGCCACCCGGGGGGCGATGGCGCAGCGTTTGGTCAGAGTCCTCTGTCCGCATTGTGCTGTCCCGGATCCGTCACCTGATCTTCCTTTGGCATTAAAAAATCTGGAAACCTCCGGCATCAAAAAGGCGGTAGGCTGCCCCAAATGCAGGGAAGGGTATGCAGGCCGAAGAGGGCTGTTTGAACTTTTGCGTTTGGACGAGAATTTACGGGGATTGATTCGTGAACATGCGTCGGTGGAAAAATTAAGAGGGGCTGCCCTGGCTGTGGGCTTCCGGGATTTATGGGGATCCGGCGGAGAGTTTTTGGCGACCGGGCACACCACATGTGAAGAA
>CAKZLZ010000112.1 GCA_937127435.1 uncultured Verrucomicrobiota bacterium | reverse complement strand
AACCCAAATTCTATTTTTACGTTTTGCAAAGCCAACGTACGGGAAAATATTACAAAGGGCACTGTCAAGATTTGCAATCCCGGGTGAAGGAACACAACAGTGGACGTACTAAAAGTACCAAACACGGTATTCCTTGGATTTTAGTGTATTCTGAAGAATTTCCAAGCAGGGCCTCCGCAATTCATCGAGAACAAGAGAGTAAAACTTATCTTGGGGGACGTGAACTTTTAAAGATATTGCGACAGCTATCTTCAAAAGAGGACTGAAAATCCTTGTGTCGTTGGTTCGCCTGCCCGAGCTGTCGCTCGCGACGGCCAGGGAATCCGACTCGGGCCACCATTTTTTTTATTCTTTTTTTAGAAAATGTGTGAGCAACCCAAATTCTATTTTTACGTTTTGCAAAGCCAACGTACGGGAAAATATTACAAAGGGCACTGTCAAGATTTGCAAGCGCGTGTAAATGAACACAACAGTGGACGTACTAAAAGTACCAAACACGGTATTCCTTGGATCTGACGAATGAGGGGGCAGCTCCGTCTTAATAGAACATACGTTTAAAGCCTTGACTGCTTTGAATCCGCATGACCCCATTCTGACCATTTACGAACCCGCTGGTATTGGTTGTGGTACTGGATGATTGACTGCCGAATGACCCACTGATATTCAGGTTGACCCCGGGGGTAATTGCGGTGCCGCTGAGGGTGGTTCCGTTATAGATCGGATGTGTCGGTTTGGGATTGTGATGCCCGTTTTCATGTCCTTTTTTTCGAACATAATAGGACTGGGGAATCACTACGACCGAGGGATAATCATTGTAATAACGGTTTTGATTATAGAGTTGCTGGTTTTGTGCGACATTGGTCGCATTTCTCGCTTCGGCTTCCGCCATCATCACCCTCCGTTCCAAAGAATTCAGACGATCATCCTCCCGCTGCCGGGCGGCTTTCTCATCCGCAATGATATCCGCTTCCACTTTTGCTTGTGAATAAAGGACATAAATATCCACATCCGGATAATCTATTCTGAATTGCTCCCAGAAGGCCAAGCGGTTTTCAGCCGGTAAAGCGGCAAATTTTTCATCATCGATAATGGATGCCAGGATCTCTTCGCCTTTTTGTGTATTTTCCGCACGGGCAACGGCCTCCGCATTCTGGCGGTTTTGCCATTCAGCTTCACTGATGATATCCAGCGAGGATATCTTATCGGACTTCAATTTGACCGTACCCAATTTAAAATAATAGATACTGAAATCTCCAGATTCCATTTTTCCGTTCGGTTCCCCCAGAACTTCCAGCATTTTCTCAACCGAATCCCCAAGGGCCAAGGTAAGGAGTTCTGTGTTGATTTCCTCTCCCGCATCAAGAAAGGGCAGGGTAAAGCTGATAAACAGCCATATAATGAATCGTTTCATGGTATTCAGTGGGTTCTTTTAAAGAAGATACCCCAAAAAGGGTGAAAAGTACAATCTGAAGTTTGGATGGCCGATGGGTTCAGCCTTCAATAATTGAAAGCAAAGCAACAGGAATGGGCGCTTTTTCAAAGAGCCATTGATGCTTCAGTTTCAAAAACTGGTTGTGGGAAGCTTCTGCCTCTGATTCCAGTGTTTTTAATGATTCCTGGTCGGATGCGCAATCGCCGCCTTCGGTAAGCCCCGGGCTCCGGGCGTTAAAGGCCAGGCAACCATAGGGTTTGTGGTGCCGGGAAATGCTGCATCCCTGGGGGCCATTGCGATAGAATGGACAGGTATAGGTCCGGCGGAAAGACCTGCGCCCGTCACCCAGATCCTGGTCCAAGCGGAATTTCTTAATACAGTCTTTTAAACGGATGATCAGATCATCGTTCCATCGATCTTGTGATTGAAGCCAGGTTTTAAGGTCCAGGGCTTCAACCGGAGTGATTAACATGGAATTCGCGAGAAAGGTACAACAGACCCCGCTGCAGCCTCCACAATGATTTCCGTTTTCAGCCAATTGATGCATCTGATCAATTAGAGGCTGACGCCGGGCGGGCGCGTCCGGAATTACTTGCGGTTCTGTTTGGTTTTCCATGCCTCGTATTCTTTTAAGGTCCCCGGATAATCCACAATTTGGCCGTCGCGGATATCCAGAATACGGGTGGCCAAACTGGAAATAAATTCCCGGTCATGGCTGACGAAGATCACGGTATTGTCAAACAGGCTGAGGCCATAGTTCAGGGATTCAATGCTTTCCAAATCCAAGTGATTGGTGGGTTCGTCCAACGCCAACACATTGCCTTGCTGCATAATCATGGCTGCGGTAATCAACCGGGCTTTTTCTCCTCCGCTGAGGACTTCACAAGGTTTGAATACGGCTTCACCTTTGAAGAGCATCCGTCCCATGGCCGAACGGAGTTCGGTTTCTTTTTGTTGTTCATCGGTGCAGAATTTAGACAGCCAATCAATGGCTTTTTTCCCGGATTCCAAAACGGTCATGGCTTCCTGAGGGAAGACAGACAGTTCAACCGTTTCCCCTCTGGAAACACTGCCGGTATCGGGTTTCAGTTCTCCACACATCATCCGGAGCAAGGTGGTTTTACCCACACCGTTCCCGCCAATAATCGCAACTTTTTCTCCGGGTCCAATGGTGGCGGAAAAGTTTTCATATAACTTTTCGTCGAACGCTTTCCCCACATTATCAAATTCAAACACCCGATCCCCCAAACGGTTCGCCGATTCAAAGCGAATGTATGGAGAAACCCGTGAAGAGGGTTTCATTTTATCGACTTCGATTTTTTCGAGCTCTTTCTGGCGGGAGGTGGCCTGCCGGGCTTTACTGGCATTCGCGGCGAAACGGTTAATAAAGCTGCGGAGTTCATCGATCCGTTTTTCTTTGGTGGCGTTCTCACGGGAGCGTTTTTCCATGAGCATGGCGTTGGTGGTCATGAAATCATCATAATTCCCGGTGAACATCCGCATCTGCTGATAATCCAAATCTGCAATATGGGTCGGAACCGCATTGAGGAAATACCGGTCATGAGAAATCACGATTACGGTACCCGTATATCCCTGGAGAAATGTCTCCAGCCAATCACGGCTGGCCATATCCAAATGGTTGGTCGGTTCGTCGAGGAGGAGGACGTCGGGGGTGCCGAAAAGTACCCGGGCCAGCAATACCCGAAGTTTTAAACCGGCCGGCAGGGTGGCCATAGGTTCTTCGCGTTTGTCTTCAGGCAATCCCAGTCCGTCGAGCATCTTGGCGGCGTCGGTTTCCATGGTATACCCGCCCGCTTCACCATACTCGTCTTCAATATGGGCGATACGCTCGTCTTCTTCCGGGGTTAATTCAGCGGCGGTATAAAGATGTTCACGTTCCAGGTGCAATTTCCAGAGCAGTTCATTTCCCTGATAAACGGTATCAATAACCGACTGATCATCAAAGGTGTTGTGGTCCTGGCGTAAAAACCCCATGGTGCAGCCTGTATCCAGAGCGACTTCACCCGCAGAGGCTTCCAGTTGTCCGGATAGAATTTTCATAAAAGTCGATTTGCCGGAGCCATTGGCTCCAATCAGTCCATAGCGGTTGCCGGAACGGAATTTTACACTTACATTTTCAAAAAGAGTTTTTTCACCATAACGCATGGTGAGAGAGACAGCGGAAATCATAATTATACCTTAAGATGAGAACAAAATTGAGATGCGTTCTTCTGGCAGGAGAGGGGCGGTGAGGCAATTCAAAAACAGAAGTAATCAGATGTTGGATGAAGGATGCATTCCGGCAGATCGCGGTCGCAACCCTGCGTTGTGATGCTGAATCGCCCCATATCTTCGTAATCCCCCTGCGTTTGATGATGGCTTTATGCTTTAAATTAGTCTATATGCACCCATGGATAAAAAACTATTTTCAGAATTAAACCTTTCAGAAAGCATGCTCAAGGCTGTGCAGAAGATGGGTTTCGAAGCGGCAACGCCCATTCAGTCGGAGTCAATCCCCCCATTATTGGAAGGGAAGGACATGGTGGGGCAATCTCAAACCGGTTCCGGTAAAACGGCCGCCTTTGGTATTCCCGCGATCGAACGGATTGATCAGGACTCTAAAGCAACCCAAGTATTGATCTTGTGTCCCACCCGTGAATTGGCCCTGCAAGTTGCAGATGAAATCTCCAAATTAACCCGGGGCAAACCCGGCGTACGTGAGCTGCCGGTATATGGAGGTCAGTCCTATGACCGTCAGTTGCGGGGATTAAAGAAAGGTGCCCATATTGTTATTGGTACTCCCGGACGGGTTTTGGATCATTTGGAAAAAGGGACCATGAAGCTCGATGAGCTGAAAACCATTATTCTGGACGAAGCGGACCGGATGTTGGACATGGGGTTCACCGAAGAAATCAATGCGATTTTAGACAAAATGCCGGCAGAACGTCAGACCGTTCTGTTTTCTGCCACGGTGCCCGCGGGCATTAAACGTCTGATCAAAAAATTTACTCAGGATCCGGTGTGGATCAAAATCGAAGCCTCGGAACTCACGGCCCCGGAAATTGATCAGGTATGGTACGAAGTTGACCGCCGCAGTAAATTGGAAGTCCTTTGCCGATTGATCGATTTTGAAGATGTCCGTTACGGCATCATCTTTTGTGCCACCAAAATGATGGTGGATGATCTGGTCGAGCATTTGTCAGCCCGGGGATATTTGGCTGACAAACTGCACGGGGACATGTCTCAACAAATGCGCGAACGCGTGATGAATCGTTTCCGCAAGAAGAACATTGAGTTTTTGGTTGCCACAGATGTGGCGGCCCGCGGTTTGGATGTAAAAGATATTGAAGTGGTCTTCAACTATGACTTGCCCGATGACGGCGAGGATTATGTGCACCGGATCGGGCGTACAGGTCGTGCCGGAAGTAGTGGAAAAGCGGTCACATTGGTGGCCGGCCGCGAAGTCTACAAACTGCAGAACATCATGCGCTTCACCAAAGCGAAAATCAAACGGGCAAACATCCCCAGTGTGGATCAATAGATGGCACAACGGGGCAATGTCTTTTTTGACTCCCTATGCGCCACTCTGGATGAAAAGAAATTGCAGAATCATGATGAA